>NZ_SPPZ01000009.1 GCF_004570525.1 Streptococcus sp. WM07 | reverse complement strand
TGTAATACGGCTTGGATGAATGAATTTTTACGACAACTGTCAGAAGCTTACCCTAACGACTATATTATTTTGGTGATGGATAATGCGGTTTGGCATAAATCACAGACATTGGATATTCCTAGCAATATTGAATTTACATTTATTCCACCTTATACACCAGAGATGAATCCGATTGAACAAGTTTGGGCAGAGATTCGGAAATTAGGATTTAAGAACAAAGCATTTAAATCATTGAATGACGTCATTGATCAGTTGCAAGAAGTTATCCAAAGCTTATCAACTACTCGCTTACGATCGATTGTCCATAGAGAATGGATATCTGCTAATTTTGATTCTGAATGAGTATAAAAATTCCTTTGATGAGGTGATGTCACAAAAAAGGCAGGATTCAAAACCCTGCCTCATATAACTATCGAATATTCCTGAGAGATCCTTTAGCGCCCTCCTTGAATAGAAGCCCAAGCTTGTCGATAATCTGCGTCACTTCCACCAATCGCAAAACGATAAGAAGTTACAGGCGCACCATTTACAGCCCAGTAACTGGTAGTAGTAGCACCGGACACTGTTATTTGACGACCATTGATATCAACCGTACCTGGTGCTTGGCCTGTTGAACGAAGGACAGTTGATCGAATAACATCTGGAGCCAATTCAAAGCGCTGCTCTGTTTTCCAAACTGTTGGATCCGCCTGATGTATGGCCTGAACCAATTGGGCCATGTATTGAGAATTATTATTGTAACCACTCATTGTCGACATCGGAGTATTATCATCATGACCTGTCCAACCTCCCAAAGTCGCCCCTGGTGTTGCTACCATCAGCCAAGCATCCATATAATCATCCGTAGTTCCCGTCTTACCAATCCAATCCGCTCCCGCTAAGGAAGGATTTAGACCTCCTAAACGACTCTTAAAGGTTGTTGTATCACCCGATTGGATAACACCACGTAACAATTCTTGCATAATTGTTGCAGTCGCTGCAGAAAATACCTGAACAGGCTGATTGGCACGTTCATAAACTCGATCCCCAGACTGAGTATCAATCGCAGCTACGAGATAACGTTCCTGGTACTGACCATTATTTGCCAACATTTGATAAGCATTCGTATGTCGATCAACGGATACCTCAATTCCACCACCAAGAGGGAGGCTTTCGATATTGTAATCAGCAATATCGTAATGCATCTTTTTCATGTAATCTTCAACATCCACACCACTTTCCCGCAGCATTCGATAAGCCCAGTAGGCAGGAATGTTTTCCGATTTATTAATCGCCTCTTGTAAGGGCATCATCGCTGTCCCACGGCTTCCCACGTGCATAATTGGCTGACCACTAGAATAATTTGTCGGATAATTGGACACAATGCTGGCACTTCCCATCATCCCTTGATCAATGGCTATGCCATACGGAAGAATAGATTTAATCGTCGATCCTGGAGATCTGACAGTCTCAAAAGCATGATTGTTCTGATTAGTCTCATAATCCCGACCTCCAACAAATCCAAGAACTGCTCCCGTTGCATTATCCAGAAGAACATTACCAACTTCAACCCGTCCAGTTCCATCGTCTAACACAGATCCATAGTTGGCAGCTGTTTCCTCCATTGCTTGGTGGACAGCTTTGTGAATCGTGGTATGGATAACATAGCCCCCACTGTGTAGCTCTTTTGCAGCCAGTTCTTGATAAGCAGCTACGGTTGACTCATTTTTCAAATCCCGTTCACTCACCTTATCCCGCTCAATCAGGTAACTGTACATCGCTTTTTGAGCCTCAGCTACAGCGGTATAGTAAAGATAATTATGGGTTTCCCCTTCCGTTGGCTGACCTGGCCTAAAGTCTGCTTGGAGATCATAGTCTAAAGCTTCTTGGTACTCTGCCTCTGAGATTTTTCCAGTTCGGTACATATTGTAAAGAACATTTTTTTGCCGCTCTAGTCCTAGCGTCTGATTCTCTTCGGTTTTTAGTGTTCCATCAGCCGCATAAGGGGAATAGACAATAGGGCTCTGAGGAAGTCCTGCTATAAAAGCTGACTGAGGAAGATTGAGATCACTTGCGCTTTTCCCAAAAATTCCCTGAGCTGCCTCTTCAACCCCTGCTATATTTTGACCCTTATAATTTCTCCCAAAAGGCGCAATATTGAGATAAGCCATCAGAATATCTTCCTTGGACATAGACTCCTCCAAGGCCAAGGCATCTAAAATTTCTGCCGCTTTCCGAGAAAAGGTCGGTGCATCTCCAACAACTTGCTGTTTGATCAACTGCTGAGTCAGAGTAGAACCCCCACTCGAACTACCAAGACCGACAACAGATCCCAAAGTTGCCCGAATAACAGCCTTAGGAACAATCCCATCATGGTCATAGAAGTTCTCATCTTCTGTTGCAATCACAGCATCCTGGACTGAGGCGGACACCTTATCTAAAGTAATGGGGGTCCGCAAAAGATCACTATCAACCTTTTCAATCAAACTCCCGTCAGCATAACGCAACTCGGATTGACCGGCTACTCGCGTCACTTGCTGAACTAACTCATTTCCCTCTAGAACTTGTGCCGTTTGAAAAAGACTAACCGCATATCCCAAACCCACGCCGACACCTAGTACCAGAAACCCCCAGAAAAAAACCAGCAAGACCTTTAGCAGGAGATACTGTACCTGAAAGACTGTTCCCACACTATCCTTCCAGGTCCACGCCTCCTCTTCCCTATTCCTCTTAGCTTTGTGCTTCACAATGTCTATCTCCTTTTTTACGTTAATCCCAATTATAGCAAAATGCCCTCGCTCTTTTCAATTATCCCTTATTTTGTTAAACTGTAGTAAGAAAAATGAAACAAAAAAGGAGTCAGACATGCACATTTTTGATGAGCTGAAAGAAAGGGGCTTGGTCTTCCAAACAACGGATGAAGAAGCTCTTCGCAAAGCGCTAGAGGAAGGACAAGTCTCTTACTATACAGGTTATGACCCTACCGCTGACAGCTTGCACTTAGGCCACTTAGTAGCGATTCTCACCAGCCGTCGCTTGCAATTAGCTGGGCACAAACCCTATGCCTTGGTTGGTGGTGCAACTGGACTCATTGGTGACCCATCCTTCAAGGATGCCGAACGCAGCCTACAAACCAAAGAAACCGTTGACGGCTGGGTAACAAAAATCCAAGGACAACTCTCCCGTTTCTTAGACTTCGACAATGGTGCCAACAAGGCAGAAATGGTCAACAACTATGACTGGTTTGGCAGCGTTAGCTTCATTGACTTCCTCCGGGATATCGGAAAGTACTTCACTGTGAATTACATGATGAGCAAGGATTCGGTTAAATCCCGGATTGAAACTGGAATTTCCTATACCGAATTTGCCTACCAGATCATGCAAGGCTACGACTTCTACACTCTCAACCAAGAACGCAATGTGACCCTCCAAATTGGAGGAAGTGACCAGTGGGGCAACATGACTGCTGGAACTGAATTGCTTCGCCGCAAGGCTAATACAACTGGCCATGTTCTCACCGTTCCATTGATTACTGATGCTAACGGTAAAAAATTCGGTAAATCCGAAGGAAACGCTGTTTGGTTAGATGCTAGCAAAACCAGTCCTTATGAAATGTACCAGTTCTGGCTTAATGTCTTGGATGACGATGCTGTTCGCTTCTTGAAAATCTTCACTTTCCTTTCATTAGAGGAAATCGCAGAGATTGAAAAAGAGTTCTTAGCAGCTCCACACCAACGACTAGCCCAAAAAATTCTGGCTAAAGAAGTAGTTTCCCTCGTTCACGGCCAAGCAGCCTATGAACAAGCCCTCAAAATCACCGAAAGCCTTTTCTCTGGAAATATCCAAGAACTTTCTGTTTCCGAACTACTGCAAGGGTTAGGCGATGTGCCAAACTACCAAGTAACTGGTCAAGATAGCTTGAATCTGGTTGATATCTTGGTGACAGCTGGCATTTCCCCATCCAAACGCCAAGCTCGTGAAGATGTGACGAATGGCGCTATCTACATCAACGGTGAACGTATCCAAGACTTGGACTACCAGCTAGATAACAAGGACCGCCTCGAAGACCAACTCACTGTTATCCGTCGCGGTAAGAAAAAATATTCTATTCTAACATACTAGACTTCACAAAGGCTAGGACCCAGTTTTGGGCCCTGGCCTTTTCCAACCAAAGGAGACTACTCTATGCTGCCACCCAAACTTCAACGATTTACAGATTCTTCCCTCCTCTTTATCTGCCCCCACTGCCATCAAACCTTACACCTTCAGGAACGCAGTCTAGTCTGTGAGAATCGCCATAGTTTCGACTTAGCCAAGCAAGGTTATATCAATTTAGCTCCCCAGGCCAAGACCTCTCAGCACTACCAGAAAAACTCCTTTTTAGCTCGCCAAACAATCCTGGAAGCTGGACTCTATGACCATATCCTAGAAGGCCTGACTCAGCAAATCGAGAAACTGCAGCCACGATCCATCTTAGATGTCGCCTGTGGTGAAGGCTTCTACAGCCGACATCTGGAAAATAGCTATTCTAGTAACTATTATGCCTTTGACTTGTCCAAAGACTCCATCCTTCTCGCCAGCAAGACGGATAGCCACCAACACATCAAATGGTTTGTGGCAGACCTAGCCAAGATTCCCTTAGAAAATCACAGTCTCGATTTGATTTTGGATGTCTTTTCTCCAGCTAACTATCAAGAGTTTCAGCGGTTATTACAGCCCCAAGGGACAGTCCTCAAGGTTATTCCAGGATCTCAACATTTGATTGAAATTCGAAAGATTCTGGGCAAAGAAGCCTATCAGCCCGAGGACATTGATCACCACCTCAAAGAACAGATGCAAATCCTAGACCAGAAAGAGCTAACCGCCACCTATTCTCTAACACCCCAGCTCCGAGAAGCTTTATTAGAGATGACCCCACTGCTCCAACAAGTAAATCTCACAGACTTTGACTGGACCAAGCTGACTCACATCACCATTTCCGCAACCCTCTACCAAGCTCGCTTTTAGAAAGGACGCTTATGAAATTTTACGCAGTCAAAAAAGGACGCCAACCAGGAATCTACACCAGCTGGCCCGAAGCGCAACAACAAGTTCAAGGCTTCTCAGGTGCACAATATAAATCCTTCACCAGCCAAGAAGAGGCTATTGTCTACATAGAGGACAAAACCCAAGCACCCATCGCCTCTGACCAACTTCAAGCCTATGTGGACGGCTCCTACGATAAACGGAATCAGGCATACGGTTCCGGCGTCTCCTTTATCTTGAACGGAAAAGAGATCGAAAGTCTTTCCTTTGCTGGAGATCGTGATATCTTCCTTGAATCTCACCAAGTGGCTGGGGAATGCCTAGCCAGCCTAGCCGCTATCAAGTGGGCTGTTCTCAACGACTATCCCAGCATCACTATTTATTACGATTACCAAGGTATCGAATCCTGGGCCACCGGCGACTGGAAAACCAATAAGGCCATCTCCCAAGCCTACAAAAAAGAGTTTGACCGCTACTCCCCACTCATTCAAATCCACTTCCGTAAAGTCCACGCCCACAGTGGTGATCCCCTCAATGATCGTGCCGATCAGCTAGCTAAAGCGGCTTTGGGGATAGGATAACAAAAGACAAAACTAGGTTTGCTAAAGCAATTAGAAAATAGCTTCAAACAAGCTCCCCATAAGCACTCACACAAAAACGCCGTCTCCCAAAAAAGGAACGGCGTTTTTGTGTTAACGAACAGATTCAACCTTGTAGGGCAAGGGGCCTAGAACTTCTTGATAGGCCTGAGCCTGATAGACTGTATTGGTTGTCACTTGGGCTAGCTGTTGATCCAGATCAATAGTCACGGATTCTACACCTACCAGTTTTGAGAGGGCTGCTGTGGTATGTTTAACGCAATTTTGGCAGGATAATCCTGCTAATTGAACAGTTTGTTTCATGTTTTCTCCTTTATTTCCAGCGTAAGCGAAGGGCGTTCAAGACAACAGATACAGAGGACAAGCTCATAGCTAAGCCAGCTAACATAGGATTCAAGAGAGGACCTCCGAAGATGTAAAGAAGTCCCATGGCAATTGGAATACCAATGATATTGTAGATAAAGGCCCAGAAGAGGTTTTCTTTAATGATTCCAAGTGTAGCTCGACTAAGGGTAACCGCATCGACTAAACTGAGCAAATCACCTTGGAGAAGAACCAAATCAGCAGCATCCATGGCAATATCTGTTCCAGTTCCCATGGCAATCCCGACCTCAGCTTGAACTAGAGCTGGAGCATCATTAATACCGTCGCCAACCATGGCTACGAGTTTTCCTTGCTCTTGATAGGCAGCAACTTGAGCAGCCTTATCCTGTGGAAGTACCTGAGCCACAACTTGGGTAATTCCCACTTCTTTGGCAATAGCTTGGGCAGTTGCTTCTTTATCACCTGTCAAAAGAACAACTTCCAAATCACGTTTTTTCAATTGTCTAATCGCCTCGCGGCTAGTCTCCTTAATAGGATCCGAAACCGCTAGAGCCGCTAATAGAATTCCCTCACGCGCCAACAAGAGAGTCGTTTTTCCAGCACTTTCCCAAGACTGTAAATCCAACTCATGCGGAATGACAACACCCTGCTCTTCTAAGTAGCGACTAGTTCCAACCAAGATCCGTTGCCCGTCAACCTGAGCCACAATGCCACGCCCGACATGGGCTTGAAAGTCATAGGCAGCCCGCAAAGCAATCCCCTCTTCTTCAGCCGCCTGCACAAATGCTTGAGCAATTGGGTGCTCACTATGACTTTCGGCGGAAGCTAGAAGAGCCAAAACCTCTGCTCGTGACTCCTCTGTCCAAAGCTCTAAATCTGTCAACTTCATCTGACCAGCTGTGACAGTCCCTGTCTTATCCAACAGTACCGTCTGAATCTGAGCCAAACTTTCCAAAGCCGGACCGGATTTAAGCAGCACACCTTTTTGAGCACCCCGCCCAGTCGCCACCATCATCGCTGTCGGTGTCGCTAAGCCTAAGGCACAAGGACAGGCAATCACCAAGACTGCTATAAAAATCGACAAGGCAAATTCCAGATCTGCCCCACCCAAGAAATACCAAGCTAAACTCGCTAATAAGGCACCTACCAAGACCAGCGGTACAAAATAACGAGCCAAGCGGTCTGCCAAGGCGGCAATCGGCGCTTTTTGTGCCTGGGCCTCTTCGACCAAGGTAATAATTTGAGCCAGCAGAGTTGCTCCTCCCACTTGAGTAACTTGGTAATCCACACTACCGCTTTGATTGAGACTTCCCGCCCAAACCGACTGACCAGCTTCCTTATAAACAGGAAGACTTTCCCCCGTCATCATGGATTCGTCCACATAACCACTGCCTGCTAGGACAATTCCATCCACCGGGAAACTATCTCCAGGAAAGACCCGTACCCGATCTCCGACCTTCAAATCCTTGGTCGCAACGATTTCTGGCCCTGCAGTCCCGATACGTGTCGCTTCTTGGGGTGCTAACTGACTAAGTCCTTGCAGAGCACGAGAAGTCTCTTGCTTGGCCCTTGCCTCTAAATATTTCCCTAAGAAAACAAAGAAAATAATGGTTGCGGCCGACTCAAAATAGAGATGGTGGGCAAAATGGTCTTGTCCCTGCAAAACCTGCCAAGTTCCATAGGTCGAATAGAGATAGGCAGCACCTGTTCCCAAGGCAATCAAACTATCCATATTGGGATGCCCCTGAAAAAGATTGCGCAGACCACGTTGGTAAAAACCGTGCCCTAAATAAAGAACGACCGTTGTCAAAAGGAACTGGACCAGGACAAAAGGAGCCCCTTGCGCTAAAAAACTTGGAAGAGGCAAGCCCCACATGGAGCCCATAGCAATATAGAGTAAGGGCAGTGTCAACAAGGCGGTCCCTAGCAAACGCCGACGCTCAGCCTCCAATCGAATTTCCTTGTCTTCCTCTTGAGACTGGCGTTGCTCGGCATCCCACTCTAACTGCTGCTCTACTAAATCATATCCCAGACCAGACACCGCTGCCTCCAAGACACTAGCTTGAAAATCCCCTGTCGTTCTCAGAGTCAATTTTTCAGTTGCTAAGTTAACCTGCGCCTCTTCAACTCCCTCCTGCTGCCCCGCAACAGCTTCCACCGTTAAGGCACAGGAAGCACAGGTCATGCCTGAAACTTGGTACAAACGTTCTTCCATCTTCATCTCCTTCTAAGCATGACAATCACATTGCCCCGGCAAACAAGAACAAGCCACTTGAGTCGGTGCTGTTTCCTTGACTGTCTCCGCCCAAGCTACTAGATTCTCCAAGTCAGACTGAGTCAGTTGGGCCTGCTTCAAAAGAGCCAATAAATGCTCCCCATGCTTGGTCTGACACTGATTGTCCAACCACTCTTGCCCCATCTTCTCTAACTCCTGCTGCTCACTCGTCACAGCTCGATAAACAAAGCGTTTGCCTTCCGCTTGAGCCTCAATCAAGCCCTTATCCTTGAGCCTAGTCAAAAGAGTCTTGACGGTGCTGGGTTTCCACTCAAAATCCGCTTGCAGGTAGTCAATAATCTGACTACTGCCACTGTCTGGATGAGCCCAGAGAACCCGCATTACCTGCCATTCTGCAGTCGACATGATTCCTTTCATAGCGTTTACCTCTTTTTTGTTTACACTTGTAGTCTATATTTGAAGTTTACATTTGTAGACTCAATTTGTCAAGCCCTTTGACTATATTTTTAGGAGGTCTCCTCTACTCTTTCTATGTTCAAGAAAAGAAAGTCCATCTCCTCCTTCTAGCAGCAATCTTTTTAACGATCGGTTTTGTTGACTAATGACTCACCCCCTGCTGGAATCATCCCAGTAGGGGGCTTTTTTATAAACTTTTTCCACATGAACCCTTGACAAGTATAGACAAGTCTACTATAATTTGTCTATACAAGTTTAAAAAACGCTTTCAAAAGGAGAAGTTATGAAAAACGATGTTTCTAAAATCGTTCAAGCCATTGGTGGCAAGGACAACATCAACAGTGTAACCCACTGTGTGACCCGTCTTCGTTTTATTCTAAAAGATGAAGGGCAGGTAGATGAGTCTGCTCTCGATCAAATTGATTTGGTTAAGGGACAGTTCTCTGCCAATGGTCAGTATCAAGTTATCATTGGTCCTGGTATTGTTGACAAAGCTTACGATGAACTGGTAGCGCAAACAGGAGCACAGGCTGTATCTAAAGAAGAAGCTAAGGAACAGGCTGCTCAAGATTTGAATCCTCTTCAAAAATTGGTAAAATTGTTGGGTGACGTTTTTGTTCCAATTCTACCAGCTATCATTTCTTCTGGTTTGCTTTTGGGGATTAACAATGTCCTTACCCAACCTGGAATTTTTGGAGCACAATCCATTGTTGAAATGTATCCTGGATTCGCTGGATTTGCTGGTATTGTTAACTTTATCGCGGCAACTTCCTTCATCTTTATCCCAGCTCTTGTTGGTTGGTCAGCAATGACCCGTTTCGGTGGTTCACCACTCTTGGGAATCGTACTTGGTTTGGTTCTTTGCCATCCAGGATTGACTTCGCAATATGCCTTGTTTGATGTCAATACTGGCGGACTTGCAGAAATTCCAACATGGGATCTCTTCGGTATTCCCGTTCAACAAATGAACTACCAAGCTCAAGTTTTACCATCTCTCTTTGCAGCCTTTATCTTGGCTAATGTTGAACAGTGGTTAAACAAACGTGTTCCAGATAGCTTGAAACTCTTAGTGGTTGCTCCTGTCTCACTCTTGATTACTGGTTTCCTTGCCTTCACTGTCATTGGTCCTGTAACCATGTGGTTGGCAACACAAATCACAAATGTCATGATGGCTATCTTTAGTACAGCTGGCTGGTTGGGAGGTCTCATCTATGGTACCTTCTATGCTCCACTTGTCATCACTGGTATGCACCACATGTTCCTACCAGTTGACCTCCAATTGGTTGCATCTGAAAATGGTACTTTCTTGTGGCCAATCCTTGTGATGTCTAATGTCGCTCAAGGATCTGCTGCTCTTGCCATGATGTTGATTTTCCGTAAAAATAAAGATAACAAAAACGAAAGCATGGCCCTCACTTCTGCCATCTCTGCATGGTTGGGAGTTACAGAACCAGCTATCTTCGGGGTAACCCTTCGCCATAAGGCCGCCTTCCTAGCAGCTATGGTTTCAGCCGGAATTGCCGGAGCCCTTCTAGGTTCTGTACCAGTTCTTGCCAATTCTGTTGGTATCGGTGGTATCCCTGGTATCCTTTCCATCGTTCCACAATATTGGGGTATTTTCGCCCTTGGATTAGCAATTGTAATCGCTCTTCCAATCGTTCTAACATTTGTCTTCATTCGCTTTGAGAAAAAAGACTAAGATTTTTAGGGGTGGGTTTCAAGAAACCCCACCCCTTTTGATTAGAAAGGTATTTTCATGAAAGATTCATTATTTTCCAAAGTTGTTTACCAAATCTATCCTAAATCCTTCAAGGACAGCAACGGGGATGGTTTCGGGGATTTACCCGGCATTATTGAAAAACTTCCTTATTTGAAAAAGTTAGGAGTCGACATTCTCTGGCTTAACCCTTTCTATGTGTCTCCTCAAAATGACAATGGTTATGACATCGCAGACTACAGGGCCATCGACCCTCGCTTCGGAACTATGGAAAACTTTGAAGCATTAGCCCGCCAAGCCAAAGAACTCGGTATGGGAATCATGTTAGATATGGTTCTCAACCACACTTCAACGGAACATGAATGGTTCCAAAAAGCTTTAGCTGGTGATGAGAAATATCAAGCCTACTACTACATCCGAGAACCTAAGACAGATGGCAGCCTACCAACCAACTGGCAATCAAAATTCGGTGGCCCAGCTTGGCAACCTTTCGGAGATACTGGCAAGTACTACATGAATCTCTATGATAAAACCCAGGCGGATCTGGATTGGCACAATCCAGAAGTCCGCAAGGAGCTCTACGATGTTGTCAATTTCTGGCGGGAAAAAGGAGCTTCTGGTTTCCGCTTTGACGTCATCAACGTCATTGGAAAAGATGAAGTCCTTGTCGACTCTATCAATGAACAACAAGAAAAAGCCCTCTACACCGATACCCCAATTGTCCACGACTACTTGCAGGAAATGAATCAAGCGAGTTTTGGACAAGATTCAGATATCGTAACGGTTGGCGAGATGTCCTCAACCACCATTGACAACTGTATCCTTTACACCAGACCAGACCGTCATGAGCTATCAATGACCTTTAGTTTTCACCATCTCAAAGTTGACTATAAAGATGGTGACAAATGGCAAAATCAGGCGATGGACTTCGCAGAATTAAAACGAATTCTCAATGACTGGCAAGTAGGAATGGATCAAGGTGGTGGCTGCAATGCAGTCTTCTGGAACAACCATGACCAACCTCGTGCCCTAACCCGCTTCACCAATGACCAAGAGTATCGGGAAGAATCCGCAAAAATGTTGGCCCAAACTATCCACATGATGAAAGGGGTTCCTTACATCTATATGGGTGAAGAAATCGGAATGACTGATCCCGGATTTACCAGCATGGATCAATACAAGGATATTGAAAGTATCAATGCTTACCAAATGCTCTTGGATCGTGGTTTGAGTGAAGCGGAAGCTTTGAACGTTATCCAAGTCAAATCCCGTGATAACAGCCGCACACCAATCCAATGGAATGACCAAACCAATGCAGGTTTCTCAACTGGTCAACCATGGCTAGAGGTGGCTGCGAACTATAAAGATATCAATGTCGAAAAAGAGTTAGCCGAAGGTAGTATTTTTAGCTACTACCAAGACTTAATCCGTCTTCGAAAAGAATTAGCTATTATTCAAGAAGGAACCTACCAGCCTCTCCTAACCGACCACCCACAGGTTTTTGCTTATAAGCGTCAATTGGGCGATCAAGAATTGATTGTTTTCAATAACTTCTATGATCAATCGACCACTGTCTCAATGGAAGGTACAGACTATAAGTATCTCCTTGGAAACTATGGCGAGCGAGAAGCTGAACAGTCCTTGGAACTCCGTCCATTTGAGACGGTAGCTTTCCTTAGTCGTTAGCCTATGAATCGTAAAAAATACCAGGTCATCTATGACCAACTCAAAGCAGACATTCGGCAAGGAATCTATTGTCAAGGGCAACTACTCCCTTCTGAGATGGAACTCTGCCTACAATTTGAGACTTCTCGGGAAACCCTCCGCAAATCTCTGCAACTTCTACAAAACGATGCCTACATCCAAAAAATTCGTGGGAAGGGGTCTATCGTCATCTATGATCCTTCCCTCAATTTTGAGTTGGCCAGCCTAACCAGTTTCCAAGAAATCAATGCAGGGCTCAGCCAACCCTACCAAACCGAAGTTGCTGTATTAGAAACAATCAAGGCCAAAGACTATCCCGATGTCAAAACTGCTCTACAACTAAGAGATTTTGATACTATTCTCCGAGTTGTCCGCCTTCGAAAAAAAGGGCCACGAGTCAACATCGTCGACATCGATTTCTTCAATCCCAAACTTGTACCTGGTATCACGGAAGAAGTTGCTCAGACATCAATTTACCGCTACATTGAAAAGGATTTGAACTTAGTCATTAGTCATTCAGCCAAAACCATCACCTTCCAACCAGCCAATCAAACTCTCCAAGACTATTTCCAACAGCTGGAGCCAGCCTATGTAGCCCTTGTTGAAGCCACTGTCTTCCTAGGCGATGGGCAACCGTTCCAGCTCAACCAATCCCACCACAGACCTTCATCCTTCAAATTCACAAATTTTTCGCGTAGACAATCCTAAAAAGACCGGTTTCTCCAACCTTTAAGGAGAAACCGGTCTTTTTTATGTAGAATTCATCTATTATGGCCAATGAATAGCCAATAATTCATTCGTTGCCTCGTATGCTTCTTCAATTCGTGCCTGAGTTTCAAAATCCAGTTGTCCCTCATAGCGGCCACCTTTCAAGAAATCTTCGATAATCAAAGTTTGGTAAAGGTATTGAGGGAAGCCAAATTGGGAGTAGGTTCCCTTCTCCACTCGGCTCACCCAGGTTGGGTGAGCTTTGACTGTTTTGATTCGTGTCTGTTGATTCTTTTTCTCAACCTCCACATCCATAAGGACACCTCGCTCAGTCCATTCGGAGTTAGGCATACCATCCATGCTTTCAATACGCTGATTCGAAATAAAATTCCCCATGGAGTAGATAATGAACTTGTTCTCACCATCTTTTTCAATCGTTTCAGTTGGTTCGGGGACATGCGGATGACCACCGAAGACTAGGTCTGCACCCCAATCTACCATTTTGTGGTAGATGGCAACCTGCTCATCTGTCGGGGACAAGCGGTATTCCTCTCCCATTTGTGGCATCACAATGGTTATATCAGCTTCTTTCTCGGCCCGCTTAATTTCTGCCTCCATTTTCTCCAGATCCAAATCAGACAAAACAGATTCATACTCTTCTGGGCTAAGCCCAGCTTCCAATCCATTAAAACCATAAGCATAAGCTAGCAGCGCAATCTTAATACCATTGACCTCCTTGATGAGCAAGGGAGCCTGATCGCGTGCTTGTTCGGCATAAACGCCAATGGGTTCAATACCGGCGTCTTTGAAGGCTTGGACAGTAGTCCCCACGCCTTCCAAACCCGAATCTAAAATATGGTTGTGGGCCAAATCCATAACATCATAGCCCGCACCTTTAATAGCCTGAACCACTTGAGGAGGAGCATTAAAAAGCGGGTAACCACTCAAAGGGTAGTCCGGGTTAATGGTTCCTTCAAAATCACCAATGGCTAGATCAGCTTGATCCAACCAAGACTTGACATACGTGAAATTTTCCGAAAAATCATAACTACCACCTGTCTGCTCTGCAGAATAGTAAAGAATATCATGGTACAACAAATCGCCGTGAGCCATAATTCGAGCTTGACTAACCTGGCTATCCTCTTGATTTTTCACCAGTTCTTGCACATAGGGACGACCAAAGTAAACCCCTACACCTGCCAAGGTCACAGCAGTTAAAAGACCTGTTATAAAAACTTCCTTTTTCATAAACTCTTCCTAATCTAGCAAGTCTAGTAAGTAACCATAACCTTCCGCTTCCATATCTTCCTTAGCCACAAAACGAAGAGCGGCACTATTGATACAATAACGAAGTCCACCAGACTCTCGTGGACCGTCTTCAAAGACATGTCCCAGATGGGCATCACCTGCCCGGCTCCGAACCTCAATCCGTCGCATACCGTGACTCAAATCTTGGCGATACTGGATCAAGTCCTTCGCAATTGGTTTAGAAAAAGCTGGCCAACCACAACCGGAATTGTATTTATCTGCAGACTGGAAGAGCGGCTCTCCAGAAGTAATATCGACATAAATCCCTTCTTGAAAGTGTTCATCATACTTATTTGTAAACGGACGCTCGGTCGCATTCTCTTGCGTCACAGCGTACTCTTCCTCTGATAAAAGCCCTTTCAGCGTTGCTTGATCCGGCTTTTGGTACAGAGCTGGATCAATCAAAGGCTGGTAGGCATCCTCCACATTGATATGGCAGTAGCCACCTGGATTTTTCTTTAAATAATCTTGATGATAATCCTCCGCAGGGATGTAATGGCGAAGAGGTTCCACTTCAACGGCCAAGGGTTGGTTGCCAAAGTGCTGTGACTGTTCCTTCATCACTTGTTCAATCACTGGTAAATCTTCTGCATCCTGATAATAGATTCCCGTCCGGTATTGCCGACCACGGTCATTCCCCTGCCGATTGACACTGAGCGGATCAATCACTCGGAAATAATAAAGCAGAATTTCTCGTAATCCAATGACTTTCTCATCATAGCTAACAGAAACCGTCTCCGCATGATCCGTTTCTTTTAAGAGTTGGTAGTTCGTTGTTTCTACTTGACCGTTTGTATAACCCACGCTAGTCTTTTGAACACCATCAATACGAGAAAAATACTCCTCTAAGCCCCAAAAACAACCACCAGCTAAATAAATTAATTTCATAGCAACCTCCTATTTAGACTTCCATTGCGTATCATAGTGCACGAGATAATAGGGCCCTTCCCCCATCTCACCATCAAAAATCAAACGATAGCTTCCTTGTGTCCCTGGCTCTAGACTCTTATCCAAACCCTCCTGGTCAAAGGTTATACTATCTAATAGCAAGGGTTCTCCCTCCTCGTCAAACAATTCGTAACTATAGGGATTGACACGGAAAGTATTCCCATGATTATTTTCAACCAAGAGTTCAACCACAACTGCTAAGCCAGTTGCATCATCCCACATCTCCTGATTCTCATCTCTTTCGATGGTCTTAACCGTTACCCGCTCCCCCGTTACAAATTGTCGCGATTTACCAAGTTCTTGCTCGATAACACTTTCTTCTTTTTGATTTAAGCCTAAAAGACGAGCATATTGTTCATTTTCCTCAGCTAGACCTAAATAAGAAAAGAGCAAAATACCAATTCCCACCAATAAAAATAAATTTAAGCCTACCAAGCTAAGAATCCAAATCCAGTAGGGCTGAGACCTCAAGGTCTTTTTGTCCGTCATGCTGGACTCACCTCCTTCATCTTAATTCGTAGAGCTAGAAGAACTCGACAAACTCACACCAGCTTCCTTCAAAGCATCTTGGTATAGACGATAGAGGGGATAAGCGATTCCTGCATCTTGCCCACGGCGAATAGGAACAGAGATGCGATAAACAAAACCTTCACTCCGACTCCACTGAGCTCCAAGAACTTTAGGCTGACCATCTAATTGGTCAAATCCCTGCAGTCGCGACTGGTTAACTTGTTCCACAATTTTATCTACAAGCTCAAAGTCTGTGCCCGGTAACAAAGGTAAATCCACTGTAATGGAAACATCTCCTCGTGACTGGTTGCTGACGATGAGAATCTGTCGATTTGGGATGTAATAAAGAGTCCCATTGCTATCACGAACCTGGGTCGTTCGAATCCCGACATTCTCGACTGTTCCGGACAATTTCCCAGAGCCATTCGGCAAGGTTACATAATCTCCTACATCCAACTGTCTTTCCAACAGGATAAAGAAACCATTGACCATATCCGATAAGAAACCCTGTGCTCCAAGACCAACCACAACCCCAGCCAAACCAGCTCCAGCTAAAAGGGATGATACTGGCAAACCAAGAATGGACAGAACCCAATAAATCAAGAGAAAATAAAGGGCATAATTGAGTACATTGTCAATCAAACGCAAGAGGGTTTCTTTGCGAGCTGAATGACTTTGCATCAACAGCATAGATGGAGCTAATAGGCGATGGACGAGAGCATGAATGAGCTTTTTCCCAATCCAAAACAAGAGAAATAAAAACAATAAGGAAATCGATTTAGAAACAAACTGATCTAAAATCTCCTCCCACTGGATCTTTTCCAAGAATCTTAATACTAGGTTTTGCATAAAACCTCCTTTCCCCTATTATAACACAGGGAGGGACTTCCGTTTTATTCAGTCCCCATCAAATCCTCTTATGATTTCCATAAGTTTTTATTAAAAATGAATTGAAAGTTGCGAAAATTCCGAACTTTTTTCATAAAAACCTAGAAAATCCATTGACAGGGGGGATTTCTTGTAGTAGACTATTTAAAATAAATTTAAAGGAGGTTTCAATCATGAAACGTTACATTCAGGCTTGGAATCGAGCCAGCCTGATCAAGCGGATTGCAATTGGAGTTGTTATTGGTTTTGCCCTCGCTCTTATTGTTCCATCTTGGTCAGCTATCGGAATCCTCGGAGATGTCTTCGTAGGTGCTTTGCGAGCAGTTGCCCCTCTCTTGGTATTTGCATTGGTAACCAACGCCCTTTCTCAGCACAGAGAAGGTGGGCAATCCGATATGAAAACCATCGTTATTCTTTACCTATTCGGCACGTTTGCTGCTGCTTTGGTTGCTGTGCTGGTATCCTTTGCTTTCCCAACAACCTTAACACTAGCAAATGCGGCTACGGATATCGCACCGCCTAGTGGTTTGGCTGAAATTGCCCGTAACCTCTTGCTCAACATTGTAGAAAACCCTGTTAGTGCTATTTCCAATGGTAATTACATTGGGATTCTTGCTTGGGCTAGTGTCTTTGGAATTGCTATGCGTCAAGCTAGCAAACAAAGCAAAGAATTGCTACAAACAATGGCAGATGTTACTTCAACTGTCGTTGCTTGGGTCATCAACCTAGCACCATTCGGAATTCTAGGTTTGGTCTTCAAAGCCATTTCCGAACAAGGTGTGGATGCCCTTCTTGGTTATGGACAATTAATCATCGTAATTGTCGCAACCAACCTCTTTGTGGCCTTGGTCATTAACCCAATCATTGGATTTGTGATGATGCGTAAAAATCCATATCCACTAGTCTTCAAAACTCTACAAGTTAGTGGTGTGACTGCCTTCTTTACTCGAAGCTCTGCAGCCAACATCCCTGTAAACTTGAAACTCTGTGACGAACTTGGATTGGATAAAGATACCTATACAATCTCTATCCCTCTTGGAGCAACCATCAACATGGGTGGTGCTGCTATTACAATCACAATTCTTTCCCTTGCTGCAGTTCACACGCTTGGAATTCCTGTAGACTTCGGAACTGCTCTGCTCCTTTCTGTTGTGGCTGCCTTGTCAGCCTGTGGAGCTTCTGGGGTTACCGGTGGATCTCTCCTCTTGATTCCTGTGGCATGTAGCCTCTTCGGTATCTCTGGTGATATCTCAGCTCAAGTTATCGGAGTCGGCTTTATCATCGGTATCATCCAAGATGCCTGTGAAACTGCTCTCAACTCTTCAACAGACGTTCTCTATACTGCCTATGCAGAATGGAGCGCTTGGAAGAAAAAAGAAGCTTAATACTTGCAATCCCTCTGGTTAACCAGGGGGATTTTTTGCATCCTTCACAATGACTCTATTGAAGACTCCAACAACATACAAAAAAACGTTAATCCTAAATATATTTATGCAAACCAAGATTTCAAGACTGGAAGGCAAACCTACTCCTTTATGTTCACAATCAAAAAGCCGAGACTTTTCAATCTCGACTTTCTATCTAAATGCTCAAGCTTTCTTTTGTTTATCTAAATATTTCTTAGTCTCCATCACAACAATCGGACTAAGGGCCAAGAGGGCAATCAAGTTTGGAAGAACCATCAAGGCATTTACGATATCTGCAATTAACCAAATAACATCAACAGTCAAAAAGGCTCCTAGGAAAACAAAGGCTACATAGAGCGCTCGGTAAATCCAAATAAAGCGAAGGCCAAATAAAAATTCAAAACAACGCTCACCATAATAGTTCCAGCCAATAATCGTTGTAAAAGCAAAGAGAACCAAGAAAAGCATCAAAAGAATCGCTCCAAAGTTCCCAAATACCGTCGAAAATGCCGCCTGGGTCAGACTAGCTCCATTGACATCTCCTGCCCAAACACCAGTAATCAAGATTGAAAGACCGGTCAAGCTACAAACAATGATGGTATCAATAAAGGTACCCGTCATCGAAATAAGACCTTGTTCTACAGGAGATTCTGTTTTGGCAGCAGCAGCCGCAATCGGTGCACTCCCCATTCCAGATTCGTTCGAGAAAACCCCACGCGCAATGCCGGTTTGGATAGCTGTTCGAATCGTCGCACCTGCAAAACCACCTAGAGCTGCAACTGGTGTAAAGGCACTGGTAAATACCAATTCTAAAGTCGGAAGCAATTGATCCACATTCACAACCAGAATTGCTCCTGCAGCCAATACATAGACTACGGCCATGAAGGGCACAACAGCTGTTGAAATTTTTGAAATACTTTGAATCCCACCAAAAATAGCAACAGCCACAAGAATCGTTAAAATAGGACCTGTTACTTCTGAGCCGATCCCTAAACCCGTTTTAACCGAATCAGTAATGGAAGATACCTGAGTAAAAGTACCAGTCGACAGAAGGGCTGTTAGTACGGCACCTCCTGCGAAGAAATTGGCTAAGGGACGCCATTTCTCTCCCATACCATTCACAATATAGTACATAGGGCCACCTGATGCTGCCCCTTTTTCATCTTTTACCCGATAGCGAATGGCCAAAACACCCTCAGCGTACTTAGTCGCCATTCCAAAAAAGGCAGCTACCCACATCCAAAAAAGAGCACCTGGGCCACCCATCTTGATGGCTGTGGCTACCCCAACAATATTACCAGTACCAATGGTCGCAGCTAGGGCAGTACTCAAGGCTGCAAAACTGGAAATATCACCAGTACCATTCTTGTCATCTGCTTTAAAAATCAATTTCAAGGCTCGTGGGAGTTGGGTCACTTGCAGCATTCCCAACCGGAAACTGAGAAAAATCCCTGTTCCCACTAACAAGATTAAAAGGGGTGGTCCCCATACAAACGCATCCAATTGCGTCAAAAACTCTATCATATCTACTCCTCTACTCCAATCTTTCGCAAGATTGGAGCCTCTCTAAAAAAACTGTACCCCCCATTCTAAAACAAGACGCCCTCTTTGTCAATTTTAAACACATTTAAAAATGCATTGCATACAAAAAGTCTGGGATGACTCACTCTATGACATCATCCCAGACTTTCTATTATTATAGAGAAGCTACAATCTCTTTAATTTGATCCTTCGTATGCACACCTGCTACTTGTTTAACAACCTCACCATCTTTCTTGAACATCAAGGTTGGAATTGACATAATACCAAATTCACGCGCAGTAGCTGGATTTTCATCCACATCCATCTTCACAATTTTCAACTCAGATTCATCGACTTCACCCGCCAATTGCTCCAAGATTGGAGCCTGCATACGGCAAGGACCACACCAAGTAGCCCAGAAATCAATTAACACAAGACCTTCTTTAGTCTCTTCTACAAAATTTGCATCGGTTACACTTTGTACCATATGAAACTCTCCTTTTTCTTTCTTACCATTAGTTTACACCAATTTGAAAAATAATGACAGAATTTGATACGCCTTTACCTTATTTAAAAATAGCAATGGTGGCTCCGGAACCTCCAGCATTTTGTGGTGCATAAGCAAAGGACTTGACCTGCTTATTCCGGCGAAGGTATTTCTGAACCCCCTCGCGGATGACCCCTGTTCCAATTCCGTGAATAATATCGACCTGAGCCATATTATTGAGCAGGGCTTGATCAATAAAGGCATCCAGCTCTTCCATAGCTTCCTCATAACGCTTACCACGTAAGTCTAGACGTGCCTTAGCTGCCTGGCTCTTAGTCCGTTTAACTGTTGACACCTTCTTAGACTTGGGCTGATTAGAAGAGTTTTCTTTTTGGATAGCTTCAAACTCATCTTCTCTTAATGTCATCTTCATTAAACCAACCTGAGCTTCCCAGCGACCATCTTTTAATTGACGAACTAAATTGCCTCGTTGACCATAATGACTGACAAGGATTTCCATTCCTACTTTAGGAGCTTTCTTCTTTTTAGCCCGATTGAGAACCTTGTTTTTAGAAAGATCAACCGTTTCTGGGGTTAATGCTTTCAGTTTAGCCTTGGCTTCAATCACCTGATGCGGTTTGAGCTGGGCACCTGCTTGCAGATTTTTCAGAATTTGGTCACTCTCTTCGGTAGCTTTTGCGACAATCTTCTGAGCCTCCTCACGAGCAGCATTGAGTTCAGCTTCCTGTCCTCGTTCCAATTCGGTGTAGAGCTTTTTCAAAGCCCGATTCAGCTTGTGATTTTCCTGTTCTAAATCCCGAATCCCTTCTAGCCGTTTGCGGCTCTCTAAAGTCTGTTCTTCCAAGCGTTGGATAATGCGGGAAACATCCTGATCGTGATCAAGCTGACCTTCCGCCTGAACCACGACAACTTCCGCTAAACCTAAACGTCTAGCTATTTCAAAGGCATTGGACCGCCCTGGAACTCCCTGCATAAAGCGATAAGTCGGCCGCAAACTTAACGTATCAAATTCCATACTGGCATTTTCAACAGCTTCCGTCTCAATTCCATACGCCTTTAATTCAGGGTAATGGGTTGTTGCCATTGTTTTAATTCCCCGCAAGCGGAGATCTTCCAAAATAGCAATTGCCAAGGCTGCTCCTTCTTGCGGATCTGTCCCTGCTCCCAATTCATCGAACAAAACCAAGGAGAAAGGCGTTGCCTGCTCCAAAATTTGAATAATATTCGTCATATGACTCGAGAAAGTAGAGAGACTCTGCTCGATGGACTGCTCATCACCGATATCCGCAAACACTTCATCGAATACCCCGATCTGGCTGCCTTCAGCAGCTAGAATCGGCAAACCTGACTGCCCCATAAGTTGAGCTAGTCCCAGGGTCTTAAGCATCAGCGTTTTTCCCCCTGTATTAGGCCCTGTCATCACAATACTACTCAAACCTTTTCCAAAATGAAGATCATTAGCGACTGGCTGCTCTAATAAGGGATGACGAAGTTGGAGCAAGCGAATGTCATTTTGGCTAGAAATACTTGGGATATGGGCTTGACGATCACGCATGTATTGATACTTAGCCGCCAAGAAATCGAAATGACCCAAGAGCCAGTGATTATTTTGAAAGGATTGCACTTGAGGGCGAAGAAGATTCGCCAATTCTCGAAGAATTCGACGAATTTCATACCGTTCTTCTGCTTCTAAACTAGCAATCCCTTCATTCATTTGAATCAATTCACGAGGTTCAATATAAACCGTATTCCCTGTAGCCGAGATGTCTTGCACAATCCCTTGAACACGATTCCGAAAACTCTGCTTGACCGGCAAAACATTGCGACCATTTCGACTGGCAAAGAGAGGATCTGCCAAATAATCCGCTTTCTTCTTCAATAATTCCTGCATCGTTTGGCGCAAGTCACGATCTGCCTGGCGCAAACGACGGCGAATCCCTAGCAATTCTTCACTAGCAAAATCCTCAATGGTGCCGTTATCCGCAATAGCCTGCAGGGCACCTTGAAATTGTGGGAAAGTCTCTAGATTTTCAAAATAGGCCGTTAGATTTGGAAGATGGATATCTTCCAAATCTAGATAAAAATCCTTCAAAAGCTGACTGCCTCTCAGCATGGCTTTTATATCTTGAAAATCAGCCACCTGTAATTCTGCTTCCAACTGCAAACGTTTCAGGGTTGGCGTCAAATCTCCTAGACTCGTAATAGGCAGAGTATGGCCTGCTTTGCCTAGCTCCTCCATATCGCTCAACTGATCAAAAGCCTGTTGAATATCTTTGACATTAATCATGGGTTCCAGATTAGCTAAGGTGTTCTGCCCTTCTACCGTCCGAAGATAGGGGGCTAATGCACTTTTAACTTCTGTAAACTCCAAACTTTCATATATTTTATGATTCATTTTTTCTCCAAAAATCTAAAAAAGAAAGAGCCTGTTCCCAAACTCTTCCATCTTCTTTACAAACCTCCCAAAACGCTACTTACCCATAGTTGACGGAGGATAAGGCGGCTAAATGGGGAGAGATTCATCATAAATTGGACCAGAAAACTGGAACTGAGAGTGTCTTGAACTCCAGCAAGGGGAACCGTTGCGACAATAAAAATCAGCATTTCTAAACGGAACCAGGTTAAAAGAAGGGAAAGACCACCAGATATCAGAGAAGCTGGTACACTATCCCACTCCCGTTTCCAAGGAGAAAAGACTAGGAATGTCGCTAAAATACGGCCAACCATCCAAACAATCGTAAAGACCGTCACAAATCCGAGACCACTATAAAAAACTTGGTCCAAATCAAACAAAATTCCTGATTCAAAAAAGAGGGCCTGACTTCCCCTGCTAGGATTGGCATAGGGAATCCACAGACTCAAAAACTGAGCTGCCTGAGTATAGGCAACCGATGCAATCAGAAAAGAAATCAAAAAAAGAATCGTCTGGCCAATTTGATGAACCAAGCCACGCTGGTAGCCCAAATAAAAACTCCAAGCCAAAACTAATAGAATTACTAGATCAAACATGATTCACCTACTTAGTCGCTTCTTGATCTTCCTGAGCGCGCTCCATTTCTCGGTTTAATTGAACCGATAAGGTATTGATCGCCAACAAGAGTGCTAAGGTTTCATCATCTGCCTTAGGCATTTGTTCCTTCAGCGCTTGGTACTTTTCTTGTGCAAGACGTTCAATTTCTTCCATAAAAAGATTGTCATATTCCGTTGTTAATGTTAGGGTTCTTTTACCAAAAGAAAACTTATATCGATTTAAATTTGCCATAATATCACCTTCTCATCATTATAACAGAAAGAATAAGGCTTGTCATTTGCAAAATGTGTCTCATTTCCACCACTGAATACGGCTAAAATATGATACAATAGTTCCTATATGTTAAAGTAGAAAAAGATTGATCTGTCCGATAATCAGGAACAGGTTCTTAAACGCGAAAGGAAGACCATGGCAAGTAGAGCAAGCAAGAATAAACAACAAAAATCAGGCCTTATGCGCCAAATTTTCGACATCCTCATCTTCATCATTCTCATCGGTGCTATCATCATTTCCCGCTTAATTTTTTGGCAAGCTGTCACCGTTGAAGGACATTCCATGGATCCTACCTTAGCAGAAGGTCAATACCTGATTGTATTCAATCAGAATCACATTGATCGCTTTGATATTGTCGTTGCATCCGAAACCGATGAAAATGGAAAAGAAAAGAAAATTGTCAAGCGGGTCATCGGGATGCCAGGAGACCAATTAGAATTCAAACAAGATACCCTCTTTATCAACGGAAAAGAAATTGCTGAAGACTACCTAGCTGATTATCAAGCAGCTTTTCAAGCAGATAAACTACAGGATACCTATTCCTACAGCCAATATTTCCAAAATTTAGCCCAAGCGTCCCCAGCTTTTACAGCCAATCGCGAAGGTCAGGCAGATTTTACCGTAACAGTTCCGGAAGGGGAATACTACCTTTTGGGAGATGACCGAATTGTATCAAAAGATAGCCGTGATGTAGGTAGTTTTAAGTCTGATCAAATTGTCGGAGAAGTCGTTCTCCGTTTCTGGCCTATCACTGACTTTAAAATACTACATGAATAAGACACTAAGCTGAAAAAAGAGGCTGAGACAATAAGTCTCAGTCTCTTTTTCAAGGATATTTCGCTTTTACCCATGAAAGGGACTCTATGGAACACTACTTTTCTGGTCGAGTAGATCGTGTTATTTTTGAAAATCCAAATAATTTTTATAAAATTCTGTTGGTTGATTTAGATGAAACAAACTCAGATTATATTGGCTCTGAGTTGATTGTCACCGGTACCTTTGCAACCATCGTTGAAGGCAGTGCTTATCGTTTTTACGGTCAACTAGTCCAACACCCTCGCTATGGAGAACAAGTCACTACCAGCCGATATGAACGCGAGAAGCCAAGCCCCCAAGGCCTGGTCAAATTCTTTTCCGGACCCCAATTTAAGGGGGTCGGAAAGCAGACCGCCAAGCGTATTTTGGAAGTCTATTCTTCTGATAATCCCATCGATGAAATCCTCAACAATCCTCAAAAGTTAGAAAATGTAAAAGGACTATCCAAGACCAATCGACTAGCTCTGGTTCAAACTCTAAAAATCAATTATGGTTTAGAACAAGCCTTAGCTCGCTTAGCAGACTTGGGAATACCGAATCGCCTTGCTGTGGAAATCTATGATACCTACCAGGAATCAACACTAACCCTGATCCAAGAAAATCCCTACCAAATGGTGGAAGATATCCGTGGTGTTGGTTTCGTCATTGCCGACCAAGTCGCTGAACGCTTAGGAATTGAAACCAACTCTCCCGAACGCTTTCGAGCTGGAATTATCCACAGTCTTTTCCAACACTGCCTTGAATCAGGGGATACCTACTTGGAAGCGGCCCCCCTGCTAGAAAAAACCTTGGTTCTGCTAGAGGAGGCTAGACAGGAACCGATTGACCCCCAGGTTGTTGCCCAGGAATTAACCCACCTTTTAGCAGAAGATAAAATCCAAAATGTTGAGACTAAGATTTTTAGTAATTCTCTCTTCTTCGCAGAAGAAGGCATTGCCAACCACCTCCTACGACTTTTGGAGGCTAGATATCAAGAGAGGAGGGAAAACCAAAACGAGCAAATCCAAGATTTAATTGAACAAGTTGAGGAAGAATTGGGTATCCAATACGATAACATTCAAAAAACAGCCATTGTACAAGCTATTCAAGAACCCATCTTTATCCTCAGTGGGGGGCCCGGAACTGGGAAAACAACCGTATTAAATGGAATCATCTCTGTCTACGCCAAGCTTCACAAAATTAATCTTAACTCTAAGGATCTCCCTATCCTGCTAGCTGCTCCCACCGGTCGGGCTGCACGCCGCATGAATGAATTAACTGGCCTGCCCTCGGCTACCATCCACCGCCATTTGGGGATGGTGGCTGACGATGAAGTCAGTCATCTGGAAGAGTCTTTGGATACTGACTTTATCATCGTTGATGAATTTTCCATGGTCGATACCTGGTTGGCTCACCAGCTCTTCCAAAATTTAGCCAACCATACCAAAATCCTTCTGGTCGGAGATGCCGACCAACTGCCCTCGGTCAGTCCTGGACAGGTCCTAGCAGATTTACAAAAAGTTGAAGCCATTCCCAAGATTCACCTGGAAAAAATTTACCGACAAGACCAAGATTCAACCATTGTTCATCTGGCCAATGACATAAAGCATGGGATTTTACCATCCGATTTTCCACAAAAAAAGGCTGACCGCTCTTACTTTGAAACTCAATCCGAATACATTCCGCAAATGATTGAAAAGATTGTACAGGCAGCGCTGAGAAGTGGCATTGAGCCTCAAGACATTCAAATCTTGGCTCCCATGTATCGAGGAGTAGCCGGCATTGACGCCATCAATCAGCTCATGCAAAATCTCCTCAATCCTCTAAAAAAAGGGCAACAAAGTTTCGAGGCTACTGACTCTCAATACCGATTGGGAGACAAGGTTATCCACTTGGTCAATGATGCAGAAGCCAATGTTTTTAACGGCGATATCGGAACCATCACCGAACTTATTCCAGCCAAGTATAGTGAAAGTGAGCAAGACGAAATACGGATGGACTTTGATGGCAGTGAGGTCAATTATCCTCGTAAGGAATGGTATAAGATTCGCCTAGCCTATGCCATGAGTATCCACAAGTCCCAGGGAAGTGAATTTCCTGTGGTCATCCTCCCGCTAACCCAGGCCAATCGCCGAATGTTGCAACGTAACCTTCTCTACACCGCCATCACACGCGCCAAAGATAAACTCATTCTTTTGGGACAATCCACAGCCTATGTCTATGCTGTGGAAAACGAAGGAACCCAACGCCAGACCTATCTTTCTCCAAGGTTTTCCACAAGATATCCACAAGATATCCACAAAGTTGTGGAAAACTCTGAGAATACGATGAAAGAAGAACAATCAGCTATCAAAAACCATCGTTTAAGTGAGGAAAACTGGGAAGAAATCGATCCGCTAATTGGTTTGACAGAAGCCGACCTAGCTGAATTTTTTAGCACTACTAAAACCGCTACAACATAGGGACTCCTCTGAGTTACAAGGAATCCCTATTTGTGGCGGTTTCTTCTTGATTATTGATCAATAAATCTTCTTCTTGTTCTTTCCCTAGGTTGGTCAGAGTTATCCCCAGGAGACGGATAGACGCCTGATTTTGTTCAATGGAATCATAGAGTTCCAAGGCAGCAGCTAGAAGTTCTTCTTCTTTAGAGATTGGATGGTCTAGGGAGACACGCTTGGTCACGGTCTCAAAGTCCTCCCAACGAATTTTAAGGACAACGGTCTTGCCTTGAATATCTTCGCGCTCCAAGCTAGCTGCTAAATTTCGTGCCAAGCTTTGTAACTCCTGACGAACATCAGCCTCTTGCCGCAAGAACTTACTGTAAGTTTTTTCTTTTCCATAAGATTTACGAATCCGATTCGGTTTGACGGGGCCATTATGGATTCCTCTAGCCCGACGGTAGAGATCGTAACCAAAGCGACCGAAGCGATCAATCAGCTGTATTTCAGATATCTCCAGAAGGTCGGCACCTGTTTTCACTCCCATTTGTCGAAGACGCTCTGCACTCTTTTTCCCCACCCCATGAAATTTTTCAATAGCTAAGGGAGCCAAAAAATCCAAGGCTTCACCTGGCTTGACCACCGTTAAGCCACGCGGCTTTTGATAATCACTGGCTAACTTAGCCAGAAATTTGTTGTAAGAGACACCGGCCGAACAAGTCAATTTCAACTCCTTCCAAATGTCCTCTTGAATCAAGCGTGCCACTTTAACAGCTGACGACGACCCAATCTTATTGACCGTCACATCCAAGTAGGCCTCATCAATACTCATAGGCTCAATCAAATCCGTATAGCGGCAAAAAATCTCTCGTACCTGCTGACCGATTTCTCGATATTTTGCGTAATTTCCTTGAATGAAGATTGCTTGGGGGCAAAGTTGATAAGCTTCCTTGGCACTCATGGCTGAGTGAATACCAAAACGTCTGGCCTCATAATTAGCGGTCGAGACAACTCCTCTTCCACCCGTAATCCGAGGATCGCGAGCGATCACAACAGGCTTCCCCCTTAGGGCTGGATTGTCCCTTTCTTCAACAGCGGCGAAAAAGGCATCCATATCTATATGAATAATTTTGCGGGACTGGTCATCCAGCAGTGGAAAAATGAGCATAACCCTTAACCTCCTTTCGTAAGTTAGGACAGAACTAATACAAATTTTCTTTTTAAGCAAAACTGTATTACATCAGAAAACCCTTACAAATCGCTTTTTTGATTTTGAAAACGATTACTTTGTGTTATAATCTAATTGTAATTATAACAGTTCTCGGACTGCCTGAAAAATCGATCGAGCAACAAAGAGCTTGTCCTACAAGAATATTGGTAAATCGGTTGATTTTTCTATGCGTCGCAAGACTAGAAAGAAAATGAGGTACCCTAGATGGTCGTTAAAACAACCGTTGACACTCAAGATATTTATGAACAAGCCTGGGAAGGCTTTAAAGGAACTGACTGGAAGGAGAAAGTCAGCGTATCCCGCTTTGTGCAAGCCAACTACACTCCTTATGATGGAGATGAAAGTTTCCTAGCAGGACCAACCGAACGTTCCCTTCACATTAAGAAAATTATTGAGGAGACAAAGGCTAGTTATGAAGCAACGCGCTTCCCAATGGATACAGATCGTGTTGCTTCAATCGCAGATATTCCTGCAGGTTATATTGACAAAGATAACGAATTAATCTTTGGTTTGCAAAACTCTGAGCTCTTCCGTCTTAGCTTCATGCCTAAGGGGGGAATCCGCATGGCAGAAACCACTCTTCGTGAGAACGGTTATGAGGCAGATCCACACTTGCATGAAATCTTCACAAAATATGCAACAACCGTAAACGACGGTATCTTCCGTGCATACACGACCAACATCCGCCGTGCCCGTCACGCGCACACCGTTACTGGTCTTCCAGATGCTTACTCTCGTGGACGGATTATCGGAGTCTATGCTCGTCTAGCCCTCTACGGAGCTGACTTCCTGATGGCTGAAAAAGTGGATGACTGGAATGCCTTGACAGAAATTGATGAAGAAACAATCCGTCTTCGTGAAGAAGTCAACCTTCAGTACCAAGCTTTGAAAGAAGTTGTTGCTCTTGGTGATTTGTATGGTGTTGATGTTCGTCGCCCAGCAATGGACACCAAAGAAGCCATCCAATGGACCAACATTGCCTTCATGGCAGCAGCTCGCGTGATTAACGGTGCCGCTACTTCCCTCGGCCGTGTCCCAATCGTTTTGGATATCTATGCAGAACGTGACTTGGCGCGTGGTACTTACACTGAGTCAGAGATCCAAGAATTTGTTGATGACTTCGTCTTAAAACTCCGTACCGTTAAATTCGCTCGTACAAAAGCTTACGATCAACTTTACTCTGGAGACCCAACCTTCATCACTACATCCATGGCTGGTATGGGTGCTGATGGACGTCACCGTGTTACAAAAATGGACTATCGTTTCTTGAACACTTTGGACAACATTGGTAACTCCCCAGAACCAAACTTGACTGTTCTTTGGACAGACAAATTGCCATACGCTTTCCGTCGTTACTGTATGGATATGAGCCATAAACACTCTTCTATTCAGTACGAAGGAGTTACAACTATGGCTAAAGAAGGCTACGGTGAAATGAGCTGTATCTCTTGTTGTGTATCACCTTTGGATCCAGAAAACGAAAACCAAAGCCACAACATTCAATACTTTGGAGCGCGTGTAAACGTCTTGAAGGCGCTTCTTACTGGACTTAACGGTGGATACGATGATGTTCACAAAGACTACAAAGTCTTTGATGTTGAACCAATCCGTGATGAAGTCCTTGACTTTGACAAAGTTAAAGCTAACTTTGAAGAATCACTTGACTGGCTCACAGATACTTATGTAGACGCTCTTAATATTATCCACTACATGACTGATAAATACAACTATGAAGCAGCCCAAATGGCCTTCCTCCCAACCCACCAAGGAGCTAACATGGGATTCGGTATCTGTGGATTTGCTAATACAGTTGACTCTCTATCAGCTATTAAATATGCTACTGTTAAACCAATTCGTGACGAAGATGGCTACATCTACGATTACGAAACTATCGGTGACTACCCACGTTACGGAGAAGATGATGACCGTGTAGACTCCATCGCAGAATGGCTCCTAGAAGCCTTCCATAGTCGTCTTGCAAGTCACAAACTTTACAAGAATGCGGAAGCTACAGTATCCCTACTAACCATCACTTCCAACGTTGCTTACTCTAAACAAACTGGTCACTCACCAGTTCACCGTGGAGTCTTCCTCAACGAAGATGGTACTGTGAATACAAGTGAACTTGAGTTCTTCTCTCCAGGAGCCAACCCATCCCCTAAATCAAAAGGTGGCTGGCTCCAAAACTTGAACTCCTTGGCAAAACTTGAATTTGCACACGCAAATGACGGTATCTCCCTCACAACCCAAGTATCTCCACGTGCTCTTGGTAAAACTCGTGATGAACAAGTAGACAACTTGGTAACCATCCTTGATGCTTACTTCGAAAACGGTGGTCAACACGTAAACTTGAACGTTATGGACCTCTCTGATGTCTATGACAAGATTATGGCTGGTGAAGATGTCATCGTCCGGATCTCTGGTTACTGTGTTAATACCAAATATCTCACACCTGAGCAAAAAACAGAATTAACTCAACGGGTCTTCCACGAAGTTCTTTCTATGGACGACGCCTTGGCTTAACATCCCTCCCCCCAGCTGGATAAATTCAGCTGGGGTTTTGTATTGCCCCAAAATATCTGATACTCTTCAAAATCAGAATACTCATCCTAGATTTTCGAAAAAATGACGAGGACAAGCAACAATCGTAGTTCAACAGATCTGGGAGAGCTGTTGAATATTATGGAAGAAGCGTGCAAGGCACCTAATCAAAAGAATCAATGAGGAACCTTTACAATGTCAGATTTTGAAATGAAAAGAGTATTAACCGTTATCAGTTCACTTTGCCGTACCCCTAACTGTCTAAGGCTCCATTCCTAGTTTGTACTCAAAAAGCGGCCAATCACCACCGCTTTCTTCATCTATTTTAAAATTTTCCTTGCCGAATCAAATCCATCAGTTCATTTCTGTCTTCAATCCATTGGGCCCGTTGGTCTTTCCAATAGGTCCGATTGGAAAGGAAGATAGCCGCTTCTTGTTTTTTTCGATTAAAAAGCAAGAAAGTACCTGTATAACCTGTGTGGTCTAGCCAATCCCCCTCGCGACGCCAGGCTAGACTTCTTGGATTGGCGGGATCGGACCCATGGATTTGATCTAAGTAGATGCTGGGTTCTAGAAGTTGGTTTTCTAGATATTTTTTTAAATCAGATATAGTTGAAAAAATTCCTGCACTACCCGTATGCGGTCCCAGGACTTGAGCCTTAGGATCATGGACTTGCCCAGTATGATTTCCTTGAACTGTGGGAACCGCGCCTGCTCGAGGTCCATAGGTGGTCTTTAAGAGCTTAAATGGAGCACAGACTCGTGCAGAGAGCAATTCTTCTAAACTTTTCCCCAAAAGTGCCTCCAAGTAAAAGCCCAGTAAGATATAATTCACATCAGAATAAAGATAAGAAGTATCTGAGCGCAAATCTAATTGGAGCATTGCTTTGGTTAGCTCTTCTCGATTTAAAGCATCACGGTTCGGAATATAGGGGTCTAAGCCCGAAGTATGGGTTAGAAGATCTACCACTCGCAAATGGGAGTGACGAAATCGAGGGAGTAGTTCTTGGATAGAATCTTCCAACTCCAAGAGTCCTTCTTTAAGTACTTGAAGTACTAGGGTTCCAACGACCAGAACCTTACTGACACTAGCTAGGTCATAAATTAAATCCGGTATTGTTTCAAATCCCAATTCTGGATCAGACCATCCAAAATAATATTCTTGCCACTGCCCCTGACGATAAAGAGCTAAACTAGCTCCGGGATAAACCTGCGTATTTAAATGCTCTTGAATTTTGTCTCTTAGCGCTTTATGCATGTTCTTGTATCCACCATTCTAAATGGTTGTGAGGATCCTCTGCCAATAAGAAATTGCCTCGTTTGGGAACAAAGATTTCCTGATCAGTGAGGCTAGTTTGAAGCTCTTCCAAATTCCAATCAGCTTGGAAAAGACGCAACTGGAACAAATCCCAAGTTTGCCCCGCAGCTACCGACAAATAGTCACTCTCAGCTTCAGTAAAAATCAAAGAAGTCGGCCAACTTAGACGTTGATAAAAGGTCTCAGATTTCTCTTTGTTAGAAACATGGAAATGCAACTCTTCCAATTCTACCTGGTCCAATTTTGCTGGTCCCGCTTGGAATGTTTCTGGATAGTTTACCTGCTCTACCAATTTCAGATCCGCAAAGGATTCCTCGGCATGTACCAAAATTCGATCTCCTTCTGGAGATATCGCCAAATAAGCCCAGCCCTTGGGACCTTGATAGAGTTCATCAAATTTCAAGCCACGTGCTAAGGCTGCTTCTACTGTCTCTGAAGACTTCACGCGAAAGACCATGAGGTCCAACTTCTTCTTCCCTTTTGGCTGCAGTGCCCGATTTGCTGGAAGTTCTTCAATTTCCAAACAAAGCGCTTTTTGCGCATCCCCTAAACTAGCCACACCGGCATCTTCTAATAAAACCGTAAATCCAATTTGTTCCACATAAAAGTCAAAATTCAAGCGTCGATTATTTGTTTTTAATACAGGTACAAGCCTATCTTTACTCATTTTTTCCTCCACAATAACTCTTGTTATTTTAAAAGAAAAATCGATAAAACTCAAGTAATTATGTGCAAGAAAAAAGTCGAGAACAAATCTCGACTTCATGAACTATCCTAAAGGTAAATCATTTTAAACACGGCAACTGCAATAATAGAAGCCAAAATTGGCGCTGCAACCGGTACCCATGCATACCACCATTTAGAATCTTTCTTTGCTTCACCAAGCACACTTGTTGGCAAGAGGAAGTGAAGGATACGTGGACCTAAGTCACGCGCTGGGTTAAGGGCTGGACCAGTAGGTCCTCCAAGAGACGCAACCAAAGCCATAACAAGGAAACCAATAGCAATGTGAGCTACAGCCAAGCTACCCGCGGTGTACGGACTTGCTGCGGTTTCTGCCATAGTTTGATCAAATCCAGTATCGACAAGTTTACCAACAAGCTCTGCACCAAAAAAGTTCTTTGTAAGGCCTAACGCTCCAAAGAAGAGGACAAAAGAACCAATAAACTCATTGATAAAACCATTAAGCATTGAAGCTTTCTGAGATTCTTTAGTACCATCATCCAATGCTGAAATGGTTGAGAAAGATCCAAGAACAGCATTTGGGTTAGTAGTTTTCTTGAAGTAAGGGTTATAAGCCACAACCACCAACAATTGACCAAACATCGCTCCAAGCAATTGAGCCAAGATATATGGTGCTACATGAACCCAAGGGAAAAGCCCACTAACCGCAAGACCAAGTGTGAAGGCTGGGTTGATGTGGTTACCAGATACGTTTCCGAACATCATTGCTGGCATCATAACCGCCAAACCATATCCCAAGGCAATCACAATCCAACCAGAGCTATTTCCTTTGGTTCCTTTCAAATCTACGTTAGCAACCGCACCATTCCCTAAAACCAATAGGAAAGCAGTCGCAATAAACTCAGTAAGGTACTTAACACCCCAAGTTACATCCATTGTATTGTATCTCCTTTTGTCAAATTAAGTATACTTGAAGATTATAACAACTATCCCTTCAAAAGTAAAGCTAATCTGAAAATAGAAGAAAAAGACAATTTGTTTTCAATTGCAATTTTTCATTAGACTTCCTGCGAAACGTTTATAACCTTTCAAATTTGATAATACCAGCAATCAAGTTCATTCTTAAACCAAATCGTTGCTTACGATTGCGGTAAGTTGTTGAAAATATGTTGGGCACCTCTACCCCCTCTTTTTATCGAAAATTTATTTTAAGCAGGTCTTCATATATGGTAGTGCGGCTCAAGATAGCATTGTA
>NZ_SPPZ01000099.1 GCF_004570525.1 Streptococcus sp. WM07 | reverse complement strand
TACTGGATGCAGACTCCTGCTGTCCACTCTATCTAAAAATCCCTCCCCTCTAAGGAGGGGAGGAAGAAGATTGTCTTTATTCTACATTGTCAGTTTTCAAGGATTCCACACAACTTGACAAAGAACCAAAATTTGCTCCTTATTTAGGGAGCAAATTTTTTTACTAGATCTGTAGTCATTTTTAAGAGAATGCTCTGCTAAATCAGAAAGGAGTAATGGATGACCTGTGTTTTTTGTAAGGGAATCGAAGAAGAAAATATTCTTTTCCAATTTAAGTATTTTAAAATGGTTTGGGATATTGATCCTATTTAATCAGGGTATTTACTTGTGGTTTCTAATACTCATTAGATTTCAAATTCTGACGTTGTCAAGCTTCTTGGGTGAATTTTAGTTCTACCATCATCGGCTTTCCTAGTCATTTCTTTGAAATTTTTCGAGTATGCCGATTTAGCAGTTGGTTAAGAATAGAGAGCATTTTGAAACGTTGGAGCAACTGCCTGAGAGAATCCGTTATGAACTTGTGGGTTTACAAGTATATTTGAAGAAGCTCTTTCGTGAAACTACAGAAGTAGATGGGATTTCTGTAGTCTATAATGATGGTGTCATGGATCCTGGAACACATTTCCATATTCACTTAATTCCTCGCTGATGAAAAAATGGTCGGATTAATCCGACCATTTCTTTTTAATCTCAATGTATAAACATGGCATCGCCGAAGCTGAAGAAGCGGTAGCCTTCTTCGATGGCGTGGTGATAGGCTGCGAGGGTTTGCTCACGACCAGCGAAGGCTGATACCAGCATCACGAGGGTTGATTTTGGTAGGTGGAAGTTGGTAGAGAAGGCATCTACCACTTGCCACTGGTAACCAGGTTTGATGAAGATATTGGTCCAGCCGCTAGCTCCAACGAGTTTGCCTTGGTTGTCTCGAGCAACGGTTTCCAGGGTTCGGATGGTAGTGGTACCGACAGCGACAATTCGGTTTCCGGCTTCTTTGACCTGATTTAAGGCTTGGGCTGTTTGGTCTGAGATGGTGTAGTATTCCGAGTGCATGTCGTGGGCTTCCACATCATCCACGGATACGGGGCGGAAGGTTCCTAGTCCGACATGGAGGGTGAGGTAGTGGATTTGAACCCCTTTGGCAGCGATGGCGTCCAACAATTCTGGTGTAAAATGAAGTCCCGCAGTTGGGGCGGCAGCGGAGCCGTTTTCTTTAGCGTAAACGGTCTGGTAGCGTTCACGATCTTCTAATTTTTCATGAATATAAGGCGGAAGGGGCATATCGCCGAGACTCTCGAGGATTTCCAAGAAAATTCCCTCATAGTGGAATTGGATGATGCGACCGCCGTGCTCCAATTCTTGGATCACTTCAGCTTGAAGATGGCCGTCTCCAAATTCAATCCGAGCGCCAACTTTAAGTCGTTTGGCAGGCTTAGCAAGAACCTCCCATTGGTCGCCTTCTGTATTTTGCAAAAGCAGGAGCTCCACGTGACCACCGGTTTCTGTCTTTTGCCCGTAGAGCCGAGCTGGCAGTACGCGTGTGTTATTGAGAACCAGCGCATCGCCTGGATTCAGGTAGTTAATCAGATGGTCAAAATGGCTGTCCGTCATCGCTCCACTTTCCCGGTTCAAGACCAGTAAGCGAGAAGAGGAACGATCTTCAAGTGGAACCTGAGCAATAAGTTCCTCAGGTAATTCAAAATCAAAATCACTAGTTTTCATATCAGATCCTCATAGTTGATAAAACAAAAATAGATAGTAGAGTAACAATAAAAAAGGAGCACTTACCAAAAGAAAGGCTAGGAAACTGCAAATAAAAACAAGCCAGCCTCCCATCTTGTAGCCCCAAAAATAAAGGGCAAGAAAAAGGAAGATTCCTCCTAAAAAAAGACAGGCAACAAGTTCTAACATAAGGAATATTATAGCACAGACTACTTTAGGAAAGATAGTCAATGAAGTTTTTGAAGAAGAAACTCGTTCGAATGTTGGAGAGCGAAAGTTTTAAAATGAAGTTAGCCACCTACCTTTACTGTGAGATGAGGACTACAACCCATTCTGATAAGTCATTGATTTCATTTGATGACAGGTTTGGAGCTGTTAGGCTAATTTGCCAAGGCTAA
>NZ_SPPZ01000098.1 GCF_004570525.1 Streptococcus sp. WM07 | reverse complement strand
ACAGAAAAGAGTTAAGTGACGATAGCCTAGGAGATACACCTGTTCCCATGCCGAACACAGAAGTTAAGCCCTAGAACGCCGGAAGTAGTTGGGGGTTGCCCCCTGTGAGATAGGGTAGTCGCTTAGCTTTTCTTTATCCGCCATAGCTCAGTTGGTAGTAGCGCATGACTGTTAATCATGATGTCGTAGGTTCGAGTCCTACTGGCGGAGTTCTGACCCTTAGGGGTCTTTTTTGTTAGAAAGTCATAGAGTTTTTCAGGTTAAAACTTGACTTCTATAGTAAGTGAATTTATAATATAAATGTAAGGGCACTATAGGAAGTGACCTTCAAAAGATAAAAGGAGAAAGACTTATGAAAAAAGCACTTTTTACAACTCTTGCAGCAGTAGCTTTGCTCGCAGCAGTGTCACCAGCTCTTGCTAATGACGGCTTTGTAGCAGGAACACCAGAAGGTGTTGCACCACTTGCACCACTTGTTGAAGAAGAAGCACAAGAAATGAAGAATGTTGGTGAATTTGATCCATCGGATCTTGACTTTGAAGACGGTTATCTATATGTTGAACCATCTGAAACAGATCCAAATGGAACTCCATACTGGGTAATCCCTCGTGAAAACGGTTACGATTCTATCGAATTGCAATATAAAACAGTAATGGTCGACGGTAAAGAAAAACGTGAATTGATCATGCCTGCAGATGTTGTGAATGGTCCAAGCAAGAAATCTGATGAAGTAAAAGAAGATTCAAAAAATGCTAAAGGAACTGAAAAAGCTGTAGCAGCAGCTAAAAAAGAAGCTAAAGCAGCAGCTAAAGAAGGACAAAAAGTTCTTCCTAACACAGCAGCAGTAAAATAAGACATAAAAATCGACTAGATTATATGTGAAGGAGGCGAGAGTTGGGTTCTAGGTTTATCCTATCCTGCTCTCGCTTTTTAGGTGATAGAATGAAAATCAATAAAAAGTGGCTTGCTTCCCTCTTTGTAGGCTTGTTTGTTTTCCTTGGCTTGGGATTTGTATGGACAAATTTTTCAGGACAAGTTAATGGTGATCACTCGAAGATTGCTAGGAGTAAAGCAGCTTCAACGTACAAGCCTTCTTCCGAAGAGAAGGCAGAATTGAAAAAGCGGTTTGAGCCGCTATTGGCAACAAATCCAGATACGATTGCGTATGTGTATGCACCGGGAACTAAACTAGACGAGCCGGTGGTACAAACAGGAGATAATGCAACCTATCTTGATAAGACGTTTGATGGCCACTATGAGCCTTTTATGGGAACAGTCTTTATGGATATGGATAATAACAAGAACTTTAGTGATCGGTTGACTTGGTTATTTGGTCATGCACGAGGCAGTCAGGTTCCAGATAATCGAATGTTTAATGATGTTAATTTCTATAGTAGTCAAAAGTATTTTGATGAACATCCTTATGTTGTTATTGAAACTCCAGAGCGTAAATTCTATTATGAAGCAGTTGCCATGATTATCGTTCCGGAAACAACTGCTTTTTACCGGACAGAATTTGATTCCGATAAAGACTTTGTTGAACAGTTAGAGACTGTTTATAAAGATGCGCAAGTTAAGAAAAGTGGTGTGACCATGAAACCTGAAGATCGCTATTTAGTTCTTTCAACTTGTCGTGAGGAAGACCCAAGTATTCGAGCAAATCTCTATCTTCGTCAAATTCCAGATGATCAAATGGATACATTTGTCAAAGAACATGGGGACAAATTGGTTTATACTCCAACTCGTTAATAGAAAAAAGATCAGACGTGTGCCAATGTCATTAAGTTAACCCAAATTATTCATACATAACTAAAAAAACTTCCAGAATCGCTGATACATCATGGTTTCTGGAAGTTTTTGATTTTCACCCATTAGGTGAGACTTTTGACTGGACAAAAAAGGATTTCCCCTTTATGATATAAGCGCAAACCATATCAAAATAGAAAGGAAACCCATATGTTCAGTCTAACAAATTACAATTCTAAAAACAACACTTTTTCTTTTGATGGTGGAAATCTAACGAGTTACGGAGGATTACTTCTCTTTAAAGTACTTTTTGACCTCCTGAATCTGAAAGATTTAATTTCTAAATACTTAGTTACTAATGATCAACGCCAATATCTTCGGTACTCAGATACAAACATTACCCGTTGTGCTAGTTGATTAACCATAAGCAAGTGAATACCTTAGACTAAAACCGTTCTCCATTTGACTTTGATGAAGTAGTAAGGAATATGTTAATAAGATTGCCTCCACTTTAAATTTTAAAGCATAAAGATTCCTACATCTTAAATCTTCAATTCCGAATTGTTCCAAACTTGAGAATA
>NZ_SPPZ01000097.1 GCF_004570525.1 Streptococcus sp. WM07 | reverse complement strand
TGTCCTGAACTCAACCCGATTGAAAAAGCTTGGGCTAACCTCAAGAAAAAGGTTATGGAGTTACTGCCAAAATATAACTCGGTGACAGAATGTCTGAATAATGTTTTTTAAAGCGAAATAACTATAACAGGAGCTGAATCGTCTGCTAATAATTACTGGCAAAATTTTGCAATTCTTGCAAAACAGCCAAATCATGATGTATTGGTTTATGACACAACAGATAATAAAGCTACACCAGGTACAACAGTTGAGTCTACTACATCTGGTTTGATGCCAAATCGTGAATACCAAATCCAATGGTTTAAAGATGGTAATCCAATCGGATCCCCTGTAGCTGTAACAGCTGATAATGAAGGTCGCGCAAAATCAGTTCCAATTACCGTCGAAGCTGATTTAAGTGCCCCAGCTGTGTATACTTCAGGAGTATTCTTGCAGGGAGTGGCGACAACGGATATCACTTCTGCTCTTGCCTTGGATTCATTTGTAGCGGATGTTGCTAAACAGAATGATTTATATCAGCCATCCTATGAGGAAAAGAATGTGGTTCCTGGAACTCCAGCTACTTCAACTCCTAGCTTCACGGATAAAGATGGTAATGTAGCGACTCCTCCAGCTGGAAGTAAGTTTGCCATTGCACCAGATTTCACTGTACCAGATGGTTACACAATTTCTATCGACGAGAATACTGGTGTAGTCACAGTTTCAGCTCCAGATTCACCAGCTGGAGCAACTGTAGAAACGGTTACAGTACCAGTTGTTGTAACTTATCCAGATACAACAACTGATAAGGTTGATGCAGTCTTCCACCTTGATACAGATGGTGATAATACGCCAGACAAGGATGACGATGACGATGACAACGATGGTATTCCTGATACAGAAGAGGGAACAGACGGAACAAATCCAAAAGATCCAAATTCAGCAAGATCATCCATTACACCAATCGATGATCAAACAGTTGAACAAGGGACACCAATTAAGAATGTAACTGTTGAAGGCCAAAAAGTTCCAACAGGTGGTTCTTTCAAGGTTGAAGGGCTTCCAGATGGTGTTACATTTGATGCAAATACAAACACCATTACAGGAACTCCAACAACAGTTGGTGAAAGTACTGTAAAAGTAACCGTTCTTGATAAGAATGGAGTTCCAGTCAAAGATGCTAATGGAAACTCAGTTACAGAAGAATTCAAGATTACTGTGACAGAAAAAACTAAGCAAGCTGATAGCAATGAACCAACCCCAGCAGATCAAACGGTTAAGGTTGGTGAAACCCCATCAGCAGAGAAGTCAATCTCTAACTTGCCATCTCTCCCAGAAGGAACGAAAGTATCCTTTGAAAGTCCAGTAGATACTGAGACAGCAGGCGATAAGCCAGCGGTAGTAGTTGTAACTTACCCAGATGGATCAACAGATAAGGTTCCAGTAACGGTTAAGGTTGAAGAGGCTCCAAAGCAAGCTGATAGTAATGAACCAACCCCGGCGGATCAAACGGTTAAGGTTGGTGAAACCCCATCAGCGGAGAAATCAATCTCTAACTTGCCATCTCTCCCAGAAGGCACAACAGTCTCCTTTGAAAGTCCAGTAGATACTGAGACAGCAGGCGATAAGCCAGCGGTAGTAGTTGTGACTTACCCAGATGGCTCTCAAGATAAGGTTCCAGTAACGGTTAAGGTTGAAGAGGCTCCAAAGCAAGCTGATAGCAATGAACCAACCCCGGCGGATCAAACGGTTAAGGTTGGTGACACCCCATCAGCAGAGAAATCAATCTCTAACTTGCCATCTCTCCCAGAAGGAACGAAAGTCTCCTTTGAAAGTCCAGTAGATACTGAGACAGCAGGGGATAAGCCAGCGGTAGTAGTTGTGACTTACCCAGATGGCTCTCAAGATAAGGTTCCAGTAACGGTTAAGGTTGAAGAGGCTCCAAAGCAAGCTGATAGCAATGAACCAACCCCAGCAGATCAAACGGTTAAGGTTGGTGAAACCCCATCAGCAGAGAAATCAATCTCTAACTTGCCATCTCTCCCAGAAAGCACAACAGTCTCCTTTGAAAGTCCAGTAGATACTAAGACAGCAGGCGATAAACCAGCGGTAGTAGTTGTGACTTACCCAGATGGATCAACAGATAAGGTTCCAGTAACGGTTAAGGTTGAAGAGGCTCCAACGCAAGCTGATAGCAATGAACCAACCCCAGCAGATCAAACGGTTAAGGTTGGTGACACCCCATCAGCAGAGAAATCAATCTCTAACTTGCCATCTCTCCCAGAAGGAACGAAAGTCTCCTTTGAAAGTCCAGTAGATACTGAGACAGCAGGGGATAAGCCAGCGGTAGTAGTTGTGACTTACCCAGATGG
>NZ_SPPZ01000096.1 GCF_004570525.1 Streptococcus sp. WM07 | reverse complement strand
TAAGGAGTGCCTCTAAACCTCCTTCTAGATAACGGTTCAATAAGTTTCGTACAGTTTGATGAACAAAACCTACTGATTTAGCTACTGTTGTTAAATTCTGACATTCAGAGTAGAGAATGAGAGCTTGAATTTTCCTATGGTGCTGTGCATTCTTTTTATCTTTCAGGGCTTGCTTCAATTCGCTAATTTGATATTCATTTAGTTCGACTTTCATACCTTATAGTATACAGCTATTTTTGTTTTTTGTTAAGTATAATAGTAAGAGAAACACATGAAGCTAATTAGTTCTCATAAAATCTCAGAATCTGTTCTTAACAAGGTTCTTTGATAAATGCTGACTGTATTTTCACTGTTTTTCCTAGTCATGAATCGGAACATTTTCAAGCAGGCCGATTTTGACATTAGTTGGAGATAAGCTAAGTACAGATGTGAAGATGTAGTTGTAGAGGATTAGGTTTGGATTATTACGGAGACTACTGTAGAATGGATAGCTGTGAAGGCAGTCGTCTATATTTATAACGGTTTAAAATCTGATTCCTAACTCTCTATATTTACGATGTACTCATCTTGTAAACAAGAAGGAGGAGTATGTTATCGGTTTTTTCTAGAATCATTTGAATATTACCTCTATCTATCGTACAATAGAGGTTATGAAACTAAGAGTGAGGGTTTGATTTGTGAGAAAGATTAGTCCAAAGAATTGGTTGATGTTTGTATTATTTCTGGGAATGTTGGTAGCTGCTTTGTTGCTCCTCCCGATGGTTCCCGAGCAGTTTGATCGGTGGCAGGCGTCCTCCAAGATTGAACAACTTAAGCAGGAAAATGCAGCCTTGGCCAAGAAGTCCAAGAGTGCCAAGCAGTACGGTCGTATTGGTCGGGCTGAAGTGGTAGCTTATTACCCTAGTAACCTAGAAGCCAGCACCAATCAGCAAATTCAAGATTTAATTTTAGCGGACACTCAGACCTTGAATCCTGAAGGTGAGGATAAGGATTTGAATGCTTTGATTTTTTATCTAGTGGATAAAGAAGAAGGGGCTTTTGTCAATCCCCAGCAGATTAAGCTGGTGAAAAGGGAGTATCCTGTTTCCCCAACCTATGTAGGAACTGAGAAAGAAACAACTCTCGCTTCTTACTACTATACAGATGAAGGTGAACAACTTCGCTTGGATCAGCTCTTCCAAGATCCGGAAGCAGCCCACTCAAAAATGTTGGATATGATTAAGGCCAACCTTCTATCCCAGAATTTAAATGCTGATCGAGTGGCAGAAGTGATTGAAAGCTTACAATACACAGACTTGGCAGATTGGGATTTCTACTATGATAAAAAGAGCTTCTGGATTCAACTCCCTCAGACTGTCGGGGAGGTTAAGCAGGTGGCGGTGCCTTTAACCATCTTGTTTGATGTCATCAATCCAGATATGCTTAAAGGGGCGGATGCGGAATCCTACCAAGATTATACAGCTCCCTCAACCAAGAAAGTGATAGCTCTTACCTTTGATGATGGGCCAGATACCCAGCTGACACCTAAGTTATTGGACATTTTAGAGAAGGAAGAAATTCCTGCAACCTTCTTTGTTCTTGGACGAAATGTAGCGGGAAATGAAAAGATTCTTCGACGGATGAACAAGCAAGGATCAGAAGTTGCTAACCATACCTTCAACCATCCGAATCTGCAACTGATGACAACAGATAGTGCTTTGGCTGAGATTCGTGAGACTCAGAGTGAGATTAAACGGGCAACGGGAATTGATTCCAAACTCTTCCGTCCACCGTTTGGAAATTATACAGCTCAGACTCAACTGTATGCAGGTTTACCGACAATTCTGTGGTCCGTAGATACTTTAGACTGGCAGAACCACAATCCAGAAATGATTTTGGAACAAGTTAAGACCTATGCGCGACCTGGTGGTATTGTCCTTATGCATGATATTCATAAAGAAACAATTGATGCTGTACCGGCAGTTATTGATTATCTAAAGGAAGAGGGCTATGAATTTGTGACCGTCACAGATCTACTCAAAACTAAAGGCATTGATCCCCAAGGGATTTATTATGATCGTGATGGTTTGGGTGAGTAAGACAAAAGCAAGATATTTTACTTTATTAGATTGTAGATAAAGTCTCTAGATTAGCTATTCTAGAGGCTTTTTCTAATCTGAAGGCATATAGTGGAGATGGAGAAAATACTGAGAACTAAAGAGGCCTAGTTATGTTTAAGCTAACACTCGTTCATGTGGAGGGAAGAGATAATTGAGCGATTATATGGGACAGCTAAGGAATTTCACCATTTTAGATTTATAAGAAAGATTGGGAAGTCCGAAATAAGTGATAAGCTTGGGCTTACTTTGACATACTTAAGTATCAAAAAGCGTAAGCGCCCAATAACAAGGTATCTTTAACCGAACTAGAAATCTAGCTATACTTATAAATCATCAGGATGGAGATTGATATGGTAGATTCTCGCTCGTTCACTAGGATAAATTTATGCGATTTAGGTCGGGTTCATTTGATAACTGGTAAAACAGATATGAGGCAAGGAATTGATTCC
>NZ_SPPZ01000095.1 GCF_004570525.1 Streptococcus sp. WM07 | reverse complement strand
TTAGCATTTTATCAAAAGTTCGTCTCTCAACACCAACTAGGCGTTTAAAGCATAAATCGGAAAGTTTTTTACTGGATTCATAATTCATGCTTCTATTTTATCATCTCCTTGTTTCGCAGGAAATCTATTGTAGCGTCTACTATTTTTAAAGCGATTTCTTAATGCCCGGAATTTAGATTTTATTTTTAGGCGCCTCAATGGTTGAGGCGTCAGCCTTCTTCGGATGTTTTGGACGAGGAGTTATTTTTCGCCACCCATGGCGTTTTAATAGTTCGTAAAAAGCTACTTTTCTTAATCTTCTCTTGATATAACAGGTGCAAGCTGCTAGCAGTCACAAGCTCACCATTTTGAGCAGCTTCTAATGCCTGCTCTAGAAATTCCGCTTCTTCTTCAAAAGTTAAGTATGAATTACGGCGACCTCCACGTCCATCTTTGGTCAGAGCAGTGAGACCTTCTTTTTCATATTTTTTTACCAAGCGCCAAACAGTGTCATGCGAGAGATTAAGTAGTTGTTTAATCTCAGCATAGGTTTTATCTTGGCTTCTAAAGAATACGGCTTGGATTCGATTATGAAATGGAGCTAGAGATTTATCTTTAAGTGCGTTTTTTAATTCTTTAATATATTCTAGAGTAAAAATCATAAATACTATTATATTTCAGATTTTGTGATTAATCAAGTATAAGTATGAATCCAAAATTTTATACGAGTACTCTTGACCTAAATGCAAAAAAGAGGAGAGTCGTTTAGCCCCTCCTCCAAAAAGTATTAGTTAAAACAATATTTAGCTGCTCCTGCCGATCCGCCACCCCAGAATCCAACTGCAGATCCTGATACTGTACCTATAACAGGTAGGGTGACCGTACCAACCGCAGCACCTGCAACTGCTCCAGTCAGTGCTCCACCGACAGTTCCAAGTCCACATTGAACCCAGCCGCCACCAATCACTTCAACTAGTTCTACATCAGTCATTTTCATCATGTTACAACCTCCAAAAAAACAGCCTTTCTCCTTGACTTCATCAGTTCATCCCTAAGGCCCTTGGGGTGATCATAAAGGTCAAAGTAGAATGAGAACGCTACAGACTTTGTAATATTAGTCTAGTCTATAGTTTGCTTCCAAGAAGGGGTGATACACCTGTGGGCTGTTCAACCTCCTTCAACTATTTATTCGGAGTGTCTAGAAAAAATGAGTTCGATTTTCTCAGTTTCACTCATCATCTATTCCCTGCAAAAGTTTACGAAGAGTTTCTTTTAATAGAGCTAGAAAACATAGTAAAGCCACTGTATTTATCCCCAATCCTAGAGGAAATTCAAGAAGTAAAAAATTATAAAAAATAACCAGCAAAAACAAGATATTTACGATTAATCCAAATACATGTTTTTTCATAAGTTCCTCGCTTTCATATAAGAGAGACTAAAATTCGTAGAATGGTGATTTTCTAGTCTCTATGACACTCTACCAGTTTCATTTTACTACCTATCCAAGGTTTTTAAACAAAAAAGTCCTAAAATGTCACCCAAATGTCCTGAATGGTAAAAATTTTTAAAAAAACAAAGCATTGTATATTTGCTTGTATAAATAAGCTTCGGCCGTTTACCACTGGTCATTGCCACAAAAAAGTCGAGAGTTGTTCCCGACTTTCACAAACCCTTAATGAAAAAAGTTTCCCAGGGAAGCCAGCCCTCTGGCTTTCTCCTCTTCCGTCTTAGCTATGAAAGCAACTTTCTTATAGAAATCAGCCAAATCCGAACTCAAAGCCTCCTCTCCAATTTTCTGGAGAGATAAAAGGCGTATATCCTCAACCATAGTTAGAAAACGATTTTTCCATTTTCTATTAGAGATAACTAGATCTTGCTTATAAGCAAGCAGAATTTTCCGCTCATCCTCCCGCAAGCTCGGACTCAATAATAGATTGTAATAGTGCTCCAACAATTCTTCTTCCTTCATTTAAGATCTACCTCCTGACCAATATCCACCAGCCATCGATGATACCCAACCATTTACGACCGTATCCTTGGTTGCTTCAAAGGGTGACTTGGTTACAATATAGCCCCATTGTCCATTGGGATAGCGGCAAGAGTAGCCATTGGCACCTGCCATCACAAATTTACAGGTGCCAGCTGTCCCTGCAAGTAGGTTTTGCAACTCAGATAAAGAAAGTGAATATGTTTTCATCTTTTACCTCCAATCTGCTTTTGAGTATAGCATTGCTTTCTGCTTTTTAAACTAAAAAGTCCTAAAATGTCATCCAATCGTCCTGAATGGTCATTTTTTAAAATTATCGACTATAAATATTATTATACTTAACAAAAAAACAAAAATAGCTGTATACTATAAGGTATGAAAGTCGAACTAAATGAATATCAAATTAGCGAATTGAAGCAAGCCCTGAAAGATAAAAAGAATGCACAGCACCATAGGAAAATTCAAGCTCTCATTCTCTACTCTGAATGTCAGAATTTAACAGCAGTAGCTAAATCAGTAGGTTTTGTTCATCAAACTGTACGAAACTTATTGAACCGTTATCTAGAAGGAGGTTTAGAGGCACTCCTTA
>NZ_SPPZ01000094.1 GCF_004570525.1 Streptococcus sp. WM07 | reverse complement strand
TAAGGAGTGCCTCTAAACCTCCTTCTAGATAACGGTTCAATAAGTTTCGTACAGTTTGATGAACAAAACCTACTGATTTAGCTACTGCTGTTAAATTCTGACATTCAGAGTAGAGAATGAGAGCTTGAATTTTCCTATGGTGCTGTGCATTCTTTTTATCTTTCAGGGCTTGCTTCAATTCGCTAATTTGATATTCATTTAGTTCGACTTTCATACCTTATAGTATACAGCTATTTTTGTTTTTTGTTAAGTATAAGTTCCTTTACTTCTCGCTCATTCGAAGGCCAGTTGAGTTTTCCATTCTCAAACCTTTTGTACAGTTTATCGGATTCTCAGGAATAAAAATGTGAAAGAAAAAATTCAATTTTTTGTAGAGACTCAAAAGAGGTTGGGACAAAAGTCTCAACCTCTCTATTTTGGTCAGTGGAATCTACTTTGACGCAGTGATTGACGATTGTTTTCGTTCGCTTTTTAAGCTCTGAAAACAATCTAATCAACTGTGTGAAGATGGGGCTATGAAAGATTTTTACAATTGAAATCCTTTGTAGTCTTACTCTCGAATGGTTTGGTATGGATTGTTGAATAAGCCTAGACTTTAAGGTATAGAAAAGGTTTTAGAAAGGAAGTTTCCCAGCTAAAGCGCCCATATTGCGTTGTGTTTCTCGATCAATTTGTTCTAAAGCTTTATTGATTGCTTGAGCAGTCATATCGGCTAAAGTTTCTAAATCTTCAGGATCAACGATAGCAGGATTGAATTGAATAGCTTTGATTTTACGATCTCCAGATAGTGTGGCAGTGACTAAGTCTTGTGCAGAAGAGGCAGTGAAATTCTTGGCAGCTAATTCGGCCTGTTTTTTCTCCAGATTTTTTTGCATTTTTTGTGCTTGTTTCATAATATTTTGCATATTCATCATAAAACGATTCCCATTTCTTTTAGTGTGTGGGTCTATTTTACCATGTTTTTGAATAAAAAGAAAAATAAAATTTCCAAGCTAAATGTTTGTGATTTTTCAAACATTCATGTAGGATGGGAGTAGAAAGGAAGGAATATTTTATGTCTAAGAAAAAAGTTATTATTATAGGTGCTTCACATGGTGGTCATGAATCAGCTATCCGTATTCTTGATAAGTATGAGAATGTGGATGTAGCGATTTATGAAGCTGGGGATTTTGTATCATTCATGTCTTGTGGAATGGAATTATTTTTAGAAGGCAAAACGCTGGGGCAGGATACTGTTCGAAATTTTTCACCTGAAGAGTTAGAGGCTCGTGGAGGCCGTGTGGTAAATAATCATCAGGTAACGGCTATCCACCCAGAATCTAAAGCGATTACGGTTAAGAATTTGGTTGCAGGTGTGGAAGAATCTGTTTCTTACGATAAATTAATCCTTAGTGTGGGAGTTGAATCGATTGAATTGAATATCCCTGGTAGAGATTTGAGTAACATTTACTTGATGCACGGTTATGATTGGGCGAGCAAGATCAATGCTGCTCAGAAAGATGATAGCATCAAAAATGTTGTTGTAATCGGTTCTGGATATATTGGGGTGGAAGCGACTCAGGTATTCACTCAAGCTGGTAAATCTGTAACACTAATTGACATGCTAGAGCGTCCGTTAGGCAATTACCTAAATGCAGAATCAACTGAGATTTTAGAGCGAGCTTTTGTAGATGCAGGTGTGAACTTGCATATGGGTGCAACTGTTGAAGCCTTTATTGGTGATGAAGCTGTTCGTGCAGTTAAAACAGATAAAGGAGAAGTGCCAGCGGATCTTGTAATTGTGGCTATTGGTGTTTATCCAAATACAGCTTGGTTGAAAGGCACTTTGGATTTGGATGAGCGTGGTTACATTAAGACAGATGCCTATCTTCGTACGAATGTAGAGGATGTGTATGCAGTTGGAGATGCAACTTTACAGCCATCAATCCCAGCCAGTCAGTCACTACCAATCGCATTAGCAACGACGACTCGTCGTTCTGCTTTCTACCTAGCTAATACTTTATTTGATCAAAAACCAGCTCGGGCTTATAAAGGGGTTGTTGGTTCCTCGGCTCTTGGTATCTTTGGTTATAAATTTGCGACATCTGGTTTGAATCAGTACACAGCTGGCAGGATTGGAGTAGAATTTGAAACGAGCTTCTATACCGATCGTGTACGTCCAGCCTACATCCCTGAGTCAGATAACCCAGAAGTTTTTGTGAGTTTAACTTTCCATCCACAAACTCACCAAATTTTAGGAGGATCTGTGTTATCTCGTCAAGATGTCACTGCTCAAGGAAATGTTTTGTCCCTAGCCATTGCCCAGAAAATGACTTTGGAAGATTTAGCAGAAGCTGATTTCTTTTTCCAACCAGGATTTGATCGTCAATGGAGTTTGTTGAACCTTGCAGCACAAGATGCTTTAGGCTACAAACGCTTTTAAGATAGATTAGGGAGTGGGATATGCAACTAAAGGAGTTCTGTTCCATATCCAATCTACCTAGATTCCTAATCTGAAATCAACCATTGTCCGAAGACAATGGTTTTTTAAGTTTCTCCCCTGCAGATTTCTGAGTATTAGATTAGATTTCCTGCGAAACAAGGAGATGATAAAATAGAAGCATGAATTATGAATCCAGTAAAAAACTTTCCGATTTATGCTTTAAACGCCTAGTTGGTGTTGAGAGACGAACTTTTGATAAAATGCTAA
>NZ_SPPZ01000093.1 GCF_004570525.1 Streptococcus sp. WM07 | reverse complement strand
TCATATGTCATCGGAGCTATAATCTCACCATTTGTGAGACCTGCAACTAAAGATATTCGTTGATATCTTCTTCCAGAAACCTTACCTTCTATCAACTGACCTTTCATGGAACGACCATATTCTCGATAAAAATATGTTTCAAATCCTGTCTCATCAATATAAACAGGAGTCAGATGTTTTAATACTCAAAGGAAATCAAAATCTGATGTATAATAGAGTTATGAAATTTACAGATGAAATGATTAACGAACTAAAAACTGCCCTAAAAACTAAAGATTTATCCTCCTACCACAAACGAATTCAAGCAGTTTATCTTAGAGCGACTAATACTCCCTATAAGACTATTATGGAGATACTTGATTTTTCTCATGATACTATTTGGAGACTAACTAAGAAATATCTAGAAGATGGTTTACAGGCCCTTGTTTCTGATGCTCGAGGAGGTCGCCGGCATGCTTATATGACGGTTGATGAAGAACAGGACTTTTTAAGTCAACAACTATCTTCTGCTGTAAAAGGTGAGTTTATAACAATCGACTCTCTCTATGAAGCTTACCAAGAGCAGATCGGTCGTAAAACCACCAAAGATGGTTTTTATCGACTGCTAAAGCGTAATGGATGGAGAAAAGTTTCTCCTCGTCCTGAACATCCCAAAAAAGCAGACCCTAAAACGATTTTAGGGTCAAAAAATAAAATCTTTATTCCAGAAAAAATCGAGTAAGCGTTTTCTAGATAAAACTCCTTACACTAAGACTCGCTTAATGTACCAAGATGAAGCTGGTTTTGGGAGAATTAGTAAATTGGGCTCTTGTTGGAGTCCTAGTGGACATCGTCCGACTGTCTCTAGTCACCATATCCGAGAATTTCGTTATTGCTATGGTGCTGTGGATGCCCATTCAGGAGAGTCCTTTTTCATAATTGCTGGAGGGTGCAATAGCGCTTGGATGAATGAGTTTCTATGTCAATTATCAGAAGCTTATCCCAATGACTACTTGATTTTAGTTATGGATAATGCCATTTGGCATAAATCTCAGACCCTTGAAATACCTGAGAATATTGAATTTACATTCATACCTCCTTATACTCCTGAGATGAATCCAATAGAACAAGTTTGGGCAGAAATCCGTAAACGTGGCTTCAAAAATAGAACTTTTCAAACATTGGAATCAGTCATTGATAAGCTTCAAGAAGTGATCCAAGCTTTAAGTAGAGATATTCTAAAAAGTATCGTCTATAGAAAATGGATTTGTTCAGATTTTGAAATCGAATGAGTATAAATTAGTAAATTCTTTAAGGAACAGTGCTACTTTTTCAGGGTCTTGTTCATAGTAAGTACAACTCTTTTTTTTCGAGTATATCCCATAGCTTTAAGAGCGTAATGAATAGCTGTTGGATGACAATCAAATTCAGAAGCTATTTCAGTCAAATAGGCATCAGGATGAGCGTCAAGATAGGCTCTTAGTTTATCTCTATCAACTTTTCTTGGTTTCGTCCCTTTCACCTGATGGTGGAGATCGCCTGTTTTCTTTTGGAGTTTTATCCATTCATAAATGGTGTTGCGCGAAATTTGGAAAATCTCAGCGGCTTTAGAAATATTACCTGTTTTGTCACAATAGCTGAGAACTTTTTTACGGAAATCTATTGAATAAGCCATAAAGATATTCTATCATAAATGTACGGATTTTGTTTCATTTTAGTATATCTTCAATGAAATTAGACTGACTGAGATATATAAAGTTAAGTGTATCAAATACTACTATTTCCGTCATGAGTAATTTGTGCAAAATTCTGAATTATTTTACAAATAAACTGTTGATTACCTAAACCTTGTGATATACTACTGTAAATATAGTACGTTGAGAGGGGGATATGATGACTGTACTCTTTATAGGACGCCTTGAATTCTTGGCCCATGCACTCATCAACATTTATAAAGAGGCAAACTTCACGGTTCAATTAAATGACTGGAATGATAAATACCTGGACCACATTATCCTCTCAAAACCTGAACTCATTATTCTTGAGATCACCAGACCTGAACGACGAGCCTTCAATGCCTGTCAAAAGATTAAACAGCTTTGTCCAAAGCAGCCAATCCTTCTCTTTTCCACTCATTATCGAGAATATTATTTCCAGCTGAGTCAAAGCTGCCAAGCTAGTGGGTATCTTCATCAGGATTTACCTATGACTACAATCACTCAAGGTGTTCAACAAATCCTAAAGGGGAATACCTATTTCCCAAGACCAGAAGTATCTAACTACCAAAGCTTAACACAGAGAGAAATCCATATCCTTCAACTCTTACGACTGTACTATAAACAGGAAGAAATTGCCGAAGAACTAGCAATCAGTCGAAGAACTGTAAACAATCACTTAGCCAACATTCAAGAAAAACTAGAGACCCAGTCTAGCTTAGCCTCCGTCTTAAGAGCAATTGAGCTAGGAATACTCTAACCTCTCATTCATTCTGTAAGCCTACCGACACAGGCATCCTATTCATCTTTCAGACATTTCCACGATTCAATTTTGAAAACAGATTTCTTTTCAAGCCAGACTCCCCTCTTTTTGCAACAAAAAAGAGGGGATTTTTTATCTCCCTCTTTTTATGGTTCTATAATAAGTTGTGTGGAAAGCTTGCGCTCCATGCAACTTTTTTGTAATTTCCAATGCAAAAAAAAGCAATTCCTAGTAAACTGATAAGTGGAAAAACATCAGAATAGGAATTGCTTCATAT
>NZ_SPPZ01000092.1 GCF_004570525.1 Streptococcus sp. WM07 | reverse complement strand
CTAGAGGCTTATTTACCATGGGCTCCAAAAATCCAAGAGAATTGTAGATAAAGAAAACTCCAAGATTAAAAGCAATCTGCTTATAATCTTGGAGTTTTGTCAATATACTCTGTTATTGGGCGCTTACGTTAGAAACTGTATAAAAACAAAAAAAGAAGTTGGACTCAAGGTCCAACCTCAAAATAATAGGGAGACAATCGGTTCATTGAAAGTGAAAATATTTGATGCAGTAATTAATTAGTAGATTCACTCCCCTATACTGTTCTACTATCAAGATTCTAATTGACTGTAGGCTTTAGCAATTCTTGCTCCAACCTTGGCGTTATTATAAACAAGTTGAATATTGGCTTTAAGGCTTTCACCATCAGTCAAATCAACAATTTTTCCAAGTAAGAATGGAGTCATATCCTTACCGGTAATACCCGCTTCTTCTGCTTCAACTACAGCTTGAGCAATGATACCATCAATATAGTCCGCATCCAATTCATACTCCGTTGGAATTGGATTCACGACTAAAGTGCCTGCAGTCAATCCAAGCTCATGACTGATCTTATTCATATGCGCAATTTCCTCAACAGAGTCAACTCGACTATTCAATTTATAAGGAGACTTGCTAGTATAGAAAGCTGGTAGAACATCTGTTTGGTAACCAAGTACTGGAACTCCTTTAGTTTCCAAATACTCCAATGTTCGTGGGAGATCCAAGATGGATTTAGCCCCTGCACAAATCACCGTTACAGGCGTCTGAGCCAACTCTTCCAAGTCAGCTGACACATCTAGTGTTTCTTCATAACCACGGTGAACACCTCCGATTCCCCCTGTTACAAAAAAGGGAATACCAGCCAAATGGGCACCAATCATAGTGGTGGCAACAGTTGTAGCCCCGATTTTTTTCTGGGCAAGAATCAGTGCTAAATCCCGCCGCGATACCTTTGCTACATCCTTTTCAGTTGCCAAACGTTCCAAATCTGCCTCACTAAGCCCAATTTTGTATTTTCCATCCATAATCGCAATGGTGGCAGGGACAGCTCCTTCCTCTCGGATGATGGCTTCAACCGTCTGAGCCATTTCCACATTTTGTGGATACGGCATACCATGCGAAATAATCGTAGATTCAAGAGCTACAACAGGTTGACCTGCCTCAAGAGCTGCTGCAACTTCCGGTGCAATATCAAGATACTGTTTCATTGGTAAAGAGTTCCTTTCTTTCATTAGCGAGACGTTCTTTAGACAAGTTGGGACGAACAGTGTCCTGAGAACGAATTGTGTGGTAAGAATTGGTTAAACCCAATTGTAATATTTCCTGAATGGAGTAACCATTCAACCAGCCATAAATAACACCTGAAGCCAAAGCATCTCCTGCTCCCGTTGCATCTACAACTTGATCCAATGGGATTGGTTGAATTTCTAGATAAGTCCCATCCTGATGGGCATAGACCATCGTCTCTGCCCCTTCCGTGATGAGAACCTGTGCAAGCCCATGATCCAACCAAGCCCGTGCCAAATCTTTTTTCGTGACTTTCTGACCCAATGCTAACTCTAAATAAGCTTCTGACTCATCTAGATTCACAATCAACCATTCAACCCCTTTCAAATCTTGGGGAAGATGCGTCATTTTGGGGGCTGATACTGGAATTAAAGCTAGCTGTAGTTGATGCTCACGTGCTAGTTGAATCAGATAGTCCAGGCTCTCTTTGGGAAGATTCAAATCTGCTACAACCCCTTTAGCATCTAGCAGTAGATTTTCATATTTGGACAACCAAGAAGGGGTCATTTCATCACAAATTGTCATGTTTGCTAGTGCCAAAGTCATATCCCCATCCTCATCTAAGATCGCAACATAAGAACTAGTTGGATGATGACTTTGTTTGTCAACATACTTGAGATTCACATAAGACTGGGTCAAAGACTTTAATTGCTCTCCATCATGATCGTCTCCAACCAAGGAGAGCAAGAGAACATCTTCTTCCAAACGTCCTAAATTTTCCGCAATATTCCGGCCAACACCTCCTACAGAAAGACTGGCTCCCACAGGATTTGAAGTCCCCATTTGGAGCTTCTCTCTAGCATAAAATTTCCGATCTAAATTCATGCCACCAATACAAACCACAGATTTAGATTCTTCTAAAATATAAGCCCGTCCCCGCAGATAATTCTTCTGAACCAAACTAGAAATCAAATTCGCAACGGTTGACCGCGAATAACCTACCTGGTTTGCCAATTCCTGCTGAGATTGGTACGGATCCTGACGAATCAAATCCAAAATCTCCTGCTCACGCTCTGTTAACACAAAAACCTCCCTTCTAAACATTTGTTCAAATACAAACAACTGTTTTAACAACCTCATTATAAGCCATCTCTCTCTGGAAAGCAAGAAATATGATAAAAATTCGAGAGAAAAGCAAGAAGATTTCCACAGGGAGGTATTCAAGTAATATTCTCCTAGAATAATCTAAATCCTAATTATTAAATTATGTACCTAACTTCTAGGCTTTATACTCATTCAGAATCAAAATTAGCAGATATCCATTCTCTATGGACAATCGATCGTAAGCGAGTAGTTGATAAGCTTTGGATAACTTCTTGCAACTGATCAATGACGTCATTCAATGATTTAAATGCTTTGTTCTTAAATCCTAATTTCCGAATCTCTGCCCAAACTTGTTCAATCGGATTCATCTCTGGTGTATAAGGTGGAATAAATGTAAATTCAATATTGCTAGGAATATCCAATGTCTGTGATTTATGCCAAACCGCATTATCCATCACCAAAATAATATAGTCGTTAGGGTAAGCTTCTGACAGTTGTCGTAAAAATTCATTCATCCAAGCCGTATTACA
>NZ_SPPZ01000091.1 GCF_004570525.1 Streptococcus sp. WM07 | reverse complement strand
AGAGGTTAGTCCAATATGAAAAAGACAAAGAAAAATCACAGACAAATTTGTATCTTTTGGCGAAAACCAAATACAAATTCTCTGTGATTTTTCAATTATTGGCTAGTTTTTGCCCAGCCTCTTTTTTGCCTCTATCCCTTGCTACTATTGGTTTTATTGGAAATTGTGGTATAATAATACTAATTTTGATGAAGGAAGAAGATTGTGAAAAAAAGCTATCGTATCAAAAGAAATCAAGACTTTAAGGCTCTGTTAGCTCAGAAGCGAAATAAGGCTAATCGGAAGTTCGTGGTTTACCAGATGGATAGCGACCTGACGCACTTTAGGGTGGGGCTTTCCGTAAGCAAGCGTTTAGGGAATGCGGTGACCCGTAATCGCATCAAGCGGCATTTACGCCACCTCCTTCAAAAACATCAAGATCGGTTAGCGCCTGTGGATATTCTATTGATTGCCCGAAAGGGAGTCGAAGAGTTGTCCTATGTAGAGATGGAGCAGAATCTTCTCCATATCCTTAAATTGGCTACGATTTATCAAGAGGAAGATGAACGTGAAGAAAAAGAAAATACTTAGTTTAGGACTTGTGGGTTTGACTTTGGTTACGCTCACTGCCTGTGGAACTTCTCAGGTGACCAGTCAGTCGACAGGCCTCTGGGAGAAGTTGGTTTATTTATTTGCGGAAGCGATTAATGGTCTTTCTTTTGGAGGAAATGTTGGTCTAGGGATTATTCTCATGACCTTGATTTTGCGGACGGTACTCTTGCCTGTCTTCCAATATCAGACAAAGTCCTCCCAAAAGATGCAAGAGATCCAGCCTGCCCTTCGGGCTTTGCAAGAAGAGTACCGAGGACGTGGTCGTGAAGGTCAGGAGGAGCTAGCGCGCAGGACACAGGCTCTCTATACAGAGCGTGGTGTTCGCCCCTTTGCTGCCTTTATTCCCCTCTTTGTGCAATTACCAATTCTCTTGGCTTTCTACCAGTCCCTCACCCGAGTGGACATCCTGCAAGGAGCTCATTTCTTGTGGTTGGATCTTAGCCAACCCGACCCTTACTTGATTCTCCCATTTTTGGCCGCTGCACTCACCTTTGTGGCCTCTTGGCTATCTACTTATGCTTTAAAAGAAAAAAATGGATTAACATCCAGTATGACGTATATCATGCCGGTGATGATCTTCTTCCTCTCGCTCTCGGTGGCTAGTGGGGTGGCCCTCTACTGGACTATCTCCAATGCGTATCAGGTTGGACAGACCTTATTTTTGAATAATCCTTTCAAAATAGTGGCTGCACGTCAACGTGAAGAAGATGAGGTTAAGCAAAAGGTCGCTGCGCAACGCAAGGCCGAACGCAAGGCAAGGAAAAAGAGAAAGAAAAAGTAAAGCGATAAAGGAGTTTACTTATGGCACTTTATACAGGAGCTACCGTTGAGGAAGCAATTAAAAATGGTCTGGAAGACCTAGGCCTCCCACGCATGAAAGTTCGGATCAAGGTCCTAGCACGTGAAAAGTCCGGATTTTTAGGAATCGGTAAAAAACCAGCCCAAGTCGAGATGGAAGCCTTAGATTTCAAGGAAGACTATGACTTAGAAGACACTCTCCCGCTTCAAACCCCTCTGGTGGAAACTATTGAAGAAGATGTCACAGAGGAAAGCCAGTCTCAGGATGACATGGCAGAGGCTATTTCTAAATTAGAAGAGACTGGCAAGCTCAGTATCCTCTTCCCACGCGATCTTCCTAAAGAAGTCTTCGTAGAAGAAGAAGTTCAAGATGAGACAGCCCTTCCTCAAGTTGAAGAAGTTCTAGAAGAGGAAGAAATGGCTGAACCTACTGAGATTCAAGCATCTGAGCCCCTTCTTCAAGTTGAAAGCACTGAAGAAGATGCAGTAGAGGATAAGGAAGTGGTAGAAACTGACTTGGAAGCTACTTCAGTTGAAGCAGAGGTGACTCTGGAAGAAGTCGAAGAACCAGAAGTTTTGGATCAGTCTCCAGACGAAGAACAGCTAGAACCAACGACCTTTGTTCGACGTGAACGCGAAAGTCTAGAAGAAGAACAGATGGACCAAGCCCAAACATATTTGGAATCTATTCTCAAGGAAATGGATGTTGAAGCAACGGTCTCCGCATCTATCAGCCGCCGGACCATCTATTTCCAAATTGATACCAACGAACCAGGGCGTGTCATCGGCTACCACGGGAAAGTTCTTAAATCCCTACAGCTCCTAGCTCAAAACTACCTCTACAACCTTTATGGACGCACCCTCTTTATTTCCATCAATGTTAATGACTATGTGGAACACAGAGCAGAAGTTCTCCAAAGCTACGCCCAAAAACTAGCCCTTCGAGTCCTAGAAGAAGGCAGAGCCATGGAAACAGATCCAATGTCCAATAATGAACGCAAGATTATCCACCGCATCATCTCCAAAATCGATGGCGTTACCTCCTACTCAGAAGGCGACGAACCCAATCGCTACGTTGTAGTGGATATCGAAGAAGAAGAACTCGAATTAATTTAATAAGTAGAGGCTGGGCAAAAAGCCTTCGAAATAGAAAACAGCTTAGAATTACGTTATTAAAAACGTTGATTCTAAGCTGTTTTCTATTATTCAAATTTCAAGCTAAGCCAGAAATTCTGAATCTTCTTTTGTAAGCGCCCAATAACAAGGTATCTTTAACCGAACTAGAAATCTAGCTATACTAATCTTATAAATCATCAGGATGGAGATTGGTATGGTAGATTCTCGCTCGTTCACTAGGATAAATTTATGCGATTTAGGTCGGGTTCATTTGATAACTGGTAAAACAGATATGAGGCAAGGAATTGATTCCTTGGCTTACTTAGTGAAACAGGAATTTGAATTGGACCCTTTCTCAGGTCAAGTCTTTCTTTTCTGTGGTGGAAGAAAAGATCGCTTCAAAGCCCTTTATTGGGATGGACAGGGCTTCTGGTTACTGTACAAAAGGTTTGAGAATGGAAAACTCAACTGGCCTTCGAATGAGCGAG
>NZ_SPPZ01000090.1 GCF_004570525.1 Streptococcus sp. WM07 | reverse complement strand
GTATCCTACAAGAACATTGAAAATTGAATAACTATATCAAAGAAAGTAACAAGAAATAAACCGAAACGCTGAACGCATAATGAGTTTACTTAATTCAGGTAGAGTTAAGAAAAGAGGTTAAGTTAGTAAGGGCGCACGGTGGATGCCTTGGCACTAGGAGCCGATGAAGGACGTGACAAACGACGAAATGCTTTGGGTAGCTGTAAGTAAGCGAAGATCCAGAGATGTCCGAATGGGGGAACCCACTAGCTGATGGCTAGTATCTTATTTTGTTAAGAGATAAGAGGGAAGACGCAGTGAACTGAAACATCTAAGTAGCTGCAGGAAGAGAAAGCAAAAGCGATTGCCTGAGTAGCGGCGAGCGAAACGGCAGGAGGGCAAACCGAGTGGTTTACCACTCGGGGTTGTAGGACTGCGATATGGAGAATTAGATTATAGAAGAATGACATGGGAAGGTCAGCCAAAGAGAGTGAGAGCCTCGTATTTAAAATAGTCTATGAACCTAGCAGTATCCTGAGTACGGCGGGACACGAGGAATCCCGTCGGAATCTGGGAGGACCATCTCCCAACCCTAAATACTCCCTAGTGACCGATAGTGAACCAGTACCGTGAGGGAAAGGTGAAAAGCACCCCGGGAGGGGAGTGAAATAGAACCTGAAACCGTGTGCCTACAAGAAGTTCGAGCCCGTTAATGGGTGAGAGCGTGCCTTTTGTAGAATGAACCGGCGAGTTACGATCACATGCGAGGTTAAGTTGAAGAGACGGAGCCGTAGGGAAACCGAGTCTGAATAGGGCGGTATAGTATGTGGTCGTAGACCCGAAACCATGTGACCTACCCATGAGCAGGTTGAAGGTGAGGTAAAACTCACTGGAGGACCGAACCAGGGCACGTTGAAAAGTGCTTGGATGACTTGTGGGTAGCGGAGAAATTCCAAACGAACTTGGAGATAGCTGGTTCTCTCCGAAATAGCTTTAGGGCTAGCGTCGACATTAAGAATCTTGGAGGTAGAGCACTGTTTGGGTGAGGGGTCCATCTCGGATTACCAATCTCAGATAAACTCCGAATGCCAATGATTTATGGTCGGCAGTCAGACTGCGAGTGCTAAGATCCGTAGTCGAAAGGGAAACAGCCCAGACCACCAGCTAAGGTCCCAAAATAATTGTTAAGTGGAAAAGGATGTGGGGTTGCACAGACAACTAGGATGTTAGCTTAGAAGCAGCTATTCATTCAAAGAGTGCGTAATAGCTCACTAGTCGAGTGACCCTGCGCCGAAAATGTACCGGGGCTAAAACAATTTACCGAAGCTGTGGATCCTTTTAAGGATGGTAGGAGAGCGTTCTATGTGTGGAGAAGGTATACCGTGAGGAGTACTGGAACGCATAGAAGTGAGAATGCCGGTATGAGTAGCGCAAGATGGGTGAGAATCCCATCCACCGTAAGACTAAGGTTTCCAGGGGAAGGCTCGTCCGCCCTGGGTTAGTCGGGACCTAAGGAGAGACCGAAAGGTGTATTCGATGGACAACAGGTTGATATTCCTGTACTAGTATATAGAGTGATGGAGTGACGCAGAAGGCTAAGGGAAGCCAGTGAATGGATTCTGGTCTAAACAGTGAGGTGTGGTAAGAGTTAAATGCTTTTACCTGTAACATTGAGCTGTGATGGGGAGCTAGCTAAGGCTAGCGAGTCCCTGATGTCAGGCTGCCGAGAAAAGCTTCTAGCGCTAATCTATATACTACCCGTACCGCAAACCGACACAGGTAGTCGAGGCGAGTAGCCTCAGGTGATCGAGAGAACTCTCGTTAAGGAACTCGGCAAAATGGCCCCGTAACTTCGGGAGAAGGGGCGCTCAGTATAACTGAGCCGCAGTGAAAAGGCCCAAGCAACTGTTTATCAAAAACACAGCTCTCTGCTAAATCGTAAGATGATGTATAGGGGGTGACGCCTGCCCGGTGCTGGAAGGTTAAGAGGAGTGCTTAGACGTAAGTCGAAGGTATGAATTGAAGCCCCAGTAAACGGCGGCCGTAACTATAACGGTCCTAAGGTAGCGAAATTCCTTGTCGGGTAAGTTCCGACCCGCACGAAAGGCGTAATGATTTGGGCACTGTCTCAACGAGAGACTCGGTGAAATTTTAGTACCTGTGAAGATGCAGGTTACCCGCGACAGGACGGAAAGACCCCATGGAGCTTTACTGCAGTTTGATATTGAGTATCTGTGCCACATGTACAGGATAGGTAGGAGCCAAAGAAGGTGGGACGCCAGTTTCACCGGAGGCGTTGTTGGGATACTACCCTTGTTGTATGGCTACTCTAACCCAGATAGGTAATCCCTATCGGAGACAGTGTCTGACGGGCAGTTTGACTGGGGCGGTCGCCTCCTAAAAGGTAACGGAGGCGCCCAAAGGTTCCCTCAGACTGGTTGGAAATCAGTCGCAGAGTGTAAAGGTATAAGGGAGCTTGACTGCGAGAGCTACAACTCGAGCAGGGACGAAAGTCGGGCTTAGTGATCCGGTGGTTCCGTATGGAAGGGCCATCGCTCAACGGATAAAAGCTACCCTGGGGATAACAGGCTTATCTCCCCCAAGAGTTCACATCGACGGGGAGGTTTGGCACCTCGATGTCGGCTCGTCGCATCCTGGGGCTGTAGTCGGTCCCAAGGGTTGGGCTGTTCGCCCATTAAAGCGGCACGCGAGCTGGGTTCAGAACGTCGTGAGACAGTTCGGTCCCTATCCGTCGCGGGCGTAGGAAATTTGAGAGGATCTGCTCCTAGTACGAGAGGACCAGAGTGGACTTACCGCTGGTGTACCAGTTGTCTCGCCAGAGGCACAGCTGGGTAGCTATGTAGGGAAGGGATAAACGCTGAAAGCATCTAAGTGTGAAACCCACCTCAAGATGAGATTTCCCATCAGTAATGAATAAGAGCCCTGAGAGATGATCAGGTAGATAGGTTAGGAGTGGAAGTTGTGTGAGCAATGTAGCGGACTAATACTAATAGCTCGAAGACTTATCCGAAGTCAAATGAAGAAATGACAAACTCAGAAGCGAGTTGAGGTTAGACTTGATACTTTTGGAT
>NZ_SPPZ01000008.1 GCF_004570525.1 Streptococcus sp. WM07 | reverse complement strand
TGTAATACGGCTTGGATGAATGAATTTTTACGACAACTGTCAGAAGCTTACCCTAACGACTATATTATTTTGGTGATGGATAATGCGGTTTGGCATAAATCACAGACATTGGATATTCCTAGCAATATTGAATTTACATTTATTCCACCTTATACACCAGAGATGAATCCGATTGAACAAGTTTGGGCAGAGATTCGGAAATTAGGATTTAAGAACAAAGCATTTAAATCATTGAATGACGTCATTGATCAGTTGCAAGAAGTTATCCAAAGCTTATCAACTACTCGCTTACGATCGATTGTCCATAGAGAATGGACATCTGCTAATTTTGATTCTGAATGAGTATAAAATAAGGACTGCTTGATAAAGCATTGAATGTGAGAAGCTGGAGTGCCATAACCAATGACTACTAGCTTTTTCAGCCATTATAAAGAGATAGGAAATTCCTGCAATCACCGAACTTAAAAAGCCCCCGTAGAGTAAGACTACAACTTTTTTTACCATAAGAAATCCTTTCTTCCGAAAAAGGCTGGGCCTATGCCCAGCCTCCAGTTCTTATTTTGTTTTGAAATAAAGAACAATAGATGCAATCCCTTGATAGATAAAGGTAAATCCAACCATATAGGAAATCATTACCGCCGTAAAGAATGGGGTCATCATCATGAGTGTTCCTGTAATAATCCCCAAAATACCTGTCCACATCAATGTTGAACCTGTAGAGCGATTCACCTTCTTCACATCAAAACTCAACATGAAACGAGTAATCCCCGAGAAGAGAACCCAGAAAGCAATCATATAAGTCATAAATGCGGTACGTGCGCCAAATCCATCTGTAAGAAGCATCATGGCCAATAAAGTAGTAATGACTCCATTGAATAAGCTCCAACCACTCTTGTATTCGTTGGCGAAGTACTGAACAACGTTGCTAATCCCATCAATTAAAAAGAAAATCGCAACCGCTATCCCAATACCTGCCAAGGCCATTCCTGGATGAGCTACTACCCAGAAACCAGCCAATAGGCTCAAAATACCAACAACCAATAACAACCACGCATAGCGTTTCAACATACTTAAAACCCTCGTAAATCTTTGTATTAACACGAACTGCTCATTCCAAAGGAACAATCAGTCCTAGCTGTCTTTTAGTGATGACTCTTGGTCGACAATTCCAAAAACCATATACCCTAAAATTTCCTGCAAGTGATCTTCGTAAATCTGACTATTCACCAATTCTGAATCTACTTCTTGAAGAGTCAGATAGTAGGTGCGAAATAACTTTTGAATCATATCTAGATAAGCCAAAGCCTGCTCTTCAGTCACGCCATCTTTCAGCTTATACTCCGTAATTAAGCGCCTTGCGACAGCCTGATTAAAGAGATCAAACTCATCTCGAAATCTCTGAATCTCCTTTTCTACCTGACTCCCTTTATAAAGCAAGGCCTCCAAGAAAACCTGAGAATGATGGGGATAGGCCTGATAGAACCTCAAACGACTTTGAAGATAGTCTGATAAACTTGGAATCAACTCCCAATCTACTCCTAAAAACTGAAATAGTTTCGTGAAGCTTTCCTCGACACAGGCTAGATATAACTGATCCTTGTTGGAAAATAGATGATAGAGACTTCCTTTGGAAATGCTGTGCGTCTTACACAATTGATTGATACGAAATCCTTGATATCCAGAGTTTGCAATTTCTTGGATGGCTCCCTGAAGGATTCGCCCCCGCATCAGCTGTGTTTTCTCTGCTTTCTTCAATATAGTCTCCTTATCTTTAATTATTATAGACCAAATGGTCTATAATAGCAATGCTATCTATGAAAAAATTATTGAAAATATCAAAAAGGCCCTTTCAGGCCTCCATGCTATGCATAAACATTTTTTGCAACGACCATGCTATGCGGTTTCTCAAATTCAGTATCTAGGTATTCTTGATAGGTTCCAGGTGCAATAAATCCTTTGGGACTCAGAATATCTGTCCCAGCCTGACCAACAATCGAATCCGCCAAAAGCGCACAATTGGTACTTAAAACAAAATAGGATTTAAACTTCGATTCCGTAAACTTGTAAAGGTCACCATTCGTTTCATGGCGAATCTTGTAAGCATAGGTATAATCTTCCTGACCATCTTCTTTTTTCACCATAGCAGCATCCGGTTCCCACGGTACCAATATCGTATCTAAATCAGCTAGGTAAGCTTGAACAGCTTTTTCTTGCTCTGCGGTCAAATCAATTTCATAACCAAACAAGGTTTTTTGACTCTCTCGCTTACACAACTCAATATAGGCCTCACGATCGCACTTATAAAGAACTCCATCACCGACCATCCCAAACAATCGTTCAGATGACGGATCATAAGAGCCATAGGAAATCACGCGCCCTTGATAACACAAGTCCACATGCCCCACTGCCGCAAAGAAGTTGGTTTGAGCTGTATGAATAAATACCTCAATTTGACCGGATTTCTCCTCCTTGGATCGGTTATAGACTTCTGCTGCAGTCTCCTCCGTATTTTCTTGTAAAAATTCATTAAGCTTATTGAGCGTTGCAGCTGGAACTAGTGCTGTAATAAAAATAGGCAAGGTTACCCGCACACGACGTTTTAAATTGTTCTGCTTCATTTCCTTTTCAAAGAAAAGTCCATCCCGTAACCGTGTTATTCCAAAAGTCACCAGATACCAACCTAAAAGTAGGAGTTGAAATTCATTTGCATCATGGTAAGGAGACAAACTCCAGACCCCAAAACCTGTCATGATTAAACCATCTGTCAAATAACGGAAACGTTTGGGAATGCCATTTTGACGATAAAGCCACCAAGTCACCAAGTTGACGACACCTGTAAAAATTTGATAGACAGCAATAGCATAGACCAACAGGTACACCGCCATATCCTCTAAAATAGCTATTTCACCTAGAACTACGGAAACCACCAGTTTTCCCAAAGTAATCCAAAGATTCTCTTGAATATCCTTACGCCCAGTCCAACGGTTAATCAGCGTCCACAAGGCAGATAAAAATATATATAAGGAAAATAACTGGTATCCCACTTTGGGTACCATCTGTCCCCAGATTATTAAAAAGATCCCCAGTAGGATAACAATAATCCCTTCCACCAGGGCCTTACGTCCTCCCTGACCCAAGTTAGCAATTCGTTTCATACAACCTCCCATAATCCTATTGATTAGCCCATTATACCATGAAGTTTTAAAAAGAAATACATTCCAAAAAGGCCCAGCCATTCTGTAAATGAACGGCCGAACCTTCATCTCTAGTACAAGAAATAGTTAACCTAAGTAACGTAACAAAGATAAAATAACAGATAGGGTGACTAAGCAGACAATAACGATATAAAACATAGACCGTCGACTTTTTTCACTCTCTCCCTTCTCATAGCGAACATCTTGAATTCGTTTTTCAATATCTTCGTTCAGAAGTGGATTTTCTTTTGCCATGAAATCGCCTCATCCTTTCAATTTCAACTGGTAGTCTTGAACACCGACATACCCTTTTTGAGAGCGTTGTTCTTGGACGGTATCTGCCCAAGTCGTTCGCTGGTTGAGCCAAGCTGCTAATTGACTTGGCTGCCTATGATCAAAAATAGCCTCAGCTACTAAAAACTCATGGTGGTGACAAGTATTATCAAAAGCTAGAATCAAAAGATTCGATTCAAAAGCTGTCCGAACAGCAGCCATGATCTCCGATCCATGATTAATATCCAAGTAAATATCGCAAGAAGCAAATAACTGTTGAATCTGAGTAAAACCAGCATTAGGATAAAGAGAAACGTTTGAATTCTCTGCATACTTTACTAATTGTTGAGACATCTCAGTCAAGGCTGCAATATGAAAATGATAGTCTGGTAATTCTGCTATCAGAGTTGCTAATCCTTGTAATTGATCTGTGTTCGTTAAAATCAGTATCTCCTTACGGTCTTCATTTTCCCTCAGACTTGGATACAGGTAACTTAAGAAATCAATTTTTTCTTTCTGCTCTGGATTGGCTAAGTCCATCAACCGATTATACGATTCTCTTTTTTGAACGATGACACGGGTGGAACGCTGGATATTTCCATTAAGAAGCAGCTGCATATTCCCCGGAATCTGCTCTCCCATATCTTCCTGCCAAAAGAGAACATCTTGCCCTTCTCCTCCCAAATAGTAGGCCAACAAAAAGGGCATTCCTAAAGAATTATAATAAATTTGAGATAGGTCTAGACCCGAATTCCGAAGATAAAACAAATAAAAATCAACCTTTTTAGCAAAGTAATACGTTTTTCCTCGCCAATCCAAGGTCATATCCCCAGTCACAAAATTTTCCATAAAATAAGGTCGCTGATACGAATCAAAATAGTGTTTATGGGTTGGCTCCTGTTGGCTATTAAAGTAGGTTTTCGCAAAAAGACGGCCATATTGATTGTAATGATCCGATTGCCTAACCTTTCCTCCAGTATCCAACCACTCCACCGTTTTCACCAAACGTAGGTGTTTGGGCTCATGATAAAAAATAATAGCTTTCTTTTGACCATAATCCCAAATTTCTCCTTGTTGATTTGTACCCGTAATCTGCCAATAAGCTGGTACTTCAACTTCATTGAAATAAAGAGGAGACGGGGTCTCTTTTTCCTGACCCGCAAAGAACTCAAATGGAGATGTCAAACCATTTGGTAAAAAACCATCATCCTGTAAAACAACCCCAGTTCCCTCAAATCCCGCCGTTTGTAGGGAATATTCTAAATCTAAACTATCTTGAGTCAGTCGGTCATATAATTTAATCATGACACATCTCCTTCACAAACTGAGACCAATAACCAGCCACATATTCATGTAAGAAAGCTCCAGCAATCTGATAAGACTGAAGTTGAGCCTCTTCTTGCCTAGCTGCTTGGTAATAATCCCTTATTTTTTGAGCAAACTGCTGGGTCATATAGGCTACATCATCTGCCTCAGGACGAGGAATTAGATAACCATTTTTCCCATCTTCCACAAAGGTTTGATTCCCATACGGAACATCCAAACCAATCAACGGTAGCCCTGAACCAACGGCTTCCATTAAGGTCAGACCAAATCCTTCACTGGTCGAAGCGGTTAGGTAAATCTCGTAATTCTGATAAACATCCGCTAGATTTTGGTGTCCTTTCAAACGAATAAAATCTTGAGCTTGAGCCTTTTCAATCATCTCAGTCAGTTTCCGACGTTCTCCCCCTTCACCATAAATATCAAATACCAAATTCGGAAGATCACGCTGAGCTTCAATAACAGCTGAAACAAGCCAATCAATATGCTTCTCACTAGCCAAACGGGAACTGGTCATCAAACTATAAAGCTGTCTTGATTTTTGAGGATACTGTAGCTTCGCCAAGCTCCCAACTGGGATGGCATAAATACGCGGTTGTTGCTTGGTATAAGTTTGGAATTGCTGCTCCAATACCTCTTTTTGTTTTTGAGTAGAAGTAATAAAAGCGTCTACCAAATGAGCGTTGGTAAATTGATATTCATAGTAGTTATTCCATAGAATATTGTAGTCGTCACTACTTTTAGCGTTATAATGTTCTGCATGGATAACAACTGCTAATTTTGCAGCTCCTTTATGTGCAAAAACAGCCTGTCCAATCCCTGTCGCTCGATCTAGCAATAACAAATCATTCGATTGTAACTTTAGTCGATCCAACATCTCCGCCACTAGTGCTTCTTTTCCTACTAAGATTCGATCTGAAAATCGAAAAACACTGGTATCTTCCTGAACAAGCTCTTCATAGGCTAAACTACCATCTTCATTAAAAAAATGGCGTTGGTACAACTGAGGTTGATCATTTTGAGGAGCATAAAACTCACTGAACATACGTGTATAGCTATAATAATCCTTACGAATTAATTTTCCCTTAGCTACGTATTCCACTCGTTGAACAAATTGCTGCTGTTCTCCGCAAAGACTGGCATTAATATAGTAGTCATTTTTAAAATAATAGCGAATTAATTGATGACCAACTTCCGTTCTCTCTACTGGATCTGAGAAAGTCTCTTCCAATGCTTCCTTTCGATAGCTGGTGGGTGCTATCCTAAGATCTGTAAAAAAGGAATACAACCATAGAACTTCTTCATCGTTAAATCCAATATTCGAAGTAAAATGTTGTAAATTCTCCGTTTGAAAAAAATCTGTAAAAATAAACTTGGCCGGAAGCTGTAATTCTCGAAAAATCTTTGCACGATAGGCTTGAGCATACTCAACCCCACTGCTTGCCCAACCGATCCCAAGATTTATGCTATAAACGGTCATAGTACCTCCCTTATACAAAGTAAATCGTGTAACCAGCCTCTTTATCTGATTCAACGGAGCTGAGCATCACATGGCGTACGATACTCTCTTTAATGCGATGAGTCATCTGATTATAGGATTCCAAAGACTCTCGAAAATACTCTGCTGTGGAATCTCTCTGAGCTAACTGCCTCATGGGAACAAAGTTCTTTAATTGTTGCAAAGTATCTACTTGTTCAATCCAGGCTTCATCAATCGCCCGTAAAACAGCAAGACGTAAAAACTCTTCCATCTTTTTCTCAGTCTCTAATTGCTGGGATTTTTGGGCCAATTCTGCCTGATACAAATTCCACAAATAGTCGCTACGATCTTGCTCCGTTTTTAAATCGGCCGTAAACAGATCTGACTGATTCTGGTAACTATAATTTTCTAGAATATAGCGGCGGAAATCCTGATTACTTATCTCTGGATTTTCTGTAACAAAGGCCCTAATCACTTCTAAAAAGATATGATCAATCTTATCTGAAAGATCTATCTCATTATAAATCAACTCATCTCGCAAATGATAGATTTTCTCGCGTTGAATGCGTAAACTTTCATCGAATCGAATTGTCGCTTGGCGAGCACTTCTAGCATTATCCTCACTTTTTTCTTGAGCATGTTGCAAAACACGTTTAAAACGAGAGGATCTGAGTGGCTCCCCAAAATTAGAACGGTTGCTATGATTATTCTTTTCAAAATAACGCTGCACACCTTTTCCACCATATTCGATCACCAATTCATCTTCCAAAGATACAAAGAACTGGCTTAGCCCTGGATCACCCTGACGGCCAGCACGGCCTCTGAGCTGCCAATCAATTCGACTGTTTGGCATCCGTTCGGTTCCAATGACTGCAAGACCACCAAGCTCAGCTACTCCAGTTCCCAATTTAATATCGGTTCCCCGTCCCGCCAACGAAGTTGCAACTGTCACTGCCCCCAACTGACCTGCTTCTTTAATAATCTGAGCCTCTTTAGCGACATTTTTAGCGGTTAAAACACTATGTGGAATTCCTTCTTGAAGTAACATTCGCGAATAAATTTCAGCAATATCAACTGTTCCCGAAATCAATAAAATCGGCTGTTGGCGCTGATGAAGTTCTTTCACATATTCTAAAGTTGCCTGTAGTTTTTCAGGAAGCGTCACATAAATCTTATCTGGATAGTCCACTCGCTGAATCGGTAAATTCGTCGGAATAACAACAACCGGTAGCTTGTAAGTTTGAATCAACTCATCTTCTGCAATTTTACCAGTTCCTGTCATCCCTGCAATTCGTGGAAACATATTAAACAAACTCTGATAGGTAACCGAAGCCACCGAACGTGAATCCTTGCTAATTGGAACCTCTTCTTTAGCTTCTAAGGCTTGATGTATTCCTGATTGGAGTCTTGTTCCTTCCAAGACACGCCCTGTACGATTGTCCAACAATTTAATCTCACGATCAGCAACAACATAGTCGATATCTTTTTTATAGAGATGATGAGCTCTTAGAGCTAACTGGATATGCCGATTTAATTCAAAGTAATCGTCCTGATAGAGATTTGGAATATCAAAATACTCTTGGGCATATCGAATTCCATGTTGCGTTAAAAAAACGGCTTTGTCTTCTCTTAAATGCTGAAATTCTCTTCCTTTTTGTAAGGTCAATACAAACTGGTTTGCTGCATGGTAAAGATTGGATTGAACTCGAGGAGAACCTGAAATAATCAAAGGTGTTTGCGCTGCATCCAATAACACTGCATCTGCCTCATCTACAATAACATAGTGAAACGGACGTAAAAATTTATCCTTAGCATCAGCAGCAAGATTATCCGCTAAATAATCAAATCCTAGAGCTGTACTCGTTGTATAGGTTACATCTGCTGCATAGACTGCTCGTTTATCTTCAACATCAGGGTCTTCTTCCTCTGAAAAAACACCCACTCCTACTGACAAGCCCATGAACTCAAAGACTGGTCCCATTTCCTGGGCATCACGTCTTGCTAAATAATCATTTGTTGTTACTAAAATGGCTCCCTGATTTTCCAGGGCATTTAAATAAAGAGGAAGCGTTGCTGTTAAGGTCTTCCCCTCCCCTGTCTTCATCTCAGCAACATAGCCTTGATGAAGGGCAATCGCTCCCATAATCTGAACATCAAAAGGAAACAATCCCAATACACGACGACTAGCTTCCCGCATAGCCGCAAAAGCTTCTACCAATAAATCGTCTAACTGCTCTCCATCTTGGAGACGTTGGCGAAAAATATTCGTTAACTGACCTAATTCTTGATCTGTTAGAACTTCCATTTCTTCTGCTAGATCATTAATTTCTTGCAGCAAACGTCGAAGTTCACCTAACTTCAAAGTATTTAATAATGATTTTCTTTCTTTCATACAGTTTCATTCATTAGATGGTTTTAATAAGATTTTGGACTAGGTCCAAATCACTTGGAAGCTGATGAGAGAGATAACGCTTTTCCAGTGGTTTATCCAATTTAAAAGGATCCGCCTCCTCCATCGCATAAATTGAAAAACCTTCAAATAAAAGCTGACTCGCTCCTGCACTTCTAATCGTAACTAAGTAGGTAAAAGCATCAATTGGATAATGAATATAATCTTGATAAGTCCGTAATACTTCAAAACCAATCTGCTCTCCTTGACGGTTAAAATAAGCAAATTCTAGAAAAAAGCGTCCCTCTGGTTTAGTTTCAATAGCAATTTCAATCCGATAACGATGGCCTGGAACAAGAAGAGGCAAAGCTGGGGAACTACGTTTGCCTTGGTAATTTGTAGAGGAATAAAACCGGCAAATGACCTTGCCTGAAGCCATTACACCATTTTCAAAAGACACACCTCTATCGGTAAAGACTAAACTCGTTCCATATAGATAAGCATCCCCATTATAAACCTGACTCCAGGTAATCCGATGTATTAGTTCTTTACTCATCCATACTTCCTTCCATACCCATTCTCCAATAACTGGACATACTGCTTCATAAACCATCTATTAATCGCTCGACTATTGTCGTTATGACGGCCCTCATATCCCTTCGTATAAATATGAGTTCCTTGTTCAGTTAATGCTTCTAATAACATAGCTGTCGCTTTACCGTCATAATCATCATTTTCCATGTAGGCAATTGCAAAAGTAGTCTCCGCAAAGCTAGATTGCTTAAACTTATCCCAAAATTTCTGATTCAATTGCTCCATGTCCTGCTTTTGAGCTCCCCCAGTGACATTGAGCAAAACATCTGCACTTGTCTCAAATTCATCAGGTCTTTTTAGCTTGATAGCAGCTACCGTATCACCTACATTTGTAAACGGTTTTCCAATAACAACTGCATAGGGATTGAAATCAGACGCATAATAAAGAGCTCCGAAAGTTCCCATGGATAAACCCGATAAAATAAGATCTGATTGTTGAAAACCTAAATAATCTAAAGATTCCTGAATTACCTCTACCACTTTGGCTTCCAATTCAGGTGAACCAATATAAAAGCCACCACCTTCTAAGCGCGGATCCCCAATCAACAGAAAAGGACCTTTCAGGGACTTCATGATTCCATAACCCTCAAATCCCTCAGCAGTTCGAAAACCTGAAAAATAAACATTCAAAGGTGGCTTCAGATCCCCAGGATTGAAATAATAAATCAACTCCTGTTTTTTAGAATCGCTGAAACGTTCCCCACCTAGAACAAATTGTCCCATCCCGATACGGGAATACCGCCAATGAAGAGGTCCAAATCCCAACTCGCCTGTTCCCTTGGCCCAGACTGAGATGGCATAAAAACCAATTTCTTCATCAGGGGGAAGAATATAGGGAGTCTCCAATTGATCCTCGCTTAATACAATCGGTTCCAAAAAATCATGCAGGCTTCCCTTTCGCATCGGAGTAAGTTCCAAATAAATCTCTGGATTTCCTGCTACTTTAAAATATTCCAACCAAATTTCAAGGGCTACAGGAAAGGTTCCCAAATTATAACGGAAGGTTAGTAAAGGGGTAAAATCTTGGCCAAACTCTCCCTGCAAATGAACAGCTACGTGACCATCATAAAAGACGTTCCCTTGAAATTGTTCACTAACATCAATATCCGGTACTTTTAGTTTCGCACCGTATTGACTCCCAAAGTGTGTGAGATAAAGATAGTCAATCTTTGTTTGCAAATCTCCCACAACTTCGAGCTTCCGTAGCATTTTTCGCCTAAATATCCCAAAAGGACTTCCTTCCGGCAGGGAAACTCCCGTATCCACATAAAGACCATAGGCTTCCACACAATTCATAAGGGGAGTCAAACTTTCTTCAGCTAGTGAGCTTGTAATCACAACAGCATCAAAGTACAAACGTACTTTCGGCAGTGAGCTTCCGTCTTCCATTTTCGGTAAACGATTCCGAGCTTGTTCTGTCAGTTCCTCTAACAACGCTGGAATATCTTCTGCTTCCGTACAGTACCACTCCATATCCTCCGGTAAAACAATCTCTTGATTGACCCAAGAAGAGGCACCAATTTGTAAGATTTTCATGTTCTTTCTTCCTTATCTAATAATTCATGCCACTGATGAAGGATACGACCACTTGTATAATCTACCATTTTCTGAACCGAATAAACCAAGGAACGATTCCAGTTTGCTAATCCCTCTAAATAAAAATGTAAGGCTTCTTCTAAATTTTCCTCTGGATGAAGAATCCAACCATTTTTCTTATGACTAACAAAGTCTGTCTCGACCTGATTAATCTGAGGAACCCCCGCTGAAATACTAGCAATCTGAGTATAGAGATCAGGTTCTACTCCCAAATCAAGCACCAAACGTGCAGAATCTAAAGCTGTAATAATATCATTTTCATTTGTTAGTAAATGAAAATGAATTCGTGACAGCTCCATCTCCTCATCTTCTTCCAATTGGTTTTCATTTCCAGTATCTGCTACTTGAAAAAAATCCTCTGCATTGTAATGACTATAGATTCGCTGATTAATCCACTCTTCTACTATTTTTGTATTACGAGAACGGTCAAAGGTTACTAATGATAGAGCTACATCATCATGCTGCGCCATAAAATCTAACAAAACTTCTAGCACAAGAAATAGTTCCGATTCTGTCAAAGAATCCATATAAAAATACAGGATCTGCTCTTTTATCATTTGGCTATGTCCCAATCGCAGACGTGTATCATAAGGAGGTACACGTAAAAGCGCTTTTGGCTGCTGGTACACGACTTGCATCCATTGCCGTAGCTTTTCTTCTTGTTTTTTAGTATCAACAACCAATAAGTTCGCTTGTTCAACTAACTGTTGGCTCGAATCTTCCACTTCAAATTGAAAACGGTCCCCAAAAAAGGAAACAACTTTCTGCTGCTTAGGAAATACTTGAAGCATTAACTCATTGTGCTGAGAATGACTCGCAATCACCAACGTATCCTGATCATCCATCACCTGTTGCTTTAAAAGTTCCAAACGTTCTTCCATTAGTGAAGACCAAGACTGGTAAAACTTCTGTTGAAACAGATGGTCTGCATAAGGATTCACTTCAATCTGTCCTTCTAAAGATCCCTGTAAGTATTCACGTACCTGCCAGACACCACTTTCATTGAGATAATCCTGATACCATTCTTGCTCCTGCTCATCAAAATAGAGAATAGAAGATAGGAAGCCTCGGTCGTCAAAAAGATACTGTTTGCTCACCCTATCATCTTCTAAAAATTCAATAAAGAAAAGATTTCCATCTTGAGCAAAATGAATTCTTGCAATATCTTTTTGATTCACTCGTGCTAAAACAGCAAAGGGACTGTATAGAAATTGTGTCCCTTTTGGCCAACGCAGCTCTTTAAACGAAAAAGGCTTCACTGATACAGACGAAATATTTTGAATATCATCAAAGAATGACCAATACGGAATTGCAAGAAGGTCTTGTTTATGTAAGAAATAGCGCAGTTGAGGCTGATAATTTAAAATCAACAATCCAACTTCTTCTTGCCCCTGATGAAACATTTTAATCTGGTGAACTGTATCATCAAAGGTCATACGTTCTAAAACGCGAAACCAGATTTGAGTCTGATGGTACCAAGGACGATTCGCATTGTACCAAGATGGAATGAAATAAAACATGCTAAACTCCCGACTTCTAAATGACATTCTGGTAGTTTTTCCAACTTTGAATAGTGTCTACTTGTTCAACAACTCCCAATAATAGGCTCGATACAATATAGGCATTGTTAATCAACAGAGCAATGCTAATACTACCATCATGTGTTCCTCTGACTACTAGAAATAATAAGGGCAAGCCTCCAATCAACAGAACTGTACAAGCTCCAAATTGAGCAAGACTAGAGACTTTTTTCTGAATATAGTCTTTTGTATCACGCCCCGGACGAATCCCTTCAATATAATCCCCGTTATTACGCATATTTCTGGCAATATCATAAGAATCATAGTTGTAATAAGCAAAACCAATCGATAAGATATACAAAAGAAACATATAAAAAATTGCTCCCGGTACCTGCGTCAAACTTAACTGGGTACTCAAGACTTTCAGCATCTCATTGGTCGGATAAAGGGAGCGTAGACCACTTAACAAATAAGCAGGTAACATCATCAAAGTCATTCCATACATGAAAGGCAAGGCTCCAGCCGGTGTTACTCGAATCGGTAAATAGCTTTTCTGATCATAGACCGTGTGAAGGGCTACCCTTCGAATTGGTATTCGGTATTCTCCTCTATACAGCGTAACCGTCAACAGAACTAACAAGCTATAGATTACCGCAAAAATCAACAATTGACCGAGTAACAGAAATGAAAATCCGGACTGTTCAGAGATAAAACGAATTCCATTCTCTATAAAAGAAAGAATCATATTCACCAAAATGATCATTGTCATACCACCTAGACCACGAACAGCATTTCTATTTCCTAACCACGTTAGAACAACGGATCCTACCACCAAAATTACAATCGTAATAAACCAGCTAACTTCTTTTCCTGATACACCCATAAAAGGCAGTTCAAGTAATTGGGCAGAAGCTGTTAAACCAAAAGCTTGAATAGCTGCAATGACTATCGATAATAACATTCGATAGTGATACATCTGAGCCTGAGTTTGATTTTTAAAGATATTAAAAACAGTAAAAAAGCGCCAAATAATAACAGTTGTCATCCAAGGACTCAATCCCAAGGAGAATAGCGTCAGACTACTAATCCGAGCTCCAGTCACCGTTGCAAGATTCTGCCAAATAGTATGATTTCCAAATTGTTGTAGTTGCTCATTTGTAATCAGGGCTGTCGGAACTGGTAAAAACCGTCCAATCATGTAAACCATCACAATCAACAAAGTCCAGATCATTTTACTACGCAGTAACTGATTGGCCAATGTACTTTTTAAATTTAACATAGTGAGGTCATCCTCATATTTCCTTTTTAAAATAAGTATAACATAAACAATCTCTGCCCTCTCCTAAAATAGCTAGAGAAGCTAATAGCTACAAGAATCATATTCTTGTCTAAATATCCTCTTTTTTATTTCTACACTGTAAATTTTGTAGCAACATGCATAGAGAGGCTGGAACAAAATGTTCCAGCCTCATTTTTCGTCTAACGATCATATGATTCGTCTAAAACCATACTATGCATATCTATTATGATCATTATCAGTCATTAATCGACTGCTTGGCCATCTTTTTTTCGTTTTTTCCGACCCAATAAAATCGCTGATAGAAGACCTAATCCCGCTAGGCTCATACCTGAAGAATCTTGATCTCCAGTATTTGGAAGACGATTAGCGACCGGTTTCTCACTTACGGATTCTGACACAGATTCTGAAATGGACTCGCTCACTGACTCGGAGACGGATTCTGAGATAGATTCGCTCACGGACTCTGATACAGATTCTGAAATGGACTCACTTACGGACTCTGATACAGACTCTGAAATGGATTCACTTACGGACTCTGACACAGATTCTGAGATAGACTCACTTACGGATTCTGACACAGATTCTGAAATGGACTCACTCACTGATTCTGACACAGATTCTGAAATGGACTCGCTTAATGACTCTGATGCAGATTCTGAAATGGACTCGCTCACTGACTCGGAGACGGATTCTGAGATAGACTCACTTACGGATTCTGATACAGATTCTGAAATGGACTCACTTACCGATTCTGACACAGATTCTGAGATAGACTCACTTACTGACTCTGACACAGATTCTGAAATTGACTCACTTACGGATTCCGATACAGATTCTGAGATAGACTCACTTACTGACTCTGAGACGGATTCTGAAATTGACTCGCTTAATGACTCTGAGACGGATTCTGAAATTGACTCACTTACGGATTCTGATACAGACTCGGAAATGGATTCACTTACGGATTCTGAGACAGATTCTGAAATGGACTCACTTACCGATTCTGATACAGATTCTGAGATAGACTCACTTACCGATTCTGACACGGATTCTGAGATAGATTCGCTCACAGACTCTGACACAGATTCTGAAATAGACTCACTCACGGACTCTGACACAGATTCTGAAATGGACTCACTTACGGATTCTGAGACAGATTCTGAGATAGACTCGCTTACTGACTCTGATACAGACTCTGAAATGGATTCACTCACTGATTCTGACACAGATTCTGAAATAGACTCACTTACCGATTCTGAGACTGATTCTGAGATAGACTCGCTTACGGACTCGGATACAGACTCTGAAATGGATTCACTTACGGATTCTGATACTGATTCTGAGATAGACTCACTTACGGATTCTGACACAGATTCTGAAATAGACTCACTCACGGACTCTGACACAGATTCTGAGATAGACTCACTTACCGATTCTGACACAGATTCTGAAATAGATTCACTTACGGACTCGGAGACTGATTCTGAAATAGATTCACTTACGGATTCTGATACAGATTCTGAAATGGATTCACTTACGGATTCTGAGACTGATTCTGAAATGGACTCACTTACGGATTCTGATACAGACTCTGAAATGGACTCACTTACGGATTCTGATACAGATTCTGAAATGGACTCACTTACGGACTCGGAGACAGACTCTGAAATGGATTCACTTACGGACTCTGACACAGATTCTGAGATAGACTCACTTACGGATTCTGACACAGATTCTGAAATGGATTCACTTACGGATTCTGATACAGACTCGGAAATTGACTCACTTACGGATTCTGATACAGATTCTGAAATGGACTCACTTACGGACTCGGATACAGATTCTGAAATAGACTCGCTTACGGACTCGGAGACTGATTCTGAGATGGACTCGCTTACGGACTCGGACACAGATTCTGAAATAGATTCACTTACGGACTCGGACACAGATTCTGAAATGGATTCACTTACGGATTCTGATACAGACTCTGAAATTGACTCACTTACGGATTCTGATACAGATTCTGAAATGGACTCACTTACGGATTCTGACACAGATTCTGAGATAGATTCACTTATGGATTCTGACACAGATTCTGACACAGATTCTGAAATTGACTCACTTACGGATTCCGATACAGATTCTGAGATAGACTCACTTACTGACTCGGAGACGGATTCTGAAATTGACTCGCTTACGGACTCGGAGACGGATTCTGAAATTGACTCACTTACGGATTCTGATACAGACTCTGAAATGGATTCACTTACGGATTCTGAGACTGATTCTGAAATGGATTCACTTACGGACTCTGACACAGATTCTGAAATAGACTCACTCACCGACTCTGACACAGATTCTGAGATAGACTCACTCACCGACTCTGACACAGACTCTGACATAGACTCACTTACCGATTCTGACACAGATTCTGAGATGGACTCGCTTACGGACTCGGATACAGACTCTGAAATGGATTCACTTACGGATTCTGAGACTGATTCTGAGATAGACTCACTTACGGATTCTGAGACTGATTCTGAAATAGACTCACTCACTGACTCTGACACAGATTCTGAGATAGACTCACTTACGGATTCTGAGATAGACTCACTTACCGATTCTGATACAGATTCTGAAATAGACTCACTTACCGATTCTGACACAGATTCTGAGATAGACTCACTTACCGATTCTGACACAGATTCTGAAATAGATTCACTTACGGACTCGGAGACTGATTCTGAAATAGATTCACTTACGGATTCTGATACAGATTCTGAAATGGATTCACTTACGGATTCTGATACAGACTCTGAAATTGACTCACTTACGGATTCTGATACAGATTCTGAAATTGACTCACTTACGGATTCTGACACAGATTCTGAGATAGATTCACTTATGGATTCTGACACAGATTCTGAAATAGACTCGCTCACTGATTCTGACACAGATTCTGAGATAGACTCGCTTACTGACTCTGATACAGACTCTGAAATTGACTCACTCACTGATTCTGACACAGATTCTGAGATAGATTCGCTTACTGACTCTGACACAGATTCAGAGATAGACTCACTTACTGATTCTGACACAGATTCTGAAATGGACTCGCTCACTGACTCGGATACAGATTCTGAAATTGACTCACTCACTGATTCTGATACAGATTCTGAGATGGACTCACTTACGGATTCTGATACTGACTCTGAAATTGACTCACTTACGGATTCTGATACAGACTCTGAAATTGACTCACTTACGGATTCTGATACTGACTCTGAGATTGATTCGCTCAATGACTCTGACACGGATTCTGAAATGGACTCGCTCACGGACTCGGAGACGGATTCTGAGATAGACTCACTTACGGATTCTGATACAGATTCTGAAATAGACTCACTTACGGACTCTGATACAGATTCTGAAATAGACTCACTTATCGATTCTGACACAGATTCTGAGATAGATTCGCTTACTGACTCTGACACAGATTCTGAGATAGACTCGCTTACTGACTCGGAGACGGATTCTGAGATGGACTCACTTACGGATTCTGATACTGACTCTAAGACAGATTCAGACATAGACTCACTTACCGATTCATATACAGATTCGGATATAGACATAGATACAGAATCACTGGTTGAAGTTGAGATAGATTCGGAGATAGACTCTGAAATAGAATGGGATACGGATTCTGAAATCGATAGACTTTGAGAATCTGAGTGACTGATGGACTCTGAAGCCGAAAGACTTTCAGAAGCCGAGTGAGACAAACTCTCAGAGCTAGAAACACTCATCGAAACAGATAAACTGCTTGAAGTCGAAAGTGATTGTGAAGCCATTACAGACTCTGAAGTTGATAATCTTTCAGAAGTAGAGAGTGAGGTGCTTTCAGATTCTGAAATACTGTAATCGTATCGGTATGTAATTACTGGGTTGGTCACCGTTAGAACACCTGTAGCCCCTCCTCCAGTGACTTCAACCATTTTCCCATGCTCCACGCTCACAGCTGCTGTGGTATAAGGTGAGTAACTCCAACCAGACTGTGTCAGTTCTGGAGCAGCCTGTTTCCCATCTGTATACACATGCTGAATTCTCTGCGTTACATAAACTGGTACATTATTAATATCTACTCGCGTAGATGTAGCAGGTCTCTGCTGGAATCCAAACAAACCAACAACAGTCCCATTCCCATTCGTTGTAGAAATACGAATACGAGCTTGATCTGGGATAATCGTTCCATCTTGAGTAAAGCGTAATTGAGAAGATAAAGTCCAGTTTCCAGTCGTCATGGTTTGACGGGCATCATTACCATAAACTAGGAGAGTCCGATCCACTACAGATCCGTTGCTATCAAACGTATTCACATAAATCTCATTTGCTTTATTAATAGATAGAGATAAATAATGTGCACTATTTGAATCTGTCACAACTGCAAAAGTGAAGAAGTCTTCATTCATATCCACCAATTTAATATTGTCCGGATATTTCTGCTCGACAGTATAACCTGCTACGGTAGCTGGAACAGCTTGATTTGGAAGACCAGAGACCACTGCTGAGCTTGTGTCGAGCATGAAACTCAACTTCCCATCTGGTGTTTGCTTCACAAGCTCTGCTGCTAAAGCTTGCGAGCTATTGCGTAAAGCTGATAAGGTTGTTTGAATTTCTGCTAGAGTAGCAGTAGAATCCCCTAAAATGGTTTTAGCAGCAACGATATCTCCTTGACTAACAGCTACTGCTTCTGCCAGGGATTCATTCGTTAAGTCAAAACGCTGTTCCTGAGCTAACTGTGTTAAAATTTCAGCACTTGATTTCGCTCTATTCAATTCTGCTAGACGATTATCACGCTCTGTTACCTGCTCAGTCTTCTCAGCTTGAGTTGTCTCTTTGCCAAAAGTCAATGATGCACGGTAACTTGCTGACTGACTCTCGCTCTCAGATAAAGAAAGTGATTCGGAACTTGAATGACTTTCAGATAGAGACAGAGATACTGAGCTCGAAGTTGAAGTTGAAATAGAAATCGATTCTGAAAGAGATAACGATTCTGAAGCAGATACAGACTCTGATTCACTAACTGAAACAGATGTAGATACAGAGGTAGATAAGGAAGCTGAATCTGAACCAGACTCTTGTAATACTGAGCTTTCAGACACATCTGACAGCGTATTTTGGAGAGAGGAAACCTGTTCGGATGAAGTAGAAACTACTGCATCTGTAGGCAAGGTTACTTCCTCAGCTGTTGTCAAATGTTCTGTACTTGTTTCAGATGCTACAACTGTCTCAGTCGCAAAGGCCTCATCCGTTCCTAAAGCAGCCCCACCAATCACTGCACCAAGAGCCCCAGCCCCTTTTAAGACAGTAGCTGGAGAGATTAATTTAGATGCCATTTCATCAGGGTTATATTTCTGAAGCGATTGCTCAGAAATTTTTGTCCTTGATTGGCCTAAAATAATGGAACCAACGCTAGACATAATCGTGCGGACCCAATGCTTACCTGATTTATGCATTTTAACACGAGTATGCCTATAAGATTCAACAGATTTTCCTTCTCTATGTTTCACTCACACACAACCTTTCAAAATAATGTAATGCCTTTATTATATATCTAAGCCTCATATTTTTCAATCAATTCAACTCATTTTTATAAGGAAATTTTCTTATAAAATCAAGAAAGGACTAACATTTCTTCGTGCTTTTTCACACAAATAATTCTTATTCCGAACACGAATCCAAAATCAAGGATCAATCATTCCTTTTAGTACGGGAACACCTATAAAAAAGAGGCCGACTTCAAATCTCGACCTCTTTATTTATAGTAGATAGATTCATATGTTTAGCAGCTAAGATAGAATCTCTAGAGACTTACTACAAAAACTAAAAACTTTTTAAAAGATTTGAAGCCAATCTTCTCTCTAAGACCATTTGTCCAGGATTTTCAGAGTTGTAAGACATTTTTGATAGTCTTGCATATCCCCTTTTGCCAATAGAGTTTCAATATGGTGCTCTAATCGCCAACGATAGGCACGTAATTCCTGTTTGACATCAAAACCAATTAATGACAAGATCAGCACACGTTCCTGAATACTGCGTAAAGGAAATACATACACCAACTCAACAGTACTGGTTACAGAGCTGGAACGTTTTCGATGAACATAACTTCCTACATGACTATAGACAATTTTATCTGCTAACAAGTACAATTTCCAAGTTGTATAATCATCTTCAACTTTTTCATCTTCTGGATAAATAATTCCCTCAAAGAGACTAGCCTTATACAATTTAGACCAGGGAACTGTAAATACCTGACTAAAGGAAAAACGTCCTTCATATTGATATTGAAACCATTCCGCAGGTGTATAGGTTTCTCGGAAATAATCTTCTTCCGTTAAATGAAAACGATAGGCCCCTCGGTCATCGATATACTCTGTAAAATTCGCAATTGAAATATCACTATCCGTCTCTTTCAAAGCCTGATACAAATATTCAATATGAGTTTCCTCTAGCCAATCATCATTATCTACAAATAGGACATAGTCACCTGTAATCAAAGGAAGAGCACTATTACGAGCAGCTCCAACTCCGCCACCACCAAGTTTTTTATGAACAACACGAATGCGTTGATCTTGTTGACGATACTGCTCACAGATGGCAGCAGAACCATCTGTAGATCCATCATTGATTAGGATAATTTCTAGATTCTGATAACTTTGTCGAACAATACTATCCAAACATTGTCGGAGATAAGGACCGGCATTAAAGACAGGAACAATCACCGTTATTTTTTCCATTTAGACCTCTTTCTGATGATTGTTAATTAAATCAAGTTTATTTTGCAAATGCTGATACACCTCAATTTGCCCACTAGATAAAGCATCGTCCCTGCACTTCTTCAAACGTTTAATGTAGGAATCCAAATGTTCAGTAACATCATAGCCTAGAGCCAGTAATAGGGCGATTCGCTCCTCAGCAATGGAAACCATACTCACAATATCCTCTCGCATCACATTTCGTGACAAACCAGTAGGACTCTGAGAGTAGTAATAAAGAGGTTGATTGATGAAGGTAATCCTTTTCGCTTTTAAATACGTTTTATAAATGGTCGCATCATCTTCTCGTAGGCGCCCTAATGGATAAGCAGTACCTTCCCACAAGGAACGCTTAAAGAGTTTCATCGGTGAAAAGGTGAATACCAAATGTAAATTATGTCGTCCCTGATTTTCTTGACGTAACCACTCCTGAACACTATAAGTTTCTTCAAAATACATCTCAGAAGTAATCGAAAATAGAAATGCTTGACGTTCTTCATTAAAAGACGTGAAATTACAAACAGAAATATCTGAACGATTGGTCACCAAGGCCTTGTGCAAAAGTTCCAAATAAGTAGCTTCCACAAAATCATCTGAGTCAATAAAGGTTACATATTCTCCTTTTGCTAAGCTAATCCCTAGATTTCTTGCGGCAGAAGGCCCCTGGTTTTCTTGATGCACTAATCGAATACGGGAGTCTTTATCCACGTACTCTTGACAAATAGCTACACTACCATCTGTCGAACCATCATTAATCAATAGCACTTCAAAATAGCTATAGGTTTGCTTCACAATAGAATCTAAGCAACGATGGAGATATGGCGCTACATTATAGACAGGAACAATAATCGAAATCAAACCCGTTGCTTCGATGTTATCCGCTTCAGTGATCACAGTTACTTCCTCCTCCACTCCAACTCGAGCCACAATTTGATGGACATACTCCACATCATGCTCCAGATCGATCTCCTCATCGTAATTAAACTCTGCTGTATGCTTATGGGATAACTTCACCTTGTAAGTTGCACCCATCTGAAACCATTCATATTCTGAATCAATATGCCCCAAATCAATCGCTTGATAGCCAGCCTTGCTCAAATCTCGTGCCAAAACCTTAGCTGTCGGCCCCAACATCAACAAAATAAGGCGATTGCCCGCTTTCTGACGCACAGTATGTAGAATTTCTTCATAATAAGCAAAAGCATTTCGTGAAGGACAAATAACCCGTTCAATCGACTGAGCATCTGCAAAAAGGTCATTGCCAACACCCGAGCGAGACGTTTCACCCTCTACGATTAACAAATCTCGCCCTTTCCACACGTCTTTCAAAGCCTCAAAGAAGCCTACTGCTTGACTTTTATCAACCAAATCAATATAAGGTCTCGAAATAAATGTCGATCCATACCATGGTGAATGACAATATTCTCGATAAAAATCTTGATATCTAGCAAAATGCTGATTCCAGAAACGAGTAGCATTGCCATTATAACGCTCCATATTTTGAAATACATCCGGTAAACAAACTAAAAAATTAGAAGTACTTGGTGTCTGTAGAATTTCTAAAAGAGCTTGAGCCAAATCAGGATCATAGTCTTGATAGGGAATGTTAGACCCTGTCATCATATCTACTTCGCCATCTCCGAAACGAGCAACGGATGCTCCATGCTCCTGGATAAGCTGAAGAGTCTCTAAAATAGATCCTACTTGAATCGATGCTAAATTCTTCATAATACTCCTTACTGACACAAGGCTTGAAAAACAGCCTCTGTCAAAAGACGACGGCTAAAAAATCCCTGTCTGATAAGAGGGTTAAAGGTTCGAACGCACTCTACCATCTGCCCATACTCCACTTCTGATAAGGATTGAATTCGCTCCACCGCTTCTTCGATACTTTCCACTACAAAACCAAGGTTATTATGCTTAATAATGTCCTGGTTAGCAATTCCCTTTTGAACAATTACTGGAATCCCTGCGGCTAAAAATGTCCCCAATTTATAAGGACAATAAAGAGTTTGGTAATCCTTATCATGATCATCCATCCAAACCAAGCCAAAGCCACCATGGGATAACTCCATTAGTAGTTCTTGATCCGGTTTATACCCTTTATAATTCACCTGTTCAGGTAGGGGTAACTGATGCCAGGTATACAGATTTAGCGGAATCGTGTACTGCCATTCCTTGACAAAGGAAAAACGTTCAGGAGAACCTGGAAAATGAATTTCCTTTTTAAAATGAGCTTCTGCTTGATAAGACTCGGTTGGATGATCCCACATTCCCTGGATTACTGTTTTTTGAACCGTTAAGCCGTGGGCACGTAGAACATCTAGCATTTTTTGACTTGGTGCGATAATAACGTCCGCTTTATTGTAATAAGCAATCGTTCGCTCCATCAAATAATAATTCCCTGCAAACATTAAAGGAACCATATCATGAATAAAAATTACAACCTTAATGTGGTAAGCTTTTAATTTATTCATAAATCTCTCATCAAAATCCGTAGTGTTCCAGGTAGGAGTTTGAAAAATCACGACATCTCCATGTCGTAGACCTGCTACAATGCCATCTAAACGCTTGCTCAGTTCACTAGACGTATCTGAATGTATATTGTAAGCATAGATTCCCAGTTCTCGGTATCCTAAATCTAAAGCAATATCCGTTACCATATTCTGGGCAATTTGAGCTGTACTTTGTGCTGCCTGTCCATTCAAATTTGTAATATAGACTCTCATTTTGTATCGTTTTCCAATAATTTCAATTTCAACTCTAAGTCTCTATAGGCTTCAATATCACCTGCTAACAGTTTGGCATCACGATTAACCTGAGCTCTCCACTTAAAAGCTGCTACTTCTTGGGATATATCAAACCCCAACATAGCCAGTACAGCTATCCGTTCTAAAACAGGCTCTACAGAAAAAATCTCTACTTTCTCAGCAGTCTGAGTCATACTGCTCTCATTAACCCGATAGACTAGACTAGCCCGATGCATGTAAGCGATCTTCTCACTGAGCAAATAAAGTTTCCAAGTACCTCGATCATCTTCACCAAATCGCCCTGTATAGTATAAAAAGTTTTCAAATAAGGACTTTTTATACAGTTTTCCCCAGGGAACTGTAAAACAACTGCTAAGATTGTGTGGTTGTCCATACTGATAACGGAACCATTCCTTAGGTGTTAACTCCAACTCATAGTAGTCCTGATCTGCAATATGAATTTCATACCGTTCTTCATCCATATAATAACGAGTGAAATTCGCAATAGCAATATCAGCCTGTGTCCGTTCCAATAACTCCACTAAATCTGCAATATGATTTGAGTCTATCCAATCGTCTTGGTCAATAAACAGAATGTACTCGCCTTGAGCCATATCTAGTCCAGTGTTGCGAGCTGCCCCAACTCCTTCATTCTGAGACTTATGGATAGCCTTAATCCGGGAATCTTTCAATTTCAACTGTTCAATCAATAGTGCTGACGAATCCTTGGAAGCATCATTAATCAAGAGAATCTCCAGATTTTGATAACTCTGATTACAAACACTTTCAACACACTCGCGAAGATACTTCTCTGCATTATAAACTGGAATAATAATACTTACCTTTTCCAAATAAGTTCCTCCTAGTTTTTCGTACAAATGAAAGCAGCTATAGCTTCCGGTGACAAGGATGAGTCACAAATGACTGCAACTTGTTGATCCTCGGCTACTAATAATCCCGGTACTGTCACAATTTGATACTTTGCTCTAAAAGCTTGTAAATCATGCCAGTCCGCTAAATTTTCACTGTCTAAAAAAGCGACCTCCAATTGCTGTTCTGCTTGTACTTGTGCTAATTTGGGAGCAAAAAATCGAGAATATGGACAAGATTCCCGTCCAATAAAGAGCACCAATTTTTCACCAGAGGCAATCTTATCCTCCACCTCTTTGGTCAGCATCTGTTTAAAATGAGCCACTGCCTGCTTAAAATCCATTTGTCTTCCCCTTCTTTTTCTTCTATTTTATAGGAAGCCCCCTTAAAATTCAAGGATGTAGATTTTCTAGTAGAGTCAAATTAGTCTCGGAAATTTGAAAAACAGGTTCAAATCTAGGAAGCAAGTGAATTTCAATTTATAGCTTCCCATCATTAGCTGAATATTCAACTTTTCAAAGCAGAATGATGCGTATAACTAGCTACAATTCTAGTTTTCATGTTAAGGGAACTTCTAAAAACTACCGATTCTTGCGGTATGACAAAGAGACTGGTTAAAAGTTCCAGTCTCCTTGTTGCTCAATATTCATTCTTTAATACAGCTTGCTATATAGGGCAGGACTATGAGCTCCAGCTAGACTTCACTAAATCCTTGCCCGCTCTCCCGACTCATTCTCTACTCCAAGATTAAGAGAGACTTGATAGACTTCCGCTGATCCATATCCTGATAAGCTTGATCAATCTCTTCCAAAGGATAAGATGTTGTAAAGACTTTTCCTGGATTGATCGCACCATCTAAAACTGCCTTTAAAAGCACCTGTTTATTATATGTTGTGACGGAGGCTGCACCCCCTCCAATGGTGATATTTTGGGCAAAAGTCGAACCCAAGGAATGCTTGTCATAATGGGGAACCCCCACATAACCAATTCGACCTCCATTATGCAAAACACCTAGAGCCTGGTCAATCGATGCTTCCGTTCCAACACATTCCAAGGCAGCATCTGCTCCACCACCTAAAATCTCTCGAACCTTAGCAATTCCTTCTGCACCTCGCTCCGCAACAATTGCCGTTGCGCCAAATTCAAGTGCCAAAGCCTGCCGATCTGCATGACGGCTCATCATGATAATTTGCGACGCCCCAAGCATTCGAGCTGCAATTACCGCACATTGACCTACAGCACCATCTCCAATAACAACGACTTTGTCTCCTGGTTTCACATTGGCCACACGCGCCGCATGGTAACCAGTCGGCATCACATCCGCTAAGGCTAATAGAGATTTAAGCATACCTTCTGAATAATCTGAAGGCTGACCTGGAATTTTCACCAAAGCCCAATTCGCATATTGAAATCGAATATATTCTGCTTGAACACCACCAGACCAGTTATCTCCAATATGGTGATCACATGTCCCATCAAATCCAGCACGGCAGGCATCACAATTCCCACAACCATGGGTAAACGGAGCAATCACAAAATCTCCTGGTTTTACGGTTGTAATATCAGAACCAACCTCTTCAACAATACCAATCGCCTCATGACCTGAATTCCGAGTTCCAGGCTGCATCGTCTCATCTCGATAACGCCATAAATCAGAACCACAGACACAAGTTCTCACAATTCGAATAATCGCATCTTGACTATCCTCAATCTGAGGCTTCTCACTCTCTACAAGGCCTACTTGACCTGGTTTTGCATAAACTGCTAATTTCATGTTCTTTATTCTCCATTTTTATCTATTTTCTCATAGGACATCCAAACTTGTTCCTGCCCCGTTGCAGGATCCATATCTCTTTTTACAACTTGAAATCCTTGCTTTTCATAGAATGTTATTGCTTTTTCATTTTTTCAAAAACAGAAAGGGATAAGGGCGACCGCTTCTCTTTCGCAAAACTTAAGAGCTGGCTCCCCACCCCTTGTCCTTGAAATTCCTGAGCCACAAACAAACCAGCCACATAGGAGCCTTGGAGGCCAATAAATCCCTGAATAAATCCAAAGTCCTCAGCCACATAAACTTCAGCTACATCTATAGCTTGAGCAACATGTAAAAGCTGGTCCTGCCAATAGGAAGCCTCAATAAATTCATGAGCCTCCAAATTCGTTGCCAACCAAATAGCGACTATCTTATCCAAATCCTCAGTACTTGCTTTTCGTATCATCTTTCTTTCAAAAAGGCGGCCTAAGCCACCTGCCTTTTATTCATAACTTGCAATCAAGGCCTGAACGAGTTCCACATGACTGACATAGTCGGCAATGCTAACATTTTCATCCCCAGCATGATCGCGACTATTCGCATTCCCCATTCCGAAGCCTGCAATTGGCACCTCTAAAGTTTCAAATACCGTGTGCATTGGTCCTGTCCCTGGTGAGGTCGGTAAAACTGCGACTCCTTCTGGAGTTAATTGCTCTGCCAACTCAATAACTCTGAGGATTGACGGTGCTGACATATCACTGCGATAGCTCTTCTCACCTAAGGTAAAGGCAACTCGAACCTGTTCAAAACCATGTTTTGCCAAATGTAATCGGATTTTCTCCAATACATCATACGGATCTAAACCAGGAACTAAACGAACTTCCATTTTAGCTTGGGCTTGAGCTGGAATAATTGTTTTAACTCCTTGACCCAAGTAACCCGTGGAAAGTCCTTCAATAGTGATAGAAGGTTCAAAATAAAGACGTTTTAAAAACTCACGACGCTCTTCCACTAAAACTGGCAAAGTCAAGCCATAAAGCTCTGTAACTGACGCCGGATTGGCTAAGGCATGTGACTCAACCAAAGCCAATTCTCGTTCATTCGGCTCTCGAACCTGATCATAAATGCCATCAATCAAGATACGACCATCAGTCGCTCTCATCGAATGAAGAGCTGATACCAAATACCAGGAAGCAGAATCGATGACCCCTCCATAGGAAGAATGGATATCCAAGGCTGCGGAATCCACCTGGAGATCAAAGGTCACAATCCCCTTGTTACCACCCGCTATCTCTAACTGGTGTAGTTGATTCCGATGCCCTTGCTCCCAGACTAACAAATCTGCCCCAACTAAGTCTGTTTTGTACTTGTCTAAATAGCGCTCCAAATCGACAGAAGCTGACTCTTCTGCACCTTCAACAATAAAAATCACATTGACCGGAAGACTACCACCAGACTCCGCTTGGTACTTCTTGAGGGCAGAGAGACGAGCTGTGATATGCCCCTTATCATCATCAACACCGCGACCATAGATAAAACCATCCCGCACACTAACTTCAAATGGCTTCCCAGTCCAAATCTGATCTCCATCCGCAGGAACTGTATCGTAATGATTATAAAAAATTAAGGTCTTAGCATCAGGTCGATTCGATAAAAACTTAGCCATCACAAAAGGCGCTGCATAAGAAGCGTCCAAAACAACCTCATCCGCTCCTGCTTCATAAAAATATTCTCGCAAAAGACTTGCAACATCCAAAAGCCCTATTTGCTGAGCAAAAATAGATTTCTTGGAAACCAATACTTTTAATTTTTCAAAGTACTCTTGAATAATGGCGTCTTCCTCAAAAATTCGCAACTTATCTTCAGACATGGTCATCCCTTCACTTTCATGATTTCAATACTATTATCCTAACATAGAGAACCAACTTTGACCAATTACCATCTTTGAAGAAGCTCATCATTTTTTCTTATGGTCAAACCCAGAAACCTCAATCCAACCTTCATCCAACACTTGACCGTTTAAAAGCAAACGCAAGCTATGCTGACCATTCCAATGTTTCCGTGTGGTTTTATCCACCCAGTCATAAGTCCACTGCCCCTGTAAAATAGTTGCCTCCCGATCTCTGAGCATAAACGTTTTGGACGACTGCTTGCCATTCGATTTCATAAAATCCACTTGCAACTCCAAACGCAAAGGTCCCTTTTGCGTCAATTGAACCTCATAGTCCAGAACCATGTGTTCTCCACTTTCAATCTGATTGGGAAAAGACCAAAAGACCCGCTCCACATCCTGCCGGCTCTCATAACCAAAAAGAGCAAGTGCCCGTGGATGTCCGGCCTTCAGCAAATTTCTCGCAGCTCGCTTGATAATCCAATCCGTCTCCTTGGAAGATCCCTGCCAGGATTCCAACAAATCTAACACTTGGTCTGGATGAATCCGTGTCCAGTCATTTAAATGATTGGCTACAGACTTTCGAACATAAAGAGAAGAATCCCCCTTTAATGTTTCTAGTAGCGCCCAAATCTGAAGCCGATACTGATCTAAACCTGAAATTTTTTTACCCCAAGGTAAATTTGGACGCAAGCCCTCACTTGCTAAACGTCGATGATGCTCATTCGAAGACACTGCCCAAAACTTCATTTGCTCAAAAGTATTAAGAAAATCCAACATCAAAAAAGGGCGGATGGCAAACTCCGCTGAAGACGACTCCGTTAAAACCTCAAGTGTCTGCATAGAAGCCTGAAAATCCTCTAACCCAAAAAGAGAAACTAAATCTGGAAGAAACAACCAAGTAAAACCTTGAACTTTGGAGCCCACCTCCTGCAAAAAAGAAGCAACCTGATGAAAAGGACGTGCCAAACACACCATCAATACACGCGCCAAACGCTCATGGCGCTCCCTCAGAGTGAGCTCTTCCCACCCATCTTTCTGAACATCCGTTAAAAATGTGGCAGTCGGAAATGTAGATTCAACCGCCTCAAAAACAGCCGCAATCTCCTTTAACTTCTCCTCCGTATACATATCTCTTAAATCTGCCATAAAACCTCCAAAAAACAGCCAGCAAAAGCTGGCTGCATCATCTTTCTTATCCGTTAAAGGACACGTGTACATGGTCATAGTGGTTAGCTGTTACACTACCGCGATCTGGCATTAAATTCCAAGTATTAGCCGGACCATAAATATTATTCACTGGTGAATAGAAACGTTGTTGCCAAATAATATAAGAAATGTTTGCATTATTGATGTTATCAACAGCATATTGAGCAACTTGATTACCAAGAGCTGCATCGTTGTAGACCATTGCATCTACCGCAAGTCCACGTCCATGATCTTGGTCACCAGCACGGAATTTTGAATAATCCGTGATTCCAAACTGATTTGCAATATCTTGCATGAAGTTAGCGGCAACTGGCTGAAGACCAGAAGTATCAACCGGTGTAACCGTTTGAGCTGGTGCTGAAGGTTCAGCTACCGGTTGTTCTACAGGCTGAGCCGGAGTCTCAACTACATCATGGGAATGATCATGCTCGTGATCTGCAAGCAATTCTTCAGCTGGTTGAGTCGCTTCTTCAACAGGCTGTTCTACTGGTGCTGGAGTTTCAGCAACAGGAGCTGGAGCTGGGGCTTCTACAGCTGGAGCTGGGGCTGATTGTGCAGGCGCTGGAGCTTCTACAGCTGGAGCAGGTGCTGATTGTGCAGGCACTGGAGCTTCTACAACTGGTGCTGTCTGACTAGCTTCAACTACAGGAGCTGTAGACACTGCAGAAGTTTCAGCAGCAGGAACCTCGGAATCAGTACTTGCCGCCACAAAGTTCGTATTTACAACTTCAGAAGCTTGCTCTAAGGCTGGGTTTACTGCTGGCGGTTGAGTCGCCATATAAGTAGGACCCCTATCCTCTTCTACAATTGTTGCAACCGTTTGTGACATTGGAATCACCTGGTCTTGCGTATAGATTTCTTGAGTTGTCAAATCAACACTTGCCACATGAGAAGCAGGTCCCTCCACTTGTGGGTTAATCACTTCAAAAGTTAATGGTTGATTATTAGCATTCACCGTTACACGAAGCAACATTCCTGGCTGGATAACATTGACATTTTCAATCTGGTTCAAACGAGCTAGGACTGCCATATCAACACCCATAGCTTCAGCGATTTGTCCAAGAGTATCTCCATATTGAACTATATAAACTAAGGTATCATTCTCACGAACTAGGTTATCACGGATTTGTTCCGTTGTACGTGGAGTCCAGTTCCCATCTTGTTCCGTCGCTTGCGTATCATTATTTCCAGCAAATACTGAAAGAAGCAAGCTGGATGCAAGAATAATTTTTTTATTGAATTTCATGTTGTCTCGTTCTCTTTCTAAACTTTATAACTCTATCCTATCATAATTTTTTTCGAAAAAAAGCATCTCAAGCTCATCTTAAAAATACTGTGTTACTCCTGTAATTTTCTGTAACATATGATACATTAACACAGACTAAAAATCTTCGGAGACTGGTTTCCGATCTCAACCTCATCGTCGAAGCTGGTGATAAAATCGGTATTATCGGTGAGGAAGGAAATGGTAAATCCAGTCTTCTAAAAGTCCTGCTAGGCGATCAAACGCTAACTCCTTATTTAGAAATCAGTGGTCACATTCAACGAGATTATGCTGCCTCTGTTTATATTCCCCAGCAACTAGACCCCAAGTTCGAACAGCTAACCTTAAATGAATACTTCTTTGCAGATTCGGAGATCGACTTAGATTACGCGATCTTATACCGGCTTGCAGAGGAACTTCATTTTAACAGCGAACGTTTTGCGAGCTCCCAGACCCTAGCATCTTTATCGGGTGGCGAAAAACTCAAGGTACAACTCCTAAAGACCCTCTCATTCCGAGTGATATCATTTTCATGGACGAACCCTCTAATGACCTAGACTTAGAAACCCTGATTTGGTTAGAAAATTACCTAGCCCAGTGTCCACAAGCTATCCTTTTTGTATCCCACGACGAACAATTTTTAGAAAAACTAACCACTAAGATCATTCACTTAGAATCCTTTAAAAAACGAAAAATGGCGCAAACAACTGTTCAACAGTTGGACTACCAAGCCTATCGGGAAGGGCGAAAAGCTACCTACTACAAACAGCAAAAGCAAGCACAAAATAATCGCAAGGATTTTGATAAAGCACTCCAGCGTCATCAACGTCAAAAATCTCAGGTTCGTCACAATGTCCTCAATACCCACGATGCTACCGCGGGAAGATTGGCTGCCAAAAAAATGAAAAGTGTCCTTTCTAAAGAAAGAAATCTTGATCGCCAGCAAAAACAACTGACAGAAAGACCTCTTAACGAAGAGACGATTGAAATTTTCTTTTCTAATATTCAACCACTCCCCCAAATCTAAAATCATCCTTGATTTAAATCAGCTTCAACTGAAGCAACAAGTTCAAACTCTCATCCATGAGGTCAACCTACAAGTACGCGGACAAGAAAAAATTGGTTTGACTGGTGCGAATGGGGTAGGGAAATCTACCTTATTAAATATCATCTACCAGAAACTGCAGCATCAATCTGATCTACAATTAGGCTATATGCCCCAAAACTATAAGCTTTTTCTGGATATGGAATCCAATCCACTCAAATTTCTTCAAACTCAACAAACAGGGCAGGCGCAAACCTACCTAGCCAACCTCCAATTTAGCCGTGATGAAATGCACCAAGCCATCAAAGATTTATCAGGAGGTCAACAAGCCAAGATCTTACTAGCTAAGATGGTTTTAGATAAAGCAAATTTTCTAATTCTTGACGAACCAAGCCGCAACTTCTCCCCAACCTCTCAACCCGAAGTTCGCCAATTATTCCAACAGTACCCAGGGGGATTCATTTGCGTTTCCCATGATCGCCGATTTCTCTCCCAAGTTTGTGACAAACTTTATCAGGTCACTCCTCAGGGGCTAGAAGAACTCCCTTTTAGTTTTCTTTAACCTTTCCTTTAGCTTGCTTTAAGTCAAACTCGTTATTCTATTTTCAGAAAAAATGAAAGGGAATACCAATGGCAATCAAGATTATTCAGAAGCAATTTGAACGGATTGAAACCAAATATATTATTAAAAAAAGTTTGTTACCACAATTATTGGCAGATTTAAAAAGTTACATTGAAGAAGATACCTACGCCACTTCCACAATCACCAATATCTACTTTGATACCGAAAACTTTGACCTTATCCAAGATTCCATTGCTAAACAACATGCCCGAGAAAAAGTCCGCATGCGCATCTACGATGCAAATCCCCAAGCTACCAGTAAAGCCTTTTTAGAGATTAAAAAGAAAATTGATGGCATTGGCTATAAAAATCGTTTAACAGCTACTGCTAATACCATTGCAAGCTATGTTAGCACGAGCTTATCTCTCCTTGACGAATACCAAGACCTAGACATAGAGGAGCCAGTCCAATCAGATTTAACAACTATCCGAAAGCGTTACGGTCATATTCAACCCAAAATGTACATCTACTATGATCGCATTTCTTTCCGAGGTAAAAATGGTTCTGATGTCCGTATTACTATTGACCAAAATCTCCTGTATCGTGATTGGGACCTTTCCCTTTCTGCAGGTAAATTCGGAGCTGCTTTGTTAGATCCTTCTAAGGTCATTATGGAAGTAAAAGTTCCTGGTGAATGCCCACAATGGTTGACAGAAATCTTCAAAACATATGATATTGTACAAGAATCTTTCTCAAAATATGGAACGGCTTATCGCCTCGCTAATACCCTAAACAAGGAGGAGCTGACTCTTGCAAGAAACTCTATTTAATAGTGTCTTTACCTCCACAACTAACACCGTAAACGTTAATATCCTCTCACTTATCTCCAGTTTATTGGTAAGTCTCATTCTTGGAGTCATCTTAGCAACTGCCTACAAGTATCGCACCTTCTACACTAAAGAATTTGTCATGACTCTGACCTTGCTTCCAACCCTCATTGCCATGATTATTTTCATGGTCAATGGAAATCTAGGTGCCGGAGTTGCCGTTGCCGGTACCTTCAGCCTTATTCGCTTTCGTTCTGCAGCTGCCAGTTCAAAAGAACTCCTACTCATTTTTACTGCCACTGCAATCGGGCTAGCAACTGGAATGGGCTATTTACTTCTAGCCACCTGTTTTACCATTTTAATCTGTCTCGTGCTCTTTGGTTTAGAAAAATCAAGTTTTACCAAGGTCAATCGGAGTAAACGGATTCTGCACATTACCTTACCCCGTAACTATGATTATCATGAACTTTTAGAAAAAAACTTCCCCAATCATCACACAGATAGCCAATTAATTTCCCTTAAATCTCAGAAAAAAGGCAATCAGTTAATTCTCGAATACGATGTTGAGTTTGACGGTGAGATTCACGATAAGACTATCATGGACACCTTGACAGCCTTAGATCCAGAAGTTGAAATCACTATTACCAAAACCGCACAAAAACGCAAAACACTTTAAAAAGCTTAGGTCTAACTTAAACTTTTTTATTATAATTTAATGATTCCTCACAGCCCATAACAAGGCCACTCTTATTTCGTTTTTAATTGCCAATCTTATAGACATAGCCCATTATAAGCGAGTTCTGCTAGTTGCTCTGCAGCGATAGGGCTGCCAACAAAGTCATAGACTCAAAGGATAACTCCAGAGGGAAGGGTGTTTACTGTCTATTTATTGGGCGCTTACAACTAAACAACTATATCAGGAAAAAGAAATGGAAGCTCAAAGCCTTGTCAGCCACCAGCATAGCTGGTGGTTTTCTTGTTTTTCTCTTCGAGAAAAACTGGCTAGAAGCCACAACCAAAAAAGACCTCCCTGCTAGTTATACAACTAGCAAAAGGAAGTCTTTTAATCACCTCAAGGTAGAAAAACTAAACTATAAAGATTAGTCTTCTGTAAGACGACGTCTTGCTTTAAGACCAACCGCTCCTAGAAGCATTCCGACACCAAGAGCTACAGCACCTGCATTAGATTCCTCACCTGTGTTTGGTAGAGTTTCTTGGTCCATAGATTTAGTGTTCATTTGAGTCAATGACTCTTTGATCTCAGATTTTTGATCTGAAACTTGAGGTTTCATTTCTGGTTTCACCTCAGGTTTAGATGGATCAACAGGTTTTGTTGAAGTCACAATCTTAATAGTTACTTCAATCTTATCTTGAGATCCATCTGGGTAAGTCACAACCACAGTAACTAGCTTATCACCCGCTGTTGTAGTATCTACCGGTGTTTCAAAGGATACTTTCGTTCCTGCTGGTAACTCTGGAAGATTAGAAATAGACTTGTTAGGATCTGGTTGAGCTCCTACAAGCACTGATTGTTCTTGACCAACCGGCTTGTTCTTATCTGCGTCTGTACGTGGATCTTCAACCTTAACAGTTACCGGAACCTTATCTGTTGAACCATCTGGGTAAGTCACAACTACTACCGCTGGCTTATCGCCTGCTGTCTTAGTATCTACTGGACTTTCAAAGGATACTTTCGTTCCTGCTGGTAACTCTGGCAAGTTAGAGATTGATTTCTCCGCTGATGGTGTTTCACCAACCTTAACCGTTGGATCCGCTGGGTTTGGTTCATTGGTTTCAGCTTGCCTTGGAGTTTCAGAAACCTTGACAGTCACAGTAACCTTATCTGTTGAACTATCTGGATAAGTCACAACTACAGTAACTGGTTTGTTACCTGCTGTTGTCGTATCTACCGGTGTTTCAAAGGATACTTTCGTTCCTGCTGGTAACTCTGGAAGATTAGAAATAGACTTGTTAGGATCTGGTTGAGCTCCTACAAGCACTGATTGTTCTTGACCAACCAGCTTGTTCTTATCTGCGTCTGTACGTGAATCTTCAACCTTAACAGTCACAGTAACCTTATCTGTTGAACCATCTGGATAAGTCACAACTACAGTAACTGGTTTGTTACCTGCTGTTGTCGTATCCACTGGAGTTTCAAAGGATACTGTTGTGCCTTCTGGGAGAGATGGCAAGTTAGAGATTGATTTCTCCGCTGATGGGGTTTCACCAACCTTAACCGTTTGATCCGCCGGAGTTGGTTCATTACTATCAGCTTGCCTTGGATTTTCAGAAACCTTAACAGTCACTGGAACCTTATCTGTTGAACCATCTGGATAAGTCACAACTACAGTAACTGGTTTGTTACCTGCTGTTGTCGTATCCACTGGAGTTTCAAAGGATACTGTTGTGCCTGCTGGCAACTCTGGCAAGTTAGAGATTGACTTCTCTGCTGATGGGGTTTCACCAACCTTAACCGTTTGATCTGCCGGTGTTGGTTCATTACTATCAGCTTGCCTTGGAGTTTCAGAAACCTTAACCGTTACTGGAACCTTATCTTGAGAGCCATCTGGGTAAGTCACAACTACAGTAGCTGGCTTATCCCCTGCTGTCTCAGTATCTACTGGACTTTCAAAGGATACTGTTGTGCCTTCTGGGAGAGATGGCAAGTTAGAGATTGACTTCTCTGCTGATGGGGTTTCACCAACCTTAACCGTTTGATCCGCCGGAGTTGGTTCATTACTATCAGCTTGCCTTGGATTTTCAGAAACCTTAAC
>NZ_SPPZ01000089.1 GCF_004570525.1 Streptococcus sp. WM07 | reverse complement strand
TAAGGAGTGCCTCTAAACCTCCTTCTAGATAACGGTTCAATAAGTTTCGTACAGTTTGATGAACAAAACCTACTGATTTAGCTACTGCTGTTAAATTCTGACATTCAGAGTAGAGAATGAGAGCTTGAATTTTCCTATGGTGCTGTGCATTCTTTTTATCTTTCAGGGCTTGCTTCAATTCGCTAATTTGATATTCATTTAGTTCGACTTTCATACCTTATAGTATACAGCTATTTTTGTTTTTTGTTAAGTATTAGATACTCAGGCTAGTCTTATTGAAAGACTGGTGAATAAATGCTATGATTAAGATAGTTTTTTGAAAAGGATTACAATTTTATATTTGTTTTTGTGAGAGAGCCTATTTCGTTCATCCGAGTGAGCAATTTCCAGCATAATTGTTGAGTACTTGATTGGTGAAACAGTTGGGTCACAAGCTAGATAGAAGGTATTCTTTTTTTGCGTATGAGTGTAGAAAGGACGTTATGAGAAGAGAGAACATTCAAAGGTTTTCACTAAGAAAATTATCAGTTGGTTTGCTATCGGTGACAGTCGGTAGTGTCTTTTTATCGTTTTCAGATCAAGAAGTAGCAGCTACTGAGTTAGATCAAGAAGAGGCAGCGATTCGCTATCATTATGTGACGGAAGATGAGTTGACTCCTCAGGAAAAAGAGCAAATTATCCAAGCCTTGCCGAGTCTTCACGCAGAGCAGGTGAGCGACTATTATTTAGTCTATAGACCTGAAAGTGTTCAAGAAGGTAGCCAGAACTTACCTCAAACAGGGACTGCTTTACTGAATCCAGCATTGGCTCTAGGATCGGTAGCTCTTTTTATTGTTGGCTTAAAGTTTACAAAGAAAAAAACAGCAAAAGTAACCGTTGCTCTCTTCCTGACTGGTGCAGGAGGATTCGTTCTATCATCGGATGCTTTAGCGCTATCGAATGTAGTTTTAGCACAGTATAACCAAATTGTGAATGTAGGAGCTGATGGTCGTTTACCAGCTCCAATGGATATTCCGGATTATCGCTATATTGGCTATTTAAAAATGGATAAAGCTGGAGGGCTTTTATTACCAGAAGGAAGCGAGTCGACAGACAGGTTGGGATTGCTACAGGGACTTCCTAATCCTAGTCAAGAAGAGTCGTCATTGTTGTATCCTGTGCCTCCTGTTGTTGCTCCCCAGGTACCTGAGGAGACTCCAGCTCCCGGCGAGGTTGTTCCCGAACCACCAGTAGTAATTCCCGAACCGCCAGTAGTAACTCCCGAACCACCAGTGGTAACTCCCGACCCTCCGGTAGTTACCCCTGAACCGAGTGAGGTTGTTCCTGAACCGCCAGTAGTAACTCCCGAACCACCAGTGGTTACCCCTGAACCAGGTGAAGTTGTTCCTGAACCACCAGTGGTAACTCCCGAACCTCCGGTAGTTACCCCCGACCCTCCGGTAGTTACCCCCGACCCGGGCGAGGTTGTTCCCGAACCGCCAGTGGTAACTCCGGAACCGCCGGTAGTAATTCCCGAACCTCCAGTGGTAACTCCGGAACCCCCGGTAGTCACCCCTGAACCGGGCGAGGTTGTTCCCGAACCACCAGTGGTAACTCCTGACCCTCCGGTAGTTACCCCCGAACCACCAGTGGTAACTCCTGACCCTCCGGTAGTAATTCCCGAACCGCCAGTGGTAACTCCTGACCCTCCGGTAGTAACTCCCGACCCGGGCGAGGTTGTTCCTGAACCACCAGTGGTAACTCCGGAACCGCCAGTAGTAACTCCGGAACCCCCGGTAGTTACTCCCGAACCAGGTGAAGTTGTTCCTGAACCACCAGTGGTTACTCCAGAACCTGAGAAAGATGTTTTGGAAGTTCGTTATGAAGATTTACTGTTTGAAACAGTTTATGAGGCAGATGAGGGTCTTGCTTATGGCTATCAGAAAATTCTAGAAGAAGGAATTCGGGGAACTAAGAAAATTGTTTGGAATGTTACCAAACAGGAATTAGTGAGTGAGCAAGTGGTCCTACCGCCTACAAAACGTTTAGTACGTGTTGGGACACAGCCTCATATTAATCGAGAAGAGCTTCCGTTTAAGGAAATCCGTCAGGAAGATCCGAGTCTTGAAAAAGGTCAAGAGCGTGTTGTAACAGAGGGACGTGTTGGTCTTGAGACAAGCACCGCTCGTTATAGTGTAGATGCGAAAACAGGTCAGGTTACTGCCCTTCCAGTTGAGGTTGAAACTCGTCCAGCCGAGGATCGTGTGATTGCGGTTGGTACCAAGGAAATTGAGCCACCAGTAGTGACTCCAGAGCCAGAAGATGTCTTAGAAACTCGTCAAGAGTCGATTGCTTTTGAAACGGTTTATGAATCAGATGAGAGTCTTGCTTATGGTTCAAGTCAGGTAGCTCAAGAGGGTGTTGCAGGAACTAAGGAACTTGTTTGGAATGTGACCAAGGATAGCCTAGTCAGCGAAAGTGTGACGAGTCCAGCAGTATCACAGATTGTTCGTGTGGGAACTCAGCCAAGTGTCACAACGAAGGAACTTCCGTTCAAGGAAATCCGTCAGGATGATCCGACTCTTGAAAAAGGTCAGGAGCGTGTTGTAACAGAGGGACGTGTTGGTCTTGAGACAAGCACCACCCGTTACAGTGTAGATGCGAAAACAGGTCAGGTTACCGCCCTTCCGGTTGAGGTTGAAACTCGTCCAGCTGAGGATCGTGTGATTGCGGTTGGTACGAAAGAAGATGTTTTAGAAACTCGTCAAGAGTCGATTGCTTTTGAAACGGTTTATGAATCAGATGAGAGTCTTGCTTATGGTTCAAGTCAGGTAGCTCAAGAGGGTATTGCAGGAACTAAGGAACTTGTTTGGAACGTTACCAAGGATAGCCTAGTCAGTGAAAGTGTGACGAGTCCAGCAGTATCACAGATTGTTCGTGTAGGAACTCAGCCAAGTGTCACAACGAAGGGGCTTCCGTTTAAGGAAGTTCGTCAGGATGATCCGACTCTTGAAAAAGGTCAGGAGCGTGTTGTAACAGAGGGACGTGTTGGTCTTGAGACAAGCACCACTCGTTACAGTGTAGATGCGAAAACAGGTCAGGTTACTGCCCTTCCAGTTGAGGTTGAAACTCGTCCAGCCGAGGATCGTGTAATTGCGGTTGGTACCAAGGAAATTGAGCTACCAGTAGTGACTCCAGAGCCAGAAGATGTCTTAGAAACTCGTCAAGAGTCGATTGCTTTTGAAACGGTTTATGAATCAGATGAGAGTCTTGCTTATGGTTCAAGTCAGGTAGCTCAAGAGGGTGTTGCAGGAACTAAGGAACTTGTTTGGAATGTGACCAAGGATAGCCTAGTCAGCGAAAGTGTGACAAGTCCAGCAGTATCGCGGATTGTTCGTGTAGGAACTCAGCCAAGTGTCACAACGAAGGAACTTCCGTTTAAGGAAGTTCGTCAGGACGATCCGAATCTCGAAAAAGGTCAGGAGCGTGTTGTAACAGAGGGACGTGCTGGTCTTGAGACAAGTACCACTCGTTACAGTGTAGATGCTAGCACAGGTCAGGTTACCGCCCTTCCGG
>NZ_SPPZ01000088.1 GCF_004570525.1 Streptococcus sp. WM07 | reverse complement strand
ACCGAAAAGATCGCAGGCTTCTGTTCGAGTGTGCCCTTCCTGAACGAAAGAGAGCACACGTTTTCTAAAATCAATACTATAGGTCATAAGTCTATTTTATCACGTATTTTAAAGCGAAACAACTATAATGTATCAGCAGTGCTTTGGAACATGTTTGTTTGGTAATTATTAGACCAAATCGCATGATCTTCAATTAATGGGAAAGCATAAACATAGTCGCTATTAACATGACGGTGTTTTTGGCCAATTGTTCCGTTCCACTTCATCAGTGCTTTATGATCCACATCTGAATCAGAAACAACTTTTCCATATTCATCATCAGAAATAGTCCAAGAAATTCGCAAGCCTGAATTTTGCTGGGTACGTGAAACACCGTACAATCCTTTAAAAGGAATATAGTATGAGCCGTCTGACTTCACAACGCCCACTACTGTTTCAGCGATATGTGAGCCGACCCCATTCGCTGCTTGATAAGCTTCAACAATTTGTTTTTGAGCTGCAGCAAAATCTTCTAAGTTATAACCTTTATTGGCATCTTTCCACTCGTCAAATTGACGTGCCACTTCATCATTCACATATGAAGCAACAACTTTTACACCTGTCGCATTCTGGTCTCCCTTATCCTGAGGAAGAGCTCCACCTTTAATCCATTGATTGGCCAAGGTACCTGGGGCATCCCCATTTTCGTACCAAACATCACCACGAAGTGTACCGTAGTTACCTTGTTCTGCCCATTCTCCTGTATCCGTGCCGGCAGTTGTCCACTCTGATTTTGGTTTTGCCAACCAAGATTCCGTAAAAGGCTTTTCTTGGAGAATAACATGGGAATTAACAATTCGGTTAACACCAGCTGTGAAATCCCAAGACTCATTCTTACGATTGGTCCGTGTGTGGAATCCATACGTTTTATCACCATGTTGGATAACATTATACTTATCTGGATTTGGATTTTCTACCCATGTACGAATAGCAAACTTCCCGTCACCAGCAAGTTGGAATTTATGCTCCGCACCAGAAGCGTCTACTACTGGTTCAGATAGATCAATCACAAATGAACCATCTGCATTCGTAGTTGTATAATAAACTGGCGAAACAAAACCTTTACCATTTACCCACTGGATATAAACTTTCACACCTTCCAACATCTTGGAATTTGAATTCGTTTCAGCTAGCGTACCATCACGATAAAGCCACGCTTGACCTTGGTAAGCCTGACGTTGCATATCTGTTCCAGGTTTATAGATAGCCTCAGTAATATCAAATGGTGGAGTGTTTTGATCGGTACTCATAAGTGCAAGTGCAGTATTATCTCCTGCATATGGTGTAACTGCTCGGAAACGAGAGACATAGGCAGCTTCCAATGAGTTTGTCACATGACTCATATTTGACAAAGTGTCAGCTGTAGCCTGTACCTTATCTTGATTGACTACAGGTTGATCCGAATCAGCTAAGCTAGTAGAAGCTGATGGCAATGATTCTCTAAGGGAATCCTTAGAAGCTGTATCAGCAGTCTCAACAACAGGTGTTGTAGGCTCAGAAATAGGCTCTACTACTGGGGAACTTGTAACAACAGTTTCATTCGCTGCAACAGGTTCACTTTGTTTAGATGCTGATGTAGAAGAAGGGAGGATTGTTGGTTCCCCTGACTTCTCAGTCTCTGAAGAAGAGGATTGACCTTGGTCTTTCTTCTCAGCTGTTTCTACTTTCTTTTCTTCGACTTGAGGTTTTTCTTCCTCAACTAGTGCTGATGAAGTTGGGACATTGAGAGCAGCAACTGGAGCTTGATAAGTTTGACGTTCTTCGTCCGACGTAACCCCGGATGATTGCTCTTCCGTCACCTCTTCCGAAGGAACTTTATCTAGCTCTGGACTAACCTCAACATCACTCGCGCTTACCATTGTAGTTGCCCCTAAGGCAAGTACAAGAGAGCAGCCAAACAGGAAGTGTTTTCCTTTTTTGACCATACGCCAATTAGTTTGTTTAGCACCTTTCCTATTAAAATACATAGTATCCTCCTCATTCTAATGATACAGACTAAGTATACCACAAAAATCAAGCAAACCTAGCTTATTTGACCAATAAAAGAAACCCTTTTTCAAACTAAAAAGTTTTCATAGTTAGATCTGGAATTTTCGACTTCACCGCTGAAACAAGAGAGGCATTAAGTTTCAAGAATTAAATCTAACAAGCATCCTCCATCAACCGCATTGTTCATAAATCTTTCTAGCCCTATCTCCAGATCTTTTAAACTCCCCCAAACTCTTGATTTAAAGACAACAAAAAGAAGGCAGAATTCATTAATCACCTCCTCTTCCTTTTAATAAAGCGGTTGTTGCTGGGTCACACAGTAGATCATACCACTATTTTCATATAGCTTGCTAACGCCAATCCAAACCACTTCCCGACTTGGATAAAGTTTTTGAATGCTATCCATGGCTTCTTGATCATTGGCATCTGAATAGATGGGAACCAAGACAACCTTATTCCCCACGTAAAAATTGACGTAACTGCCCTTGTAATCGAGCCCCTTGACATTTTTCTTAGTCAGAGGTAACTCCGTGAGTTCATAAGGCTCCCCCTTTACATTTTGAACCCTATAAAGAATCTCTAAATCCTTTAATTCAAAAAAATCGACCTTACTCACAGCTACCATGCGGTTCTCATCGACAAAACGGGCAATCGCATCACTGTGGGCATCGGTAATATCCTCACCACTGACACCCTCTAACAAGATAAAGTTTTCAGCTCCAAGATACTTTGTTAGGTAAACTTCTGCTTCCTCCTGACTCATGCCAGAATTCCAATTCTTATTCAAAACCGCACTACGAGTCAGCATGGCAGTAACGTGTCCATCCAACTCAACTGAGCCACCTTCTAATACAAAGTCAGATACATCTATCCATGAATAACCTGTGGCTTCTGCCACACGCTGAGGAATCACATCATCATTTTGGTACTCCATCTTATCACCCCAGCCATTGAAACCAACATCTACAATTCGCAGTTCTCCAGAAGTCTACGAACACGCGCTTCTTCCTGCTCATCATAGACCATGATATGAACCTTCTCATACGTGTATAGAGACTTAGCCATTTGTACCCAAATCTGTTCAATGGATTTTTGATAAGCTTTACCATAAGTCTTAGCATGCAACCAAGTTAAGCAAGCCCCCTCATGCTTCTCATCCCCTGCAGGAAAAGTATATTTCTCCATCGCAGCCATCCCCTTATTCAACAGTAAACCAGCTCCCAAACTCACCAAAGCCAACATTGCCAATAGCTATCCCATCCATTTTTTCATCACAGAACTTCATCAACCTCTTCTTTCCTTCTAGGTGGTCTATAGAATAACACGAAAAAAGAAGAGGATACAAATGATACTTAACAAAAAAAACAAAAATAGCTGTATACTATAAGGTATGAAAGTCGAACTAAATGAATATCAAATTAGCGAATTGAAGCAAGCCCTGAAAGATAAAAAGAATGCACAGCACCATAGGAAAATTCAAGCTCTCATTCTCTACTCTGAATGTCAGAATTTAACAGCAGTAGCTAAATCAGTAGGTTTTGTTCATCAAACTGTACGAAACTTATTGAACCGTTATCTAGAAGGAGGTTTAGAGGCACTCCTTA
>NZ_SPPZ01000087.1 GCF_004570525.1 Streptococcus sp. WM07 | reverse complement strand
AAGGGGTCTAATTCAAATTCCTGTTTCACTAAGTAAGCCAAGGAATCAATTCCTTGCCTCATATCTGTTTTACCAGTTATCAAATGAACCCGACCTAAATCGCATAAATTTATCCTAGTGAACGAGCAAGAATCTACCATATCAATCTCCATCCTGATGATTTATAAGATTAGTATAGCTAGATTTCTAGTTCGGTTAAAGATACCTTGTTATTGGGCGCTTACGAACCAATATTTTACCCTCTCAAGTCAAATGGAGAATGGTTTCAGTTTAAAATATTCACTTGTCTATACTTAATCAACCAGTACAATGGGTAAGGATATATCAGGTGTCTACCGTTTGTCTCGAGATGAGTGGCTAATTATATTTTAAACCTTTCGACTCTTATGATATAATTTTTAAAAGTTGAATAATAGGGAGTTTTAGAATGAGTAATATTATTGCTATAGACTTATTTAGTGGTGCAGGAGGTACTACAAGTGGTTTAAAAAAGCTGGAATATCAGTTCAGGTAGCTGTCGAAGTTGATAAGGTTGCATCTAGAACTTATAAATATAATAATGAAGAAGTTGAGTTGCTAGTAGATGATATTTTGAATATTACAGGAGATGATTTATTGTCAAAAATAAATCTAACTCCTGATGATAAGTTATTACTGGTTGCTTGCCCACCTTGTCAAGGTTTTTCAACAATTGGAACTAATGATACAAATGATGCACGTAACCAATTAATTTTTGAATATTTACGCTTGATTAAAGAGATAAATCCAGATTTTTTGCTAATGGAGAATGTCTCTGGAATAGCAAGAGAGAAGAATAAAATAATATTCCATAAGTTTTTAGAGGGTATTAAAGAAGATTATCATTTTTCATATGGTATATTAAATGCTGCGGATTTTGGAGTTCCTCAATTACGTAAAAGATTAGTTTTACATGGTGTAAAAAAGAGTATAGTATTTGAAAATTTTAGAATTAGTTTGCCTGAGCAAACACATTCAAAATCTGGTATTGGAGATCTTAAGAAATGGGTGAATGCAGATATTATTATGGATTTACCTCAGATAGTTGATGGAGAAGAATATATTGGTAATGGAATATATAATCACATAGCAAATAAATTATCAGATATAAATATTGAGAGAATACAGTATATTAGGAATGGTGGTGGGAGTAGGAGTTGTTTACCAGAGTATTTACGGCTGAAATGTCATGCAGGAAACAATGGACATGGAGATGTGTATGGTATTCTAGATATTTCAAAACCATCCATAACAATGACTGGTGGATGCATGTCATACTCAAAAGGACGTTTTGGACATCCAACTCAAGACAGAGCCTTAAGCGCTAGAGAAGCAGCAAGATTGCAATCCTTTGATGATGATTATGTTTTTATAGGAAATAGAGCTCAATTAGCCAGACAAATTGGTAACGCAGTCCCTGTCAAATTAGCAGAAGCTAGTGGGAAATATTTTCAGAAAATCCTTAATGAGGTATACAGTAATGAGAGAGACTACAAAAATATTAGATGATTTATCTAGAATGTTCCAGAATAAATCACTATTTTATCCCTTTATAGAACATATTAGGTTTCCAAAATATAAATCTTTGGAAGAAAATTCTAAAATAACGTTTTCTTATCCAGTAACACTACTAGTAGGACAAAATGGAGGTAATAAGACTTCTATATTACAAGCTCTGTATGGCTCTCCAGATGGATATAGTGTATCAGATTACTGGTTTAGTACAGATGTTGATACTATTGATGAGGATGAGGAAAAAAATGAGAAGAGTTGTCTTATATATGGATACTTTAATACATCTGCGAATAAAATTGTAGAGGTGTTGAAGGGGAGATCTGGCACAGCTAAAGGTATGGATTATTGGGAACCTTATGCTCCGCAAAAAAATATAATATGGAAATCTTACCAAGAGGCGCCTATAAAGAATATGGAAGTTCATCTTTAACAAGATGGGATGTGTTAAAAAAAGATGTAGTGTATTGTGATTGTAAAGAGTATGTATCAGCATTTGATTTATTTTTTTATCATTGTGATTTTTCTAAAACAAAGACTCAAAAAAAGAAACAAGATCTGATTAGAAAGATGTCAAGGCCTCTAGCGAAAGTTTTGAAAAGTGGGGAATTAAGTTATAAATACTATAGACAAGAGATGATTCATGATAATCTAGTTATAGATAAAGAAGTATGTGATAAAGTTAGTTATATTATGGGAGAAAATTATTCTGATATAAAAATTATTACTCATAATTTTTACACAAGATCAAGCAGAAATAAGGCTTCTAAAACTATATGGATAAAGAAGAATGGTATGGAGTATTCAGAGGCATTTGCGGGTACAGGTGAAGCCAGAGTTATTTTGTTAGTAAATGATATTTTGAATGCTCCTGATAAGTCATTAGTATTAATTGATGAACCAGAAATATCATTGCATCCAGGTGCTATATATCGATTGAAAAACTTCATTTTAAACCAGGTAAAGGAAAAGAAGCACCAAGTTGTAATTACAACCCACTCAATACACTTAGTTAAAGATTTTCCTAAGGAAGCTATAAAGTTAGTGTCAAAAATTAATGATAGGATACGAATTTTAGAAAATGTGGAATTTCAGGATGCCTTTTTCGAATTAGGTGAGGAACACAGAGATAAAAAATTGATATATGTGGAAGATAAATTAGTTAAATCATTGATTGAGTTTGTTATAGATCGGGAAGCTAATACGGATCTAAGGAAAAATTTCAGAGAAAATATTATAGTTCGATATCTGGTGGGGGGCGCAGAGCAGATGATAAAAAATAATATTGTTCCATCCGCAGCAGAGAAGCCAGAGAATAAATATTATTGGCTGGACGGTGATAAGAAAAGGAGTTTTGAAGGAAAAAAGGTTATTCAAAATAGCTACATGGAGAAGGGGAAAGTGAATCCAATTAATATACCAGAGGCTAAGAATTCCGAATTAAATGATATAATAAAAGAGATAACAGGAATTGGAAATTTAGGATTTAGTTATTCTGGCGATAAGGAAGAGTTACCAATAGTCCAACGAGAATTCATTGATTATTGGTTTAAATATGTTGATTTTTTACCTTTTGTGACTCCTGAATTAGAATTGGCTAAATTAGATGCTTCTAAGTCGGGGAGTGAATATGATTTTTCTAATGATCCAAATGGCAAGATATATTTTAAGGAAAAAACCAAAGATATATTAGGTATTTCAACAGTTAAATCGGAAGATATTTTTTATGAACAACGTAGAGCAATGGGAAATTTGTCTAAGGATGATGAGCTCTGTATTAATATAAAGAATATGCTTGAGAATCTTTTTTAGAATAATTTTGAAAACTTTGTAACTTCTCAAAGTAAGTTCCACTAAAGCATGATTCGGAAGTTAGTCTGAGAGCATACCCCAAAAATGTAGATTTTAGGGCTCTATAATTTCTATAATGGGTGAAAATCCATAGGTGATGTCATTAAGTTAGGACGGCTGATAAAGGCTTCAATGAAACACAATTGCCTGATTGGAGTAGAATCCAAGAATCAATTGTGTTTTTTTTGCTCTTTGTCAACTGTAATGGGTGACTAGAGTACTGTTAGCGACTATATTTATACTCATTCAGAATCAAAATTAGCAGATATCCATTCTCTATGGACAATCGATCGTAAGCGAGTAGTTGATAAGCTTTGGATAACTTCTTGCAACTGATCAATGACTTCATTCAATGATTTAAA
>NZ_SPPZ01000086.1 GCF_004570525.1 Streptococcus sp. WM07 | reverse complement strand
CTAGAGGCTTATTTACCATGGGCTCCAAAAATCCAAGAGAATTGTAGATAAAGAAAACTCCAAGATTAAAAGCAATCTGCTTATAATCTTGGAGTTTTGTCAATATACTCTGTTATTGGGCGCTTACGTTGATGTTTACTTAGTGACGTTTGAGTAATATTTTGAATGTTTGGAGGAGTTTTACTTCTCCTATTGAAAAAAGTGAAGGAATATTATAAAATGAAGATGTAACATAAACGAAAGGAAAAGTAACAGAAATGACATCTATGAACAACGGATCGCAGCAACGTTTTTCAATTCGCAAGTATTCTTTTGGAGTTGCTTCAGTTCTCATTGCTAGTTTTGCCTTTGTGGGAGGACAGGTACAGGCGGATAGTCACACAGAAGTTTCGACAGAAACTGCAAGTATAGTTTCCAATGATGTCAAGGCGACAAGCCAGCTGGAGTCAGAGACTGTGACTGGAGAAATATCAAGTGAAACAAGAGAACTTGATAGCCCAAAAGTAGATTCTGTGCCATCTGTTACCTCTGCTAGCTCTATTCCAAGTGAGAATGCATTAGAGAATAATGAACCTACGACTTTGCAGTCATCTAGAGCAGTAGAAAATCCTACTTCTTCCAAATATTCAAGTCAGGATCGGTCTATGTCAACCGTTTCTGGAAGTTTAGCCTCTAGTCCACAAACAGATTTACCAAGTTCTGGAACTTATGTATTTCAAGAGACAGCAAATGTTCAGAATCTTCCTGAACTTTCTAGTCCGGTTCTTGCGGTTTATGATAAGGGGCAGTCTGTAAAATACGATAGTATTGTAAGTAATGAAAATCGATTATAGTTGTCTTATATTAGCCGAACTGGTTTCCGTCGCTATGTAGTTCTTCCAGCTCAGAATACTTCAGGCCAGACAACAGATTCCGCGGTTGCCAATACCTTGAATGCGTTAGCTCCTCGAGGGACCTATACTTTTAGTAAGACTGCAGGTGTGAAAAACGAGGCTCGGATTGCGAGTCCAGATATTGCGACCTATAAAACTGGGCAGTCTGTGCGCTACGATCGTGTCCTTACGGCGGATAATCACAGGTGGATTTCTTACATTTCTTATTCTGGAACTCGTCGCTATGTAGCTATTGGCGGACTTACTGAAGCAGAGAAACCAGTAAGCTCGAAAGTTGAGGTGGAGAAGACAAACACTACGACAAATGTATCCTCCGCTAGTAAGGATGTTTCGACTTCAAAACCATCTAGAGTAGTGGAAAATGTTAATTCCTCCAAAAAAACAAGTCAAACTCAGACTAATTCAGTAGTTCCTACAACTGTCGGAACTAGTTCACAAAAAGATTTGCCAAGTTCTGGAAGCTATGTATTTCAAGAGAAAGCAAATGTTCAGAATGCTCCTGAACTTTCTAGTCCAGTTCTTGCGACTTATAACAAGGGACAATCTGTAAAATATGACAGTATTGTGAGTAATGAGAACCGATTATGGTTGTCTTATATTAGTCGCACTGGTGTCCGTCGCTATGTAGCTCTCCCAGTTCGGAAGACTTCAGTTCAAACGACAGACTCCACTTCAGCAGGTACTAATACCCCAACTGCCTTAGCTCCTCAAGGGATTTATACTTTTAGTAAGACTGCAGGTGTGAAAAACGAGGCTCGGATTGCGAGTCCGGATATTGCGACCTATAAAACTGGGCAGTCTGTGCGCTACGATCGAGTCCTTACGGCGGATGATCACAGGTGGATTTCTTACATTTCTTATTCTGGAACTCGTCGCTATGTAGCTATTGGCGGACTTACTGAAGCAGAGAAACCAGTAAGCTCGAAAGTTGAGGTGGAGAAGACAAACACTACGACAAATGTATCCTCCGCTAGTAAGGATGTTTCGACTTCAAAACCATCTAGAGTAGTGGAAAATGTTAATTCCTCCAAAAAAACAAGTCAAACTCAGACTAATTCAGTAGTTCCTACAACTGTCGGAACTAGTTCACAAAAAGATTTGCCAAGTTCTGGAAGCTATGTATTTCAAGAGAAAGCAAATGTTCAGAATGCTCCTGAACTTTCTAGTCCGGTTCTTGCGACTTATAACAAGGGACAATCTGTAAAATATGATAGTATTGTGAGTAATGAGAACCGATTATGGTTGTCTTATATTAGTCGCACTGGTGTCCGTCGCTATGTAGCTCTCCCAGTTCAGAAGACTTCAGTTCCAACGACAGACTCCACTTCAGCAGGTACTAATACCCCAACTGCCTTAGCTCCTCAAGGGATTTATACTTTTAGTAAGACTGCAGGTGTGAAAAACGAAGCTCGAATTGCGAGTCCAGATATTGCGACCTACAACCCTGGACAGTCTGTTAGCTACGATCGTGTTCTTACAGCCGATAACCATAGATGGATTTCTTATATTTCTTATTCCAAAGTTCGTCGTTATGTGGCCGTTGAAGAGCTTACCCAACCAAGCCAATCAGTAACTTCAGAAGTTAAGGTGGGAACAACAGGGACAAATTCACAAACTGCTGCAGGGGTAGCTATTCCGTTACGTTATCATAAAACTGTCAATGGAAAAACATTTACCTTAGTCGGTGGATTTGATCCAACAATCAATAAGTTAAAAGAGTTAGTGCAAGCTATTCGCAGTCTGGAAGTCCAAGGATATAATATGGGCTTTTCGATGATTGATGTAGTTACCCAAAAAGGGATTGAATACAGGGCTGATCAGACCTATTATTCTGCAAGTACGATTAAAGGTCCATTTGTCGCAAGTCTGGCATCGATGAATCCAAGAAGTATGAGTCAAAGTAAAGAGACTATGCTAGCGGTTCTTACTCAATCTAGTAATGAGGGATATAAGCAACTTCGCACAATCTATGGGGCATCTAGTATCTATAATTGGGCAAGAGAGGCTGGATTAAGTGAAGGGAAGGTTCAAGCGCTTTATCCTTATTTGACCCCGCGTGATTTGATGGGACTTTGGAATCAAAATTATAAATACTTTACTAATAGTGCTCAAGGTCATGAAGTTGCTACTTGGTTTGAAAAACCAAATCTTTCACCTATAAAATCAGTCCTAGGTTCTCATTATAAAACATTTAGTAAGGCTGGTTGGATTGGTGGTTGGGGTTATCATGCAGCTAACGATGCAGGTATTGTTCGTACGCCTAAAGGTGATTATATCGTATCAATCATGTCAAATGCAGATGGAAAATTGGGGCTTTTGAATCCAGTAGTGAGAGCTCTAAATGAGATTCATAAACAAATTTAGTATTGAAGTTTAAACTGAATGAATATTGAATACAAATAAAGCTTTATGTACTTAGATAAGATCAAAGAAGGTCTTGTTTCAAGTAGATCAGAAATTAAGACAAAAGAAAACGGTCACCCATTGTGATGATATAGTCCTACTTGAGTAGACAGTACAAATAAATAAAGTACTGTTTACGAAAGTAGGATTTTTATTATGTCGCGTAAAAGTAAAATTAGTTTTGAAGATAAACTAGAAGCGGTAACCCAATATCTTAAAGGTGAAGCTTCTAGTTCCGTGTTGGCTCGTCAATATGGTGTTGCCAGGAGTACTATTCGAAGATGGATTAAAATGTATCAATTGCAGGGTTCTGAGGGGCTGCTACCTAGAAAAAGTAACCAGAGCTATACTACAGAGTTTAAACTTAGCTGTGTTGAAGCCTATAAATTAGGAGAAGGTTCTCTTTTAGAAATAGCGTAAGCGCCCAATAACAAGGTATCTTTAACCGAACTAGAAATCTAGCTATACTAATCTTATAAATCATCAGGATGGAGATTGATATGGTAGATTCTCGCTCGTTCACTAGGATAAATTTATGTGATT
>NZ_SPPZ01000085.1 GCF_004570525.1 Streptococcus sp. WM07 | reverse complement strand
GTACCGGTTCGATTCCGGTCCTCGGCAAATGAGCACCCTTAGCTCAACTGGATAGAGTACCTGACTACGAATCAGGCGGTTAGAGGTTCGACTCCTCTAGGGTGCATGTTATAGAAATAGGAATTTACAATACGAAGTAAAGACCTAAATTATATCTACGGGAAGTAGCTCAGCTTGGTAGAGTACTTGGTTTGGGACCAAGGTGTCGCAGGTTCGAATCCTGTCTTCCCGACTAGACAAGGTGACAGAAATGTCATCTTTTTTGTGTCTCCCAAACCAAGTCCAATAGCGAAGTTTAAAGCAGAGACCGAAATAAGAAGATTTGACTCCTGTTTCTAAGTTGTTTGGGACCAAGGTGTCGCTCGCACATCCACTCAGGAATTGAGTGGATGTGCATGGGAATAAAGCGAAGGAACTTCGCAACAAAATCCTGTCTTCCCGACTAGACAAGATGACAGAAATGTCATCTTTTTTTGTGTTTCCCAAATCAAGTCCAATAGCGAAGTTTAAAGCAGAGACTGAAATAAGAAGATTTGCCTCCTGTTTCTAAGTTGTTTGAGACAAAGGTGTCGCTCGCTCATCCACTCAGGAATTGAGTGGATGAGTATGGGAATAAAGCGAAGGAACTTCGCAACAAGATCCTGTCTTCCCTTAGGAGATTTGATTGTATTCTGTTTAGATGTTTTTCTGCTTGTCCTCGTATTTTTATTTTAAGACTCGGGTATAGGCAGTCTCTACTCAGACGGCCTATATGTTTCCCAAACCAAGTCCAATAGTGAAGTGAGGACGAAAGTTTGAAATAGGGAGATTTATGGAGGAGTTCTGGAATTAATACGGTTTCATTGTTTACTGATATTGCGACTGGTCTTTTATGATGGTAGGATAATATGTGTGAACTTTCATGTTCTTTTCATTATTTATTTCATAGAGAGGGATGTATATGTCTTATCAGGCTATTATTTTTGATATGGATGGAGTCTTGTTCGACACGGAGCGTTTCTATTATGAGCGTCGTGAGACTTACTTAGCAGACCAAGGGATTTCGATTGATCATTTACCGCCTGCTTATTTTATTGGTGGGAATATGAAACAAGTGTGGGAAAATATTCTAGGTGAGTCTTATGACGACTTTGATGTACCTCGTTTACAGGCCGGCTATTTGGCGCATAAGAAGAAAAACCCCTTACCATATAGTGATTTAGTTTTTCCTCAAGTGCATGCTGTTTTGCAAGGGCTAAAAGAGAAGGGCTATCCTCTTGGTCTAGCTTCTAGTTCAGTAAAAAAAGATATTGACCGTGCTCTAGAGGAATTGGAAATTCGTTCGTATTTTGATGTAGTATTGTCTGGGGAAGAGTTTCAGGAATCAAAGCCGAATCCAGAGATTTATCAAGCAGCTTGTAAAGCCTTGCAGGTTGATCCAAAGCAAACCTTAATTATTGAGGATAGTGAAAAGGGGATCCGTGCAGGAGCTCGTGCGGGAGCAGAGGTCTGGGCTATTCGAGATTACCGATTTGGCTTAGATCAAAGCCGAGCAAGTCGAACCATTGATCATCTAGGACAAATTATTCCGTTATTGGAAGTACTGTAAACTTTTGCGGTTTAAAGATTGTTGTGGTATACTTTTGCAATAATAGATGAAAAGAGGTAGCCTATGTCTACATTTGAAAAAATTCAGGCGATTATTGTGGAGGAACTAGAGGTAAATCCAGATCAGATTACATTGGAATCTAGTTTTGATGATTTAGATGTTGATTCTTTGGATTTATTCCAAGTGATTACTGCAATTGAAGATGAATTTGATGTTGAAATTAATGATGATGAAAACATCAAAAGTATTGCAGAACTTGTAGCATTTATCGAGCAATAAACCAAATCTTCTTGCCTTAGATTCTTTTCTATGGTAGAATGAGACTGTTTAGAGGAATCTTAGGAAAGCCTTCTTACAGAGAGCGGTGGGGTTGAGAAATCCGTAGAAGGAGCTGAGATGGGTTGCTAAATGCTTTTTGAGAGATAGCTAAAGTTGCGGGCGAAGCCCGAAAATGGGTGGTACCGCGGAGAAACATTCGTCCCTGTCATATAGATGACAGGGACTTCTTTGTCGTTACAAGGGGGCGCCTTATGGGGAAAAAGAAAAATAATAAAAAAGTATTGAAGCAGATGCGCCGAGAATACAAAGAGGAAAAGAAATTTCTAGACACAGAACTATCGGTAAATCATTCCATTGATTTGTTTGATGACTCTGATTTTATTATAGATGACGACGTTTTGAATTTTAAGGATATTAAAGGATTTGATGTCGAAAATTTGAATCTCAGTATTTTTGATGACTTACTGGAAAACATGCAGGAAGTTGGAGCGAATAAGGATGAGTTGGAGACAGCTGAAGTTGGCATTGCCCTTCTGCATGCTCTTCAACTGAAAGAGGGCCCAGAGAGACTTCGTGCTTTGGAAGAACTAGCCAATAAACATGTCAATAATTTTGATGCACAATGGTACTATTTATTGGATAGTCGTGAGCAATTTACCTATCAGACTGTTGAATCATACAAGCTTTTTACGGATATGATTATACAGAAACTAGACGAAGTTGGAATTCCATCTTGGAATCATCCCATAACAAGTCAGTATTTAGATGCCTTGACCTTTGTGCTGACAGTCTACTTCGAGGAAGGCTTGCTTAATTTGGCACTAGAAGTGATACACTTCCTGGAAGAATATAGCTTTGAAAAGGGGGCTCCAGCTTATTTGCCTTATTTAATTGCGAGTGTCTATTGTTCAACCTATCAACCGGAATCTGTAATAGAGATGTATATGAAAAAATTATCGAAAAATGTTTTTGATGCTGGACTAAATCTCTATAGTGTGATTGCTAGTTTAATGATGGGGAATTCAGAAAGTGCTCATGCGTTGTTCGATGATTTAGTTAGAGAAGACCCTGTATTCGCATCGTCTTTGGGGAATCCTCATTGGTTTATGAATGTTATCCACTATGATCCGGAAGGGACTGAAGGAGAAAGTGAAAATTCATTAGCCTATGTTCTCAATCCTCTAGCCTTATTTTTAGCTGATAAGGAAGTTCTTATCAATCAATTGACAGAAATGTATCTGGAATTTGAAGAGAGGCAACCCAAAAAGTCTCAAGATAGGAGAGGCAGTGGAACTCAGGAGAGTGACATAGATGTTTTATTAGACCTATTGCCTCAGAATGCTCACAAAGATCTTTTGCATCTGTTGTCGGAGCCGTCCTATGAAGGACTTCAGTTTGATAAGAAACGAATTCTATTCGATGCGGGACTTCGAAGTTTTAAAGATTTTGCAAAAAAGACAGAGAAGGAAGTTTTGGCTCTTCGTGGAATTGGACCTGTAACGGTTCGGCAACTAAAAGAAAACGGAGTTGTCTTCCGAAAGAGGTGATGTCTTGTTAAATCATATCGAAATTTATGTTTCTGATTTAGCGGCTTCTCGCAGATTCTATGAATTCCTCTTAGGGAATTTGGGCTATGAGATTTATCAAGACTGGGAAGAGGGCTTCTCCTTTTTGAAGGCAGGGACTTACTTGGTATTTGTCCAAGCCCCTGACTATTTTTTACAAAAGGGGTATCATCGAACAAGAATCGGCTTGAATCATCTGGCTTTTTGGATTGATGGGCCTCTGGAAGAATGGCATCAATCTCTCTTAGGATTGGGAGTCTCCTTCCTATATGAAGATCGATATCCTTATGCAGGTGGTCAGGATTCAAAGCGACTCTACTGTTTAGATCCTGATGGTATTAAAATCGAACTTATTCAGAAAGAGGAGTACTGATGAAGATACTTGGTGAATTCGTCCGTAATCAATTGCCGGATTTAGAGACTGAACGTCTCTATCTTAGGGAACGCAAAGTTGAGGATGCGGTGGATATGTTTGCCTATGCTAGTCTGCCAGAAGTGGCTTTTAATGCTGGCTTTCCACTGATGGAAAAAATAGACTTCCTGCGAAACAAGGATATGATAAAATAGAAGCATGAATTATGAATCCAGTAAAAAACTTTCCGATTTACGCTTTAAACGCCTAGTTGGTGTTGAGAGAAGAACTTTTGACAAAATGCTAG
>NZ_SPPZ01000084.1 GCF_004570525.1 Streptococcus sp. WM07 | reverse complement strand
CTCGCTCATTCGAAGGCCAGTTGAGTTTTCCATTCTCAAACCTTTTGTACAGTAACCAGAAGCCCTGTCCATCCCAATAAAGGGCTTTGAAGCGATCTTTTCTTCCACCACAGAAAAGAAAGACTTGACCTGAGAAAAGGTCTAATTCAAATTCCTGTTTCACTAAGTAAGCCAAGGAATCAATTCCTTGCCTCATATCTGTTTTACCAGTTATCAAATGAACCCGACCTAAATCGCATAAATTTATCCTAGTGAACGAGCGAGAATCTACCATATCAATCTCCATCCTGATGATTTATAAGATTAGTATAGCTAGATTTCTAGTTCGGTTAAAGATACCTTGTTATTGGGCGCTTACACATCAACTACCAGGGCAGTAGGATAAAATCAAACCATTTGAAAAGTAGCTATGTACGTCTATAACTGATAATAAGACTGATATCGGACTTCTTTCTATCTAAAAGAGACAGGGTAAAAACGAACTATTTTGGGATTCGCTTGAAGTTTGAATGAATAAAAACAGCTTAGAATCAACGTTTCTAATAACGTAATTCTAAGCTGTTTTCTATTTTGAAGACTTTTTACCCAGCCTCTTTTTATACTAAATCAATACCTTAATTTTTTATCTTTAGGCACGTTTCACTGCAATAGCAGGTGAACCTAGTGCATTATCATCGGAATCATGACTCCGTACATTCCAAAGATAATCTAGACTATGCCATCCGCTCAATGATTTCGTATAAGGATCTGATAGTTTAACTTTTCCATCTTTATATTCAGTCAATAATAGTTCGTGGGTACTTGGATAGTTTACAAAAACACTCGGTCCTACAGCGAGAAGAACTGGATTTCCTAACTCCAGACTTGCTTGAATCGCCTGTTTCGTTTTTAGAACTTCTGATTTATAACCCCAATGACTAACTGCTTTCGCAATACCAGTTGCTGCAGTCCCCTGAACAATTTTATTAAAGGCATCTGTATTCTTATAGATATAGTCTCCTACTTCTGTTGGAAGGACTGTTTTACCTGAGAGTCCAGTAAATGCCATCGCTAGAGTAGTTGGAACACATCCTGTAGGTCCAAATAAGTAATTTCCATAACGTTTATTCGCCCAGCGGCTATCTAATTGAGAATAGTACGGTACTTCAAGCTTTTGAGAAGTTTGTGAAGCAGGCGCAGGACTGGTTTTAGGAATTGCTACGTTCTCTAACTGAGCTCTCTCTGCTTTCGCCATACTCAATAATTTATCAATGTCAATACCACCTGGGCAGAGTGTTGCAGAAACTTCATCATGTCCAATTACATGGTCACGATCGAGTGGGATATTATAGCGAAGCGAAATATCTGCGATCAATTTAGCCGAATTGCGATAAGTTTCTTCTGCAATTGTCCACTCTGGTCCTAAACTATTATTTAGATGCTCAATCCCAATGGAGCGTTGGTTGGTAGGATAATGCCCCGCATGCCAAGCAACTTCATTTTCAGGTACGACTCCCCAAATTTTATCTGGAGTAACCTGATAATGAGCCGAGGTCTCATTCCCATTTCGGATATACCAAGTCGCTCGTGCTCCCTCATCGCTCATGCCAGCATTATGGTGAATCACGATACGATCAATGGTGACACGGTTCTGATCAGAATAGACAGGATTCGAATCAATATGAGTCACAACTCCAGAATATTTTTTCGTTCCTACCCATTTTTCTGGATAGCCTTTTCCTACATTTGCTGGCTTTGGAGCATCAAAGCTAGTATTATCAAGCCACTTCAACTGACCTGTAGCATCTTTTACATAAGAATGAATTGTATACATTCCATATTCATAATTATGACGGCTGTACTCAATACGAGCCTTATAGCTACCATCTGCTTGTCTGCTGGCCTTATGCCAGATTAAGTCATCTTGACCATTATGAGAAGTCCATGTAGGTACCAGTACTTCACGAACATTTGTAAACTTATTCAAGTTTGTAATGCGTACATCAAAACCTGTATCGTTCGCATTTTCTACATGAATAGATTTCTGACTTTGAGGAATTTGTACAATTGTCTCAGTCACATAAGTCCGTTGATTGCTCCCAGTCACGTAATGCACATGAACCTGATACTTGCCTGAATCATATTTGTGTTGGCTAGTCTCAATATGGACTTTATAACTTCCATCGGTTTGTTTACTTGCCTTATGCCAAACAATATCGTCTTGACCGTTCTTTTCAGACCAAGTTGGAACCAAAACTTCTTTGACACCAGCTGGGTGATTGACATTCTTAACTACCACGTCAAAACCTGTCGATGAAATATTGGACGTCGAAACTTGACCCGTTTTCTGAACGACTGCTGCTTGTGGAATCCTCACTGTCGTCTCAGTCACATAAGTCCGTTGATTGCTCCCAGTCACGTAATGCACATGAACCTGATACTTGCCTGAATCATATTTGTGTTGGCTAGTCTCAATATGGACTTTATAGCTTCCATCGGTTTGTTTGCTTGCCTTATGCCAAACAATATCGTCTTGACCGTTCTTTTCAGACCAAGTTGGAACCAAAACTTCTTTGACACCAGCTGGGTGATTGACATTCTTAACTACCACGTCAAAACCTGTCGATGAAACATTGGACGTCGAAACTTGACCCGTTTTCTGAACGACTGCTGCTTGTGGGACACTGACCTGTGTTTTGGTCACAAATTCGCGTTTGTTTTGATTGGTTACATAGTATACATGAGATTGATAAGGACCACTATCATATTTGTGATCTACTGTTGGAATAAAGGCTTTATAGGTACCATCTGCTTGTTGGTTAGCCTTGTGCCAGATAATATCATCCTGCCCATTCTTCTCAGACCAGCTAGGGACAAGAACTTCCTTAACACCTTCTGGATGCTGTACTTGACTAACTCGAATCTCATAGCCTTGAGTTGTTACATTACTGCTGGCAACCTTTCCTGTCTTTTCCACCTTAACGGCTGGAGCTACTGGTTTGCTTGGTTGACTAATCTCTTCGATAGCTACATAACGACGAGCTCCAGAATAAGAAATATAGGAAATCCATCGATGACTATCTGCTGTGAGAACACGATCGTAACGCACAGTCTGCCCAGGTTTATAAGTTGCGACATTAGGGCTAGCAATTCGGGCTTCATTTTTCACACCTGCATTTTTGCTAAACGTATAAGTCCCTTGAGGAGCTAAGGCATTCAAGGCATTTGCAACAGCAGTATCTGTTGTTTGTCCTGCATTATTTTGTGCAGGGAGAGCCACATACCGTCTCGTACCTGAAGTAGCAATGTAGGATAACCACAAACGATCATCTTCTGTCAAAATTCGATCATATGCAACAGACTGACCTTTTTGATACGTCGCTACGACACCAGAAGATAACCGTGGCTGTACATGAACATCCGTAGGCTCATCAAATACATATGTTCCTGCATCAGGAAGGCTTGCTAAAATCGGATTCCCCGCGGTTGCCGCTCTACCTGTCGAGAATAGATCCGAAGATTCAAGCTGCGGTTTTACCTCCACGGACTTTGGCTGAAACGTTGTTCGTAATTTAGGCTTTGTGGATACCTCTTCCTTTACTACTGAACTTGGTTCCACTGTCTCTGTCTCTTTAATCGAAATCTCTTCACTTACAACAGTCGTTGCTACTTCCGCTTGAACCTCAATATTCCCTTTACTAGATGAACTGAGAGGATCCTGCTCGCCAGAACCACTTCTTGAAATTTCTTGACTAGTTACTTCTGATACTACCGAAGCTTCTTGTAAACTATCCGCCTGCACTTGCCCTCCCATGAATACAAGGTTAGCAATAAGAACAGAGGCTGCTCCAAAGGAATATTTCCGAATAGAGAAGCATTGCTGCGATCCATGTTTCATTCACTTATTTCCTTTATTTTTTACTATATCCTCATTTATTTTATACTACCTTTTCAGTTTTTTCAATATAAATAACCAAAAAGGCTGAGACAAAAGCCTCAACCTCAAGCATTATTAGAAAATCGAAAGTTTTAAAATGAAGTTAGCCACCTACCTTTACTGTGAGATGAGGACTACAACCCATTCTGATAAGTCATTGATTTCATTTGATGACAGGTTTGGAGCTGTTAGGCTAATTTGCCAAGGCTAA
>NZ_SPPZ01000083.1 GCF_004570525.1 Streptococcus sp. WM07 | reverse complement strand
TCGAACCTATATTTGGTAGGATGAAGGGTGTTTTTGGCGTACGCCGAGTTCATGTTCGAGGAAATCAAAACGTGGAAACAGAGTTAGGGCTCCTCTTAATGAGCATGAATCTTACAAAATTGACTAAAAGGTTAGTCCAATATGAAAAAGACAAAGAAAAATCACAGACAAATTTGTATCTTTTGGCGAAAACCAAATACAAATTCTCTGTGATTTTTCAATTATTGGCTAGTTTTTGCCCAGCCCCTTTTAATCTTCATCTATTAAAAATAACTCTTGATTTTTTAATTGAATTTCAGAAACCTTGGCATATTTTTTCAGCTGTTTCAGTTCCTGAGGATGGCTGACAAAGGTAATCACATAACCCGGTCGTCCCATGCGCCCTGTCCGTCCTGCTCGATGGGTATAGGTATCTTTATCTCGTGCCAAATCCGCCTGAATCACACAGTCTAGCCCTTGAATATCAATCCCTCTTGCTACTAAATCAGTGGCTAGAAGGAGGGAGATAGAACCATCTTTAAAGCGATCCAAAATTTGTTTGCGCATTTGTACATTAATATCACTAGCCAAAGAATAAGCTGGCAAATGATGGTACTGTAATTTCTCCTCTGCATTGCCCACATCAGAGAGGCTATTGAAAAAGACCAAAGCACGAAAATCATCAACTGCTAAAAGTTTCCGAAGAGTTGCTACCTTATCACGTTGAGACACTCGCATATAGAAGTGCTGTAGATGGTTAGCTTCCTCTTCTTGACCTAGTGTGATCAAGCGAGTACCTTCCTGTAACTGATCCATTGGAATTCCCCGAGTCGCACTCATATAGATATGTGTATGGGTCTTAGGAACATAGGTTAATAGACGATCTACAAATGGCAATTGTGAGGTGCTCAGTAACTGGTCAAATTCATCCAAGACAATGGTATCAATCGCTAACAATTTGATTTTTTTGAGTTTAACCAATTCTAAAACCCGTCCAGGAGTTCCAATCAAAACTTCAGGTCCTTTCTTCAAACGTTCGATTTGCCGTTTTTGACTAGAACCAGATAGAAAGAGTTGGGTCTTAAGCCCCAAGTCCTGTGTCCAAGCCTGTGTCACTTCATAAATTTGACCTGCCAACTCACTATTAGGAGCTAAAATAAGTACCTGCTGACCTTGCCCTTTGCGTACCTTTAGTAAAAGAGGCAACAAATAAGCTAGCGTTTTCCCTGTTCCTGTCGGGCTAATTCCTAATAGAGACTCCCCAGCTTGAATGGGCTCCCATAAAACTTCCTGAATTGGCGTAGCTTCTTCAAATCCCTGAGTCTGCCAGCGTTCCTGCCAAATTTGTGGGAAATTATTCAACATCTTGGTCTCCTTCAAATACAATAGCTGCATCCTGGCGTAGTTTCCACATGGTTTCATGGACATCTAGTGCCAGCTGTGTCCACTTTTCCCAGCTAAGCCAATCTTCTCTCTCAATCATCTGTGCAAATGCTGCCGCCTCTTCTTCCATCTGATGACTAGCAACTTGGACTGGAAGAACTTCTTCTCCTCCAGTCAAGTCTCTAAAGCGAGCAGACTTGATTTCCTCCACTGAATCTACTATCAAGGTTCCTTGACTAGTATAGATCTCACTTGAGAGATAAGTTGTGTAATTTTTTGCCGTTTGAAGAGTCACCAAACTACCTGGATACAGTAAGTTTGCCTGTCCGGCCAAATCAACATCCCAATCCCATTTTTGAGCTTGATACGAAACCTGAGCTGGTTTCCCAAACCAGTAGTGAGCCACATACAAAGGATAGATTCCCAAATCCATCAGAGCACCACCACCAAATTTTGCAGAAAAGACATTCGGTAACTCACCCGCTAAAAGAGCTGGCATTTTCGAAGAATATTTTCCATAACGCAGATTAGCCCCCAAGATTTCCTTATCTTTCAAAAAATCAGAAACAAGAGCTACAGCCTTTTCATGCACATTCCGTGCTGCTTCAAAGAGCATAACCTTCTTTTTCTTGGCCAAGGAATATACTATTGTCCACTCGGATGGACGTAAAACTGCCGGCTTTTCTACTACTACATGTTTACCCGCTTCAAGAGCCAAACGACTATGTTGAAAGTGAAGGCCGTTGGGAGAAGCGATGTAAATCAAATCCAGACTTGAATCCATAAGGAAGGATTCCAAAGAATCGTACGTTTCTATTTCAGAACCATATTGGTCCGCAAATGCTTGAGCTTTCTCAAGACTTCGAGAGTAAACCGCACCAAGTCGATATCCCCCTGCTGCTGTCACAGCTTTCATCCATTCGTGGGCGATTGGACTAGTTGCTAAAATTCCAAATGTAATCATTTTTTTCACCTCACTCCATTATAACATGGACTAGCCTACTGACATAGCTCTAAAAATAGTGTACAATGAATAGGAAAAATAGAGAGGATCATTTCATGCATAAAAAACCAATCATTATCGGTGTAACAGGTGGATCTGGTGGAGGAAAAACCAGCGTATCTCGAGCAATCTTGTCCAATTTCCCAAATGCTAAGATTGCCATGATCGAACACGACTCCTACTATAAGGATCAATCTCATTTAACTCCTGAGGAGCGGGTCAAAACCAACTATGACCATCCCTTTGCATTTGACACAGATTTGATGATTGAACAATTGAGCGAACTACGTGCCGGGCGGCCTGTGGACATTCCAACTTACGACTACACAGCCCACACTCGTAGTAAACATAGCTATCGCCAAGAACCACAAGATGTCTTTATTGTTGAAGGAATTCTAGTACTTGAAGATCAGCGTCTTCGTGACCTCATGGATATTAAAATCTTTGTGGACACAGATGACGATGTCCGTATCATTCGACGGATTAAACGAGACATCGAAGAACGTGGGCGTAGCCTCGACTCTGTCATTACGCAATACCTTGAGGTCGTAAAACCCATGTACCACCAATTTATCGAGCCAACTAAGCGCTACGCAGATGTGATTATTCCCGAAGGAGTCACCAACAAGGTTGCCATTGATCTCATCAACACCAAAATTGCTTCCATTTTAAATGAAACCGAATCAGCTGAATAACTCATAATAAGAAAAGACTAGGCCTGACGCCTGGTCTTTTTCCTAACTTGACAAAGTTTTCGAATCTGCTATACTATCCTCTGTATCATTTTTGAGAGGATTTTATGAATCGAACAGACTTAAAAAATCAAGCTAAGAAAGCCTTAGCTGATAACTGGACTTGGGCAGTTACTCTGACCCTACTACTATCCCTATTACCAAGTTTTCTTGCTTTTCTCACCTTTGGTTTTGGAGGACTCCTGAGTATCTTTTTTGTTGCTAGTGCCCAAATTGCCTTTCTCAATCTCCTGGACAAACACAAGGAAGAAAATATCTTTACGGCTGCCTTCACTAGTTTCCGCCAAGGTCGTTTCTTACCCATTCTTATAAATAGTCTACTCCAATATCTATTCTTAATCTTCTGGACACTACTCTTCATAATCCCTGGTTTAATAAAGGCCTATTCCTATTCCATGACCAACTACATTATTGAAGATCTAATCGCAGAAGGTAGAGATATTGAACCTACAGAAGCCATTACTAAATCTCGGCTTCTCATGGATGGACATAAACTCGACCTCTTTATTCTAGACCTTAGTTTCCTCGGTTGGGCCTTCCTTACTCACTATCCTAACCTTTGGAATCGGTCATTTATGGTTAGCACCTTATATCTATACAACTCGCGCAGCCTTTTACCGCCAATTAGTTGCAGCTAAGCCTGAAGTCTTAGATCTATAAGCCCAAATTATTCATACCTCAGAAGAATCTGTGTAAATGCCTAAAAAATCATCAGAAACAACCAATAATCAACTGGAATTTCTGATGATTTTTATTATTCACCAAATTGTTCTAGGGATAAAAATGTATTCAGTACCTTATAACCCTAAAAAAGGCAGACTCCGCCCTTGGTGTAACTATATATTTTTAAAAATGTATACTATTTAACATCTTAATTTCCTAACAAAGGTGGACTTTCATCTCCTGCTTCATAAACCCAAATTATTCATACATAACTAAAAAAACTTCCAGAATCGCTGATACATCATGGTTTCTGGAAGTTTTTGATTTTCACCCATTAGGTGAGACTTTTTACTGGACAAAAAAGGATTTCCCCTTTAT
>NZ_SPPZ01000082.1 GCF_004570525.1 Streptococcus sp. WM07 | reverse complement strand
TGTAATACGGCTTGGATGAATGAATTTTTACGACAACTGTCAGAAGCTTACCCTAACGACTATATTATTTTGGTGATGGATAATGCGGTTTGGCATAAATCACAGACATTGGATATTCCTAGCAATATTGAATTTACATTTATTCCACCTTATACACCAGAGATGAATCCGATTGAACAAGTTTGGGCAGAGATTCGGAAATTAGGATTTAAGAACAAAGCATTTAAATCATTGAATGACGTCATTGATCAGTTGCAAGAAGTTATCCAAAGCTTATCAACTACTCGCTTACGATCGATTGTCCATAGAGAATGGATATCTGCTAATTTTGATTCTGAATGAGTATTAACACAAATAATGTAGTCTATTCTGCTACTAAAAGCGAAAAAAGTGCATTAAAGAAGGCTGAAAGTTATTCGAAAACCATGCATATGTCCAAAGAAGGAATTCGCGAACAATTGACAAGTGAATTTGGTGAAAAATTTTCAGAAGAGGATGCCAACTATGCTATCGAGAACCTTAAAGCTGACTTCAAAAAAAATGCTCTTAAAAAAGCTGAGGCTTACTCAAAAAATATGCACATGTCAAAAGAGGGAATTCGTGAACAGCTAGCGAGCGATGCTGGTGAGAAATTCACTCAAGAAGAGGCTGACTATGCTGTTGATAAATTGAAAGCAGACTACAAAAAGAACGCATTAAAAAAAGCTGAATCTTATCAGAAGATGGATATGTCTCCAGAAGCTATCCGTGAACAATTAGTTAGTGAATTTGGTGAAAAATTTACTCAAGAAGAAGCTGATTATGCTATAAACAATCTTAAAAACTAATAATACCCGTTGTGCTAGTTAGTTGTAGAAATAATAAAAAACTTTGCGTATCATAAACTCAAAACCACCACGAATTGAGGACATGATATGCAAAGCCAAGTACATTATCTCGCGAATCCTTCTCAAAAACAAGTCGTTTTCAATAAAATTTTAATGAAAGTGACTAATCTGTGCGAGAAATATGTTCCAAAGTCAGTTCGTTTCCGTAAGAATGTCCACTTACAAATTCAACCAGATGTTATTTTGATTTCTAGCTACATTTGGGCTCTACAACAAGGTTGTAAATCAGCTAATGCCATTTATCGCGCTATTCGGACTAACCTTTTTCCCGAATGTTTTCCTGAACGCTCTAGATTTTGCCGGATCTGCCAGAATCTTTCCCAAACTATTCAAATGATGCGCTATTATTTTGTAAAGACTCTCATCAGCGACTGTGAATTTGGTATTATTGATAGTTTTCCCTGTGCTTTGTGTAAACCAATTAGAAATTGTAGAGCAAAACTTCTTGAATCAACAGCCAATATAGGTTTTAACGCCACAAAACAAGAACATTACTACGGTATTAAATTTTCAGTAGTAGTTGGAGATAACGGTTTTCCGGTTAATTATGTAGTCACACCAGCTTCAGTTCATGATAGTCAAACAGCTTATGAACTACTCATCGCTAGTCCGTTCTCAATTGTTCATGGTGATAAGGGTTATGTGAATAAATCATTGAAAGAGAGCTTGCTGAGGTGTGGAATCAAATTAATTACTCAATTAAGGGAGAATATGAGTGATTACTCTAAACTGGAAAATTATAGAATTGGACGACTGCGTAAGTCCATTGAAACGGTATTCTCAAGTTTGGAACAATTCGGAATTGAAGATTTAAGATGTAGGAATCTTTATGCTTTAAAATTTAAAGTGGAGGCAATCTTATTAACATATTCCTTACTACTTCATCAAAGTCAAATGGAGAACGGTTTTAGTCTAAGGTATTCACTTGCTTATGGTTAATCAACCAACGGGTAATAATACTTCCTGGAACCTTAACCGTCTCAATCACGAGGCGGTTAAGGTTTACCTATCGAAACCCAAGAACTCACGAAAATCTCCACCAAACTCACCAACGCAGAAGCAGAAAAACTGCATTTTTAGGGGATGATAAGTGAGAATGTATCAATAACCCATCACAATCTAAAAATACGGTAGATTTTTTTCAGTTACGGTAGATTTTTACAAAATCTAATAGTAATTGTCCCTATCAAAACCTTATTTATCAGCATTTAGCCACTAAAAAATACGGTAGATTTTTTTCAGTTACAGTAGATTTTGGGAAAGGAGTAATAATGGACTTAAAACCTGAAGGGAAATATATTGAGTATAAAGCAGCAAAAAACTCTCTCCCAAAAGATTTCTGGGAAAGCTATTCAGCTTTTGCGAATACAGAGGGTGGTAAAGTACTGCTTGGAATTACAGATGACCTAGAAATAAAGGGTGTTAACAATCCTCAAAAAATACAATCAGAACTTTTTACAAATCTAAATAATACCCAAAAAGTTAATCGTAACCTCATTTCGGATCAGAATGTCTCACTAAAAGATTTTCAAGATAAAAAAATAATTGAAGTAACCATTCCAGAGGCAACAATAAGCCAAAAACCGATATATTTAAATCAAAATCCCAAACAGACCTGGATTCGAGAATTTGAAACTGACAGAAAAGCAACCGAAGAAGAATTAAAAGCAATGCTTAGAAACTCTCAAGATGATTTAGACAGTGATTTACTTAGTGGATTTGATATATCAGATCTTGATGAAACTAGTTTAAGTGAATACAAGATATTACTCACCCAAAATGACGATAGATTTCTAACAATGACTGATTTTGAAATGCTCGTAGAGATTGGTGCATATAAGAGAGATAGGCAAATAACCGATAAAATTGTATACAAGCTTACCTATGGGGGGCTACTATTTTTTGGAAAGTATAATAGTATCACTAGTGCCCAAGGACTACAAAACTTTCATTTAGATTATTTCAATTATATAAACACAAAAGATCGATGGAGAGACCGAGTAGCTCCAGGTGAACCTGGGTACCCAAACATCAACATTTTTAACTTTTATAGAGCTGTATTAAGTAAACTTACAGCTACTATTGACACAGTATTCGAACTTAGTAACGATTTAATAAGAACTAACTATATTAGAGATGTAGAGATTTCTTTACGAGAAGCCTTAGCTAATTCACTAATACATACAGATTATTTTGCAGAAGAGAGTGTGAAAATAGAAGCCTACAATACATATATAGTTTCTTTAATCCTGGAAAAATGAAAATCTCCATCGAAGAATTTATTAATGGGGGAACTCCAAAACCACGAAATCACACAATTACTAATTTATTCAGAAAAGTTGGTATCTCTGAAAGAGCTGGATCCGGCGGACCTCAAATTTTTGCTACAGCCCAAAATAATAAGTTAAACTTCCCAAATATTAAATTAGGACAAAATAGCACCGCAATACAAATTTGGAAAGTGGATATCGCCGATGCTCACCCTGAACTAGAAGAACCTGAAAAAGCCATTTTAAAACTATTAACAAAGGAAATTTTGCCACAAACTTCAAGAGAAATTCGAGACAAACTAGATTTATCAAAACACTATTTTGATAAATCTATAAAAAAACTGATGAGCCAAAATTTTATAGAGCAATTAGGACAAGGTAAGGCAACTAAATACGGACTAAAAACAGGTACCCAAGAATACCTAACTTCATTACAAAAAATGTTCAACATTCTACAAAATTATCATAAAAGTAGATGAGAAACAAAACCTCTCAACACCTACACCGCCAAGATTTAGTGTGAGGAGTAATACTCTTACAGTAAAAGGTCCGGCAGTAACTGCAGGACCTTTTACTGCACCCATCTTAGTAAGAAATCAAAAAAGGATTTAAAACCAAAGCACAAGTACAGTCTGCAGTAATGGCAGCTAAACTATTATTAAAAAATAGATAAAAAAACTAAACCATCACAGTAGAGCCCGCTATTTCTCCACTTCTATCTCTTACATCCATTATCCATCTTCTTTGCGTTTTCCTCTTTCAAAAAACGAATAAAAAAGAAAAAGGCCACAAAGGAGATGCTCATGAAGAAACGACTACTCACACTGCTACTTACTCTGGGAAGCATGCTTCTACCTACAGTCATGCTAGCAGAGGCTCGGAAAGAGGTTAGCCCACAGGAAGCAAGTATCTATCCCTTTCATCTAACACAAGCTCTCATCGCTAAGAGGGCGTCTGGGCAAACCACTCGGGGAACTGGAATCTACTTAGGTAAGGGTACTTTCCTTACTGCAGCCCATAATCTTACCAATGAGCGGGGGCAGCTATGGTCTGGGCAAACCATCCACACCTATAACGCTCAAGGAACAGAAATTTTCCACACAGGGTCATCTGCCAAGCCCTACTACCTATCCACATCCTATAGCGGATACGAGGATTTGAAAAACGACCTTGCTCTTATCCAAGTCGAGTCCAGCTTGGGACTCCCTACAGATAAACAAGAACTCAAGCTTGCTGTCTATCTAGAACCCCAAAAACTACTAGGGAAAACTGTATCGACTATGGGCTTCTCTAGTCTTACACGCCCACCTTACACTCAAGCATCCGGTAAGATTATTCGTGTAGAAGCAGATGGTACCTTAACCGCGGATCTTGGTCTAGTACAGGAAAATTCTGGCTCCCCTGTTTTTCTCAATGGTGAGATCATTGGTATTATTACCGCAGTAACGGAGGAATGCCAAGGTCAAAGTATCTGCCACCAAGCTACTATCACACCTTTGACAAAAGATCTGAAAGAACGGGTCTTGGATAAATTTAAACTAGGGGTTCGACTTGTGAACTAGAGTAATCGAGTAGGGACTAATGGATAGTCCCTCTCACACCACCGTGCGTGCCGTTCGGCACACGGCAGTTCAATTAACTTTTAACGCATGTCGTTTTAAGTAGTAATCGAGACAGCTGACCAGTCCTCGTTTGTCGAGGACTGGTTTTGATATTGCTCTCTTTAATACTGACTTTTGTGCTACTAGTTGGTAATGGTCACCCCAACCTGACACCTTATCTGCTATCCACCTAGGAACTCCGAGTTTCAGTAAGCCCCAAAGGCGACGTGACTTCTTTTTCCACTGTTTCCAGATGATTACTCGCATTCTCGTTCGAAGTC
>NZ_SPPZ01000081.1 GCF_004570525.1 Streptococcus sp. WM07 | reverse complement strand
CTTAAAAAGAATTTCATTTGACAACAGGGACTTTTGAAGCTGTTTTTTAGGCTAAACCAAGGCTATGATTAGCCTTGGCAAATTAGCCTAACAGCTCCAAACCTGTCATCAAATGAAATCAATGACTTATCAGAATGAGTTGTAGTCCTCATCTCACAGTAAAGGTAGGTGGCTAACTTCATTTTAAAACTTTCGATCCATTCTCCATTTTTATAAACTTTCCTTATAATATTGCATTATTCGATGAAAAGGATTACAATAGAAGTATATAAAGGAGGGAACTCTTATGACTCAACATTATCAACATATCATGGTTGCTTTAGATGGTTCAAAATCTGCAGAGTTAGCCTTACATAAGGCCATTCATGTAGCTTTACGAAACCAAGCTCAACTGTTCCTTGTTCACGTGGTGGATACCCGTGCTATTCAAAGTGTAACTCCTTTCGATTCTGAAGTTTATGAACAATTAAAACTTGAAGCTCAGAAAATGCTGGGAGAATATGAGGAACAAGCCCATGCAGCTGGTCTGACCGATGTGCATCAAGTGGTTGAGTTTGGGAATCCAAAAACATTATTAGCAACTGACATTCCAGATGAACATGAGATTGATTTGATTATGGTAGGGGCTACTGGTCTCAATGCCTTTGAACGTCTCTTAGTTGGTTCTTCATCTGAGTACATTCTTCGTCATGCCAAGGTCGACTTCCTTGTGGTTCGTGAACAAGAAAATCTCTTTTAGTTCAAAAAAGACGCCTTAATGGCAATATCATTAAGTTAAGGTTTTACTAGACGAAAATCTGGTAAGCCTTTTCTTTTTATTTCTAAAAGGAGTAAACTAGCAATAAGGGAGGTGTAAATATGATTCTTAGTGTCATTAAATCTTTAGAAAAATGTGTTCATGATCTTTCATTAAACCTTGAATCCTATGTAAAGGATCCTGGTAGAGACTTTTCGCATTCCCGTTTACTCACTTTCGATAAAATGATTTGGACATTTCTCCAAATGGGGGAAAGAGTTTATCAAAAGAACTTCTGGATCTTGGACTTCCAGTTTCAAACTCAGCCTTTTCTCAGAGACGATACCATATCAAAGTCGATGCACTAGAACAACTGTTTCATAGTTTTACGAATGAGATAACCCCCGTTCAAACTATTCCAATATTGGCAGTGGACGGTTCTGATTTTCATATTCCAACAATTCCAAGTGACAGGGATTCCTATTTTGCACCCCAGAAGAGAAACAGCGGATATAATCTTCTACATCTCAATGCTTTATATGATATTCGGCATGAGATTTATTATGATGCCCTCATACAAAAAACTAGAAATAGTGACGAACGACAAGCACTCGTTGAGATGATGGAACGATCACCTTTTGATAAAGCTTTAGTCATAGCTGATAGGGGCTATGACCCCTATAATATAATGGCTCATTTTCAGGAACATGGGTGGGGGAATACCTTATTCGAATTAAAGATGGAGCGACTAGCATGAAGAGAAGTTTAGAGCTTCCCGTAACAAATACCTACGATATACCTATAAAACTATCTCGAACAAGAAGACAGACTAAGGAAACCCTTCTACAATTCAAAGCTAGAAAGCATTTCAAATTCATCCCCTCTAATCAAAGATTTGATGACCTTTCAACCTCTTGGGATAGAAATAGCCCACCGGAATACTACAATCTTGCATTTAGAATTGTGCGTCTCGAAATTGGAGAGGGGCATTACGAAACCTTAGTGACAAATACAGACTACACAGTAAAAGAATTAAAAAGCCTCTATGCCGATCGTTGGGGCATAGAAACTTCGTTTAGGGATCTTAAATATAGCTTGGACTTGATAAATTTTCATTCAAAGAAAATGGAAGGCATTTATCAAGAAATATTCCCGCATTTAAGCATGTATAATTTTTCAAAAGCCATAAGCTCTCAAATAACTGTCCCTAACAAGCAAAGAAAATATGACTATCAAATCAATTTTACAGACATGACTTACGCTTGTCGATTACTTCTATGTCAAAAAATGTCTTCCACTGATTTAGAAGCCTATGTCCAACAACACCTTACACCGATACGTCCCCATCGGACCACGAAGAGGAGAAAAACAACTCGATATGTAAGGGGCTTCAACTATAGAGTAGCATGATTATACGAAAAATGCCAATAAAAAATGAGAGGATAACAACCTCATCTTCAGTGTACTCAAAAAACGAAAAAAACACAATTGATTCTTGGATTCTGCTCCAATCAGTCAATTGTGTTTCATTGAAGCCTTTATCAGCCGCCCTAACTTAATGACATTGGCCTTAATGGACGTCTTTTTTGCAATGATGTTTATTATAAGCCTTTTGTTGGCGTTCCAATTCTTTTTGAATAGCCGGTTCTGGGGCATAGTTTTCTTCCCAATCATCTGGTTTCAAAATTTTATGGGTTTGGGGGTCAAAATGAGCTTTACCATCTGGAAAGATTTTGCCCATGTTAGCCTGGTGGACAAGGTCAAAAATCGGAGCTGGATCTACTCCCATTAAGACAAAGTGACCATAAGTGAAGTAAAGAAGATCAACCAAAGCATCCGCTTGTTTGACTAAATCCACTTGTGGATTTTCTTCTTTAGCCATAACTTTTTCCTTGGCTTGATCAAGAGCCTGATGGAGTTTGTTTACGGTCTCTTCAAACTCTGCACTAGAGGAGCTTGCTGCATGGACAAATTCAACCAATTCTTCAATGGTGAAAGCAGCTCGGTGACCAGCATCTTGGCAAGTCCAGGCTTTGGGATCTTCTTGGGTTCGCTGATCCATCAGGCCATGGAATTGCTTGACTTTATTGAAGCTGGTGTCTTGACTGACAAAAATAGGTTCGTTGCCTAAAAATCCAAAGTAAGAAAGAGCTTCATGGATACCATCTTCTGTGTTGGAACTGGTGGTGTGCTGGGCAACTTTTTTAATTCGACTAGAACCATTTCCCATAGCAATAGACAAACCAACCCCTGATAACATTTCAAAGTCATTGTCTGAATCACCAAAGGCCATAACTTGATCTAGGTCAAAGTCAAACTCTTTTCCAAGGAGTCGGATCCCTTCCAATTTGGACATGCCAGGACTAATGATATCAGATGCGTAAGGACTGGAGCGGGTAAACTTTAGATGGGGAAAATGCTCAGCAATTTCCCTTCCTTCTTTGCTAGTAGCCAGTATCAAGATTTGGTAAATAGGTTCACGAGCAATAGCTTCCAACTCCTTATAGTCTTGGGGTACAAAACGACTGACTATCTTATTAAAGGACTGACTGACCAAGCCAGATAATTTTCGAGGAACAAAGCGGTGTAGACCTTGAGTCAAGGAAGACATGCCGAAAGACATAATCCGTGATCCTAACACACCATCTTCCCGCCCCAGTGCAATCTCCTTACCATTCTCCTGAGCATAGACCAAGACATCCGCCACTTCTTTTTTGGATAAAGTCTGAGCATAAAGAAGACCATCAGGACTAAAGATATACTGGCCATTATAGGTCACAGCAAAATCTAAGTTCAGCTCCTCCATAAATTCCTGAACAAAGAAGGGACCTCGACCTGTCGCCAATCCTACCAGGATTCCTTGTTTTTTAAGCGATGCGATCGCTTTTTTTGTTGATTTTAACACCTGACGGCTATCATTTACCAAGGTCCCGTCGATATCAAAAAATACTGCTTTTATATCCATTCTAGCCCTCTTATCTGCGCATTTACTTCTTTTTATTTTATCATAATCGTGCCCTCAGTATGATAAAATGAAAGAAAAAAGATATGAGGTTATTTATGAAACGAATCTTAGCCCTTCACACAGGAGGGACTATTTCCATGCAGGCGGATGAGAACGGACGGGTTTCAACCAATGAAAAAAATCCTATGGTACAGATTCAAGCGGGACTGGAGAATGTTCACCTACTCTCAGTTGATCTGCTCAATCTTCCCAGTCCACAAATGACACCTACTCATATGCTCCAACTCTTCAAAACCATTAAAGACTATGCGAATCAAGTCGATGGGGTAGTAATCACACACGGAACAGACACCTTGGAAGAAACAGCTTACTTTTTAGATACCATGGATTTGCCTCCACTTCCTGTAGTCATTACTGGGGCTATGCGTTCCTCTAATGAATTGGGAAGCGATGGCATCTACAACTTCCAAGCTGCCATCCGCGTGGCAGCGGATGATCAGGCACGTGATAAGGGGGTTTTAGTCGTCATGAATGATGAAATCCATGCTGCTAAGTATGTCACTAAAACCCATACCACTAATGTCTCCACCTTCCAAACCCCAACACACGGTCCTCTTGGCCTCATCATGAAACAGGAAATCCTCTATTTCAAACAAACTCAGAAACGAGTTCGCTTTGATTTAGAAGATATTCAAGGGCTGATTCCAATCCTCCCAGTTTACACTGGAATGGATGAGCAATTACTCAATATGATGGATTATTCTCAACTGGATGGTCTCATTATCGAGGCTTTTGGTGCTGGAAACATCCCACCACTTGTAGCAGAAAAACTAGAAGAACTCATTCAAGCTGGAATTCCTGTCGCCCTGGTCTCCCGTTGTTTTAACGGCATCGCCGAACCAGTCTATTCCTACCCCGGAGGCGGACAAGACCTAGCTAACAAAGGCATCTACTTTGTCAAAGAACTCAACGCCCCTAAGGCCCGCCTCAAACTTCTCATTGCCCTCAACGCAGGTCTCAGAGCTCAAGAGTTAAAATCTTATATCGAAGGGTAATCAGTACTATTTTTCAATTCTATAACATTTACCTAACGAGGAGATTCTCGAAAAAATGGAGGTTCTAGAGGCTTATTTACCATCGTCAAAATTGATACAGGACAATTATAGATAACCAAAAAGTCTCCAAAGTCTTGAGCGAAACCTCTGACTTTGGAGACCTTTTATAGTAAGCGCCCAATAACAAGGTATCTTTAACCGAACTAGAAATCTAGCTATACTAATCTTATAAATCATCAGGATGGAGATTGATATGGTAGATTCTCGCTCGTTCACTAGGATAAATTTATGTGAT
>NZ_SPPZ01000080.1 GCF_004570525.1 Streptococcus sp. WM07 | reverse complement strand
CTCGCTCATTCGAAGGCCAGTTGAGTTTTCCATTCTCAAACCTCTTGTACAGTAACCAGAAGCCCTGTCCATCCCAATAAAGGGCTTTGAAGCGATCTTTTCTTCCACCACAGAAAAGAAAGACTTGACCTGAGAAAGGGTCCAATTCAAATTCCTGTTTCACTAAGTAAGCCAAGGAATCAATTCCTTGCCTCATATCTGTTTTACCAGTTATCAAATGAACCCGACCTAAATCGCATAAATTTATCCTAGTGAACGAGCGAGAATCTACCATACCAATCTCCATCCTGATGATTTATAAGATTAGTATAGCTAGATTTCTAGTTCGGTTAAAGATACCTTGTTATTGGGCGCTTACGTTAGAACGATTAGAAAATGAAGAATAGAATAAAGAAAAAGTAGCCGGAGCTTGAGCTTGGCTACTTTTTCTTTATAGAAATAATAAAAATATAGTAGAAAACTATGTATTTTTTCTAAGCTGTTTTTTTAATTGATTGAGTTTTTTATTTCCCTCTGAAATCTGTTGGTTAAGTATGTCTTTATTGGTGCTGCTTAATTTGGGGTTATTAAGTTGTTTACGTAAATTGGCTACTATATTTGTTTGTTCTTCGATTTTCTCTTGAGGACTCATAGATAAGTCAATAAGTTTATCTAATTTATCCGCAATACGTTGATTTTGTTGTATGAGAATCCAATTTTGTTCGATTATTGCAGAGAGATATGATATTCTTGCAAAATCTTCGTTTTTAGTTTCCAAAGAAAAGGTTTGGTCTGTTTTCACCAATCCTTTTTCCATAAGTTCGTATATGATATTTTGAACTAAGCCCTGAGCTTCTGGAGGCAGCTCTTGTAAGCCTCTTTGCTGAAGATATTTTTGGATATTTGCGAATAGATCCATAGTAATGATTTCCTTATTTTCTATAAATATAGCTTACAACACCAATAATTTTGATGAACTCGTCTTTGCTAAAGTAGATATACGTGTAATTGGGACTCAAACTTTCAAGTCGATCAACTTGTATTATTTTTAAAAAATTGCCTTTATTAGTCGGAAATCTCCGATTTCTCTAATTTCAATTAGTTCGGTACAGATACCTCAGGTCAACTCAAACGCGAGCATCAGCTTAGTGTTTGAGTTGACCTGAGGTATCTGTGATTTTTGGGAGAGTCGAAGAAATTTGATGTTCTCTAAACATTAGTTTTTAGTGGAGCTTCCGAAGAAAATGACTTTTCTTCAATTTCCTGTATTTTAGGGGGAGGGTGTGTTGTCTTTCCATTTGATATTGTCGATTTTATTTTCTCTATTTTCGTCCTATTGTTTTTCATTCTATTATAGATGTTTACAAGTTGTCAACTAAAATGATGAGTACGTAGAGACGGAAGTGGTGATACATTTTAATACAAGTTGGTTAACAAACGGGAACTAAAGAATAGACAGTATAGATGAATTGAGATAAGCCATTCGAGATGTTAGCAATAGTAAATGAAGGAAAAATTAAAAGAGGTCTAGCTGCAACCAATAATTTTTCGCTTCGCTTAAATGTTGAATAGATAAAAACAGCTTGGAGTTAACGTTTCTAATGACGTGATTCTAAGCTGTTTTCTACTTCGAAGCCTTTTTGCTCAGCCTCTTTTAATAATGATTTGTCCAACTTTTTTAAAGGGGGTTCAAGCACAGTGTATTCTATGGTTCCCTATAATGTTCCCTACAGGAATCGAACCTGTAATTACTCCTTAGGAGGGAGTTGTTATATCCATTTAACTAAGGGAACAAAAGAAAAGGAGCCGAGGCTCCTTTTGTAATCCTCTTAACGACGGATTTCTTTGATACGTGCAGCTTTTCCTTGTAGGGCACGTAGGTAGTACAATTTCGCACGACGTACTTTACCGTAACGTACAACTTCGATTTTTTCAACACGTGGAGTGTGAAGTGGGAAGATACGCTCAACACCAACACCGTTAGAGATTTTACGAACAGTGTAGTTTTCAGAGATTCCTTGACCTTTACGAGCGATAACAACTCCTTCGAAAAGCTGAATACGTTCGCGGTTTCCTTCGACAACTTTTGCGTGAACGCGAACAGTGTCACCAGGGCGGAACTCAGGGATATCAGTACGTAGTTGACCTTCAGTCAGGCTTTGAATTAATGGATTCATTTTTTCTCCTATCTTGCTAATCATATACGCAAAGGTAGCAGCGGATTAGCCGTTTATTTTTGCGTGTCCATCACACACAGGGAATATCTTATCAGTTTTTTTTCGAAAAGTAAAGGAAAAAGCAGATAACTTGAGGATTTTTTATCTTTGTTATACTATTACTAATTATTAATAAAAAGGAGAAGAGGCGATGGGGCTTTTAGTAGATGGAAAATGGGTGGACCAATGGTATGATACCAAATCCACGGGTGGTAAATTTGTGAGAACCGTTACGCAGTTTCGGAATTGGATAACACCCGATGGTCAACCTGGTCCGACTGGTGAGGGAGGTTTTAAAGCAGAGTCAGGTCGTTACCATCTCTATGTGTCCCTTGCCTGTCCTTGGGCGAGTCGAACCTTGGTGATGCGAAAATTGAAAGGGTTAGAAGAGCATATCTCGCTGTCTGTTGTGAATCCTTTTATGTTGGAAAACGGCTGGACTTTCGCAGAAGGTTCAGGTGTGATTGAAGATAGTATTTTGCATAGTGACTATCTTTACCAAGTCTATCTAGAAGCAGATGCTCACTATACAGGCCGAGTAACGGTACCTGTTTTGTGGGATAAGAAAACTAGGACAATTGTTAGTAATGAATCATCCGAGATTATACGGATGTTTAATTCAGCCTTTAATGACGTGACTGGAAATCAGGAAGATTATTATCCACAAGAATTACAAGAAGCCATTGATGAGATGAACGATTTTGTCTATCCTAATATTAACAATGGAGTGTATAAAGCTGGTTTTTCAACTAATCAAAAGGTTTACGAGGAAGAAGTGGCCAATGTTTTTGAGGCTTTAGACAAATTGGAAGTTCACTTGGAAAATCAAGATTATTTGGTTGGGAATCGTTTGACAGAAGCAGATATTCGATTATTCACAACATTAGTCCGTTTTGATGCTGTTTATTTTGGTCATTTTAAATGTAATCTCAAAGCATTGGTGGATTATCCGAATCTTTGGAATTATACTAAGCGACTGTATCATTATCAAGGAATTTCAGAAACCGTTGATTTTAGCCAGATTAAAGAACATTATTATGGAAGCCACAAAACGATTAATCCAACAGGGATTATACCAGTTGGACCTAATTTGGACTGGAGCCTCTAGTCATCGAGCTAGGAGAGAGCTAGTTTTTTAAGATGGCTACAGTTTCGGCACTATTTTGGTATAATGAAGAAAATGAAAATTGAGGGACCCGTTTTCTGGTGCTGATACGTTAAAGGAGATACAGATGATAAAATTGCTTGCGGTTGATATGGATGGAACTTTGCTAGACGAAAATAAGAAGTTGAAGCAAGAGACGCTTACGGACTTGGAAACAGCTATAAAATCTGGTGTTGTACCGGTAATCTGTACAGGGCGCCCTTTGTCTGGAGTTCTTCCTTATCTACAAGTGCTAGATTGGATTGGAAAAGACGCCTATATTATCATTAACAATGGTGCGACGATTTATCGGACAAAGGATTTATCGATTCATTCTTGGTCTGGTTTGTCAGAGGAAGAATTGCTGTTGTTGGATAGTATCTCACAAGAATCAACAGCTCAATTGACGGTGTTTGATGAGCGTGATTATCTAGTAGTCGGGGAAGATGCTGGGGACTTGGTAACGATGGATGCTGGTTTGGTTTTTGCTGAACCTAAGCGTGTCGAGCTAGAGAATCTGTTAACGAGTCAGGAAAAGATTTTTCAAGCTATGTACCTAGATGAAAAAGAAGCACTCGATCAATTTGAAGCGGATTATGGATCGAAATTGGCAGAGCACTTTGAAGTAGTAAGATCTCAAGATTATATTTATGAGTGTTTACCAAAAGGAACGAATAAAGCAATAGGTCTCTCCTATTTAGTGCAGGATTTAGGATTTACCAGTGCTGAGGTAATGGCAATTGGCGATGCAAATAATGATTTGGAAATGTTAGCTTATGCGGGTTGGTCTGTAGCTATGGGCAATGCGAATGAAGCTGTGAAAAAAGTTGCTAAATTCCAAACTGGAACTCATGCAGAAAATGGAGTCGGTCAGGCTATTCGAGAGATTCTTTTGCCTGCGAATCAGAACTAGAAGTTCGTTTGGAAAATAGAACTAGTGCTTATGGCTGGTCATTCAGTGAATGGATATAAGAATGCTTGTTTAGCTATAAATTCAAAGCAACATTCTATATGTATGCTGTATAATGTCTAATCCTGAAATAGCATGCCAGTAACTAGAAATGGGGAATAGTTTTTGATAGGGTAACGTTTGGACGCTGCCCTATTTTTTGATTCCCCAATATCTGTGTAGATATGGGCGATTATGAATTGTGATTATGAATTGTAGAAAAAATTTCTTGCCATCCTTTATCGTTTTTGATATACTTAATGAGTTGCCACCCTTAGTGTAATGGATATCACGTAAGATTCCGGTTCTTGAGATGGGAGTTCGATTCTCTCAGGGTGGATGAATCTATATTGAAAAAGCCTGTAATAGCAGGCTTTTTACTTTATCTGACTCAAATAATTTTTTATCTCGTCAGAGTTCTTGTTAGATGGGAAATCGTATTGGAAAATATTTATTTGAGTAATACTCATTCAGAATCAAAATTAGCAGATATCCATTCTCTATGGACAATCGATCGTAAGCGAGTAGTTGATAAGCTTTGGATAACTTCTTGCAACTGATCAATGACGTCATTCAATGATTTAAATGCTTTGTTCTTAAATCCTAATTTCCGAATCTCTGCCCAAACTTGTTCAATCGGATTCATCTCTGGTGTATAAGGTGGAATAAATGTAAATTCAATATTGCTAGGAATATCCAATGTCTGTGATTTATGCCAAACCGCATTATCCATCACCAAAATAATATAGTCGTTAGGGTAAGCTTCTGACAGTTGTCGTAAAAATTCATTCATCCAAGCCGTATTACA
>NZ_SPPZ01000007.1 GCF_004570525.1 Streptococcus sp. WM07 | reverse complement strand
GAATTAAGGTTGAGAATATTTTTGCAAAGTTCAAAGTGTTTAACATCTTTTCAACAACTTACCGCAATCGTAAGAAACGATTTGGTTTAAGAATGAACTTGATTGCTGGTATTATCAATTTTGAAAGGCTATAAACGTTTCGCAGGAAGTTTATTATAATAAATGAAGAAAGTAAAGGAGGCTGATAGCTGATGAAAAAAATTATCAATGACCCACGGGCAGTAGTAGAAGAGATGATTCAAGGCTTGGTAGCAATCCATCCAGAGATTTTACATCGACATGAGGATTTTCAAGTTTTAGTGAGAAACTCGGAAAAAACAGGATGTGTTGGTCTAATTTCGGGAGGCGGATCTGGTCATGAGCCTTCGCATGCTGGTTTTGTTGGTCAAGGAATGTTATCAGCTGCGGTTTGTGGTGCTGTCTTTACATCGCCAACTCCAGACCAAATTTTAGAAGCTATCAAAGCTGCTGATGAAGGAGCTGGGGTCTTTATGGTTATTAAAAACTATTCTGGAGATATTATGAATTTCGAAATAGCTCAGGAGTTAGCAGAGCTGGAGGGAATTCAGGTTGCCAGTGTGGTAGTGGATGATGATATCGCTGTCGAAAATAGTTTGTACACGCAAGGGCGCAGGGGTGTAGCAGGGACAATTTTGGTTCACAAGATTTTGGGCCATGCAGCTCGTCAAGGCCAGAGTTTGACAGCTATTAAAGAGTTAGCGGATCGTATTGTTCCTCAGATCAAAACCATTGGTCTAGCTTTATCGGGAGCGACTCTACCGGAAGTTGGCAAGCCAGGGTTTGTATTAGAGGATGATGAGTTTGAATACGGGGTCGGGATTCATGGAGAACCTGGTTATCGTAAGGAGCGGTTGAAACCATCAGCGAATCTGGCTCAAGAATTGGTCGATAAGTTGTTGGAAGACTTCCAAGCAGAAGTAGGTCAAGAATTTGCCTTGTTGATTAATGGTTTAGGATCCACTCCTTTAATGGAACAGTATATTTTTGCTCAGGATGTTATGAAACTTTTGGAAGCTAAAGGAGTCCGTGTATCCTTCCGTAAACTAGGAAATTATATGACTTCCTTGGACATGGCGGGTCTATCGTTGACCCTTATGCGTATAGAGCAGGAAGAAGAACTAGAGGCTTTAATGAGTCCAGTAGAAACGATTGCTTGGTAAGGAGGAGACTATGCAGACGGCAGATGCAAAAAAATGGATGCTCTTGTTTAATGAAAAAATACAAGACAAACAAGCCTTACTCAGTGATTTAGATACCCCTATTGGGGATGGAGATCACGGAGGAAATATGTCTAGAGGTATGCAGTCAGTAGTTGATGAATTGGAAACGCAGGACTTTGAATCAGCGGGTGCTCTCTTTAAGATGGTTGCAATGCAACTGTTGTCAAAAGTTGGAGGAGCTTCAGGACCTCTCTATGGATCTGCCTTTCTAGGATTAAGTCAGAAAATTGATAGTGATGATCTCGGAGGAGCGTTAGAAGCTGCTTTGGCTAATATCCAAAAAAGAGGTCAGGCTCAGCTAGGGGATAAGACCATGCTTGATGTTTGGATTCCAGTCTTAATAGACCTACAAGAGAACACTTTAACAGCTCAAAAAATCACAGACTATGTAGCAGCAACTAAAGATTTACAGGCTAAAAAAGGACGGGCTTCGTATGTTGGGGAGCGATCTGTGGGCCATGTGGATCCAGGTTCCTATTCATCAGGTTTGTTATTTGAAGCGATGCTTGAGGCGGAGGTGCTTTAATGGCCAACTTAGGAATTCTACTGGTTTCACATTCAAGTAAACTTGCGAATGGTTTGGCTGAACTGATTTCTCAAGTCACTTCGGATATCCCCTTCACCTATGTTGGCGGGACCCTTGACGGAGAAATTGGAACCAGCTTTGAAACTGTTTTCGAAGCAATTGAGCAAAACCCAGCCCAAAGACTCTTAGCATTCTATGACTTGGGGTCTGCTCGGATGAACTTAGAACTTGCGGCAGAAATGACCAGCAAAGATGTGCAGATTCAGTCAGTTCCAGTTGTTGAAGGGACTTACACAGCGGCTGCTCTTTTACAAGTAGGTGCTAGCGAGGAAGAAATCCTAGAACAATTAGAAGATTTGAATATTCGAAAATAATTTAAAAGAAGCTAGGTACAACCTTTATGATGATATTCGGCCTAGCTTCTGTTTTTTTTATGATGCTCTAGTTTATTCTAGTGTCTGCTGCCTATTTGGCTTTTAAATTTAAGATAATTATTTATTTGACAACGGGTTAAAACCTCATCTCAACCCTACTTTTATATTAGGAAATGAAATCAAAGAAGAAGTGAGAAGGAAATTTGCTTCTTAGGTATTGAACCTAATCCTTATCTATTTAAAAAAGCGTATAATGAGATTTGAGAGGAGGTCTGTCTATGAAATTTTTAGTAGCCATTGATTCCTTTAAAGGATCTGCAACGTCGAATCAGTTGAACCAAGCTGCCAAGGCTGGGATTTTAGAAATGTTACCAGATGCAGAAGTGATGACAATTCCCATCGCGGATGGGGGAGAGGGAACCTTGGATGCTCTGGCTCAGAGGTTAGATGGTTTTTGGGTGGATGTTGAGACGGTCGATTTATTGGAACGACCGATTGTGGCTTCTTACTTTATTAGTGGTCAAACAGCGTATGTGGAGTCGGCGCGTGTTATTGGAATTGATAAAATGACTCCATCATCAGAAACGGTGGAACGTGCGACAAGTATGGGGCTAGCCGTTCTATTGCGGGATGCTTTGTCACGGGGGTGTCAGGAGTTGGTCTTGACTCTTGGTGGGAGTGGCAGTTCGGATGGAGGCCGTGGTTTACTGAATGCGTTAACGGATGAGGAGCGTAGTCATCTCAGCCAGATTCGTTTACGGGGGTTAACGGATGTCTCTAATCCTTATGCTGGCTCTCAAGGGTATGCGGTGGTCTTTGGTCCCCAAAAAGGTGCCAGTCCGGAGCAAGTAAAAGCTATGGATTTAGTGGCTCAAGCGTTTGTCAAACAGATGAAACAGGAAACGGGAATAGATCTTCAGAAGATTCCAGGAACAGGAGCAGCAGGTGGTCTTGGAGGTGCTTTGGCACTCCTAGGTGGAGAATTGGAGGCTGGTTACCCTTTTATTGCTGAAAAATTAGGCTTAGCTCAAGCCATCCAGGGAGCGGATTTGATTTTCACAGGAGAAGGCCGTTTGGATCAGCAGACTTTGAACGGGAAGGTTCCGATTGGAGTCGCACGAATGGCAAAAAAAGCTGGTGTCCCTGTTATCGCTTTAAGCGGAAGTGTGGACGAAGTTCAGGGATTTGAGGAGGCTTTCCTTGCAACCTTTTCTATTCAAAAGGAAGTCGTTTCTCTACAGCAGGCTATGGAAACTGAACGCACCCTGGTAAATCTTCAATCCCTTGTTAAAAATATCATCACTACCCGCTACCTATTTTAAAAAAGTCAAAAGCTAACAAATTCTGTTGGCTTTTTGTCGTAACCTTTTTTCGAAAACATTTTTGAAAGGGAGCTAGAATTCTTGAAGTAATGAAAGTTGGAGTGAAAGTGATTTAATGATTATTTGATCACAGTGATTGGGAATTTTGATTAATGAAATGAATCCGTTTTCAAAATTTATTGACAAATCTTATTTAATATAGTATAGTTTGATATAGAAAGCACAATGGCGTGCAGTAATTGAATGAGCAACGAAGCTACAAGAAACAGTATTTCTTGTGGCTTATTTTTTTAGGAGGGGATATGAAACAGGTTATGATAGCTGCTCCATCTAGTGGAGTTGGAAAAACGACTGTGACCCTTGGATTACTTCAGGCTTTAAAGAATCAGGGCTACACTGTACAACCTTATAAAGTGGGACCAGATTATATTGATAGCGCTTACCATAGTCGGATTTGTCAGAGAGTTTCTCGGAATTTAGATCAGTTCATGATTGATGATCCGACACGCCTGTCGTACCTCTATCAGAAACAACTAGATGGTGTTGACGTGGCTTTGGTTGAGGGAGTAATGGGGCTGTTTGATGGCTTGGGAACTGATAAAGATTTTGCTTCCTCGGCCAGTATTGCTAAAATCCTAAAATTACCAGTTGTATTGGTCATTGATGGGAAGGCTACCTCTACTTCAGCGGCAGCCCTCGTTCATGGATTTTCTACGTTTGATTCTGATCTCGACTTGGTTGGTGTTATTGTGAATCGAGTTGGCTCTCAGATGCATTTTGAGTTGATAAAAGGCGCCATTGAACGTTATACGGAGATACCTGTTTTAGGGTATTTGACTAAAAATCAGGAGCTAGTCTTGCCATCCAGGCATTTGGGTCTAATTCCTGATTTGGAATTGGATGCCATCGATCAACAGTTAGCCTATTTTGGTCAAGAGATTGAAAAGACTGTAGATCTGAATCGCCTGCTTGATGTAATAGAGCGTCCATTGACGAAGACCAGTTTTTCTCTTCCGTCAACTGAGAAGCCTGCTCTACGTATTGGTTATGCATTAGATTCAGCTTTCCATTTTTATTATGAGGATAATCTGGAATTATTGAGGGAGAAGGGAGTTACCTTAATTCCATTTAGTCCTCTAGCAGACAAAGAGTTACCGCCTGCGGATGCTTATTATTTTGGCGGTGGTTTTCCAGAAATATTTGCAGAGGAGTTAGAAGCCAATCACTCTTTTCGTAAGTCTGTTTTTCGTGCACATGTTCAAGGAATTCCGATTTATGGAGAATGTGGAGGCTTGATGTACCTTGGTAAGGATTTGGAGAAAGATGGTCGGAAGTTTGAGATGGTCGGTATCTTCGATGGAAGCAGTAGGATGACTCAAAGACTTCAGCGTTTTGGGTATTGTCAGGCTAAAACCCTAGAGAGCAGTTTATTTGGTCCAGTAGGAACCTTATTAAAAGGGCATGAGTTTCATCATTCTACTTTTGAAACGAATGAGCCAACGGTGCTGAATCTGGAAAAATATCGTGATGGTCAACAGGTTGCTGCTTGGTCAGGGGGCTATCAAAAAGGTCATACTTTTGCCTCTTATCTCCACCTTCATTTTTATCAACAACCAGAAATGGTGGATTTATGGTTAGATTGGATTGGTGAGGTTCATGCTTCAAACTGATTGGCTCATTTTGGGAGCCCTTGTTCTAGATTGGCTACTTGGGGATCCTTATGATTGGCCCCATCCAGTGAAATGTATGGGAAATTATATCACATGGTTTAACAGTTTGCGGCATCGGATTCCAGTATCCGGGTACATATTTGGATTTTTCCTATGGATTAGTACCGTTGGTTTGAGTGTCTTTTTGACATGGTTGATTTTAGAAATTGCTAAATCTTTATCCGTCTATGTCTTTTCAATAGTGTGGATGTACCTAGCCTATACTTGTTTGGCAACTAAAAGTCTTGCATTAGAAGCTCAAAAAGTATATAGCACGTTATTGGAAGGAACGCTGCAAGAGGCTCGTCAACAGGTTGGAATGATTGTGGGGCGGGATACATCTGAATTAACTTCTGATGAAATCGTGAAAGCGACTGTTGAAACAGTTGCAGAAAACACAAGTGACGGTGTTATTGGTCCCTTATTTTTTCTAATTCTAGGAGGTCCCATTTGGGCAATTGGATACAAGGCTGTGAATACCCTGGATTCGATGGTGGGATATAAGACTGAAAAATATCGGGAAATCGGTTTTGTATCTGCTAAAATGGATGATTTGTTAAATCTGATTCCGGCACGTTTAACGTGGATATGTATGTTACTAGGAACCTGTCTTACAAATCTTGATTGGCAATCTGCTTGGAAAATTGGTTGGCGGGATCGTTATCAGCATGCGAGTCCAAATAGTGCCTTTTCGGAAGCTGTTGTGGCGGGGGCCTTGGGAATTAAATTAGGAGGACCCCACATTTATCATGGTCAATGGGTTGAAAAGCCCAGTATTGGTGAGGATAGGCGTCCTGCTCGAGCGAAGGATATCCCTGCCACCGTTCACTTACTCTATCTAACAGTATGTATATTTTTTATATCCTATTTGCTCCTTCGTTTTTTCTTTGATTTTTAGGAGGTTCTATGACTTATATTAAGAATCCATCGTCTATCGAAGCAAAGAGTTTTCGATTAATTCAAGAACAGATTGACCGTGACTATCCGGGTTATCAGTTTCACAATGAGATGGAGGAGTCCATTATTAAGCGGGCTATCCATACTTCTGGAGATTTCGACTATCTTTTTAATTTGGAATTCTCTTCGGATATCTTGGAGAAGTTGATGTTTATTTTTCAAAATAAAGGAAAAATCATAACGGATTCTCCCTTATCTCTAAATGGGATAAACAAAAGGGTTTTAGATCAGTTAGAGGTATCCTATGAAAATCTATTGGAGCATGAGGTTATTGGTCGAGAACTACGGAGTGATGAGGAGGAACGGTTAGTTACAAAGATTCTGTCGTTCTCGGATGAGAGACCGACTCTCTTGGCTTTGGGAACAGCGTCAGGAGTTCTAGAAGTACTATTACCTCATTTAGAGAAAAAGAAAACGTCTATTCAGGCTGTACTGGCTTTAACGACAGGTTACTCCAGAGCACGGATGGATAAGGAATTGTTAACTGAGAGCACCTTTCCTTGGTTAAGGAGTCGTGGGGCTAAGGGAGGCTCTACAATTGTGGTTTCAACTATTAACGCGGTGCTCTATCAACTACAGCTGGTTGAGACGCAAGATTATAAACGTTATGCGACACCGGATAAAGAATCTTCTGTGGATACAGAGGCATCTGGAGACTATAAATATCAGCAATTAAATCTTGGTGCAATTGATACGGATGCATTGACCAAGGCAATGGATCCTAGTCATGCAGCTATTGTTTCCAGAGTTATTACTACTTCTGCGGATCAAGATTACGCGAATAATTTGGTGTTTAGCAAACAAGTTCTTGAAGCGATTCAATCTGTTATACGTCAGGGAGGCTATCTCTTTTCGGATACAACTATGGTATTGGCTGGACTAGACACGGAAGCTTTGGATAGCTGGGGAGTACGTTATGAGTGCTTGGTTAACCGACCGGAAATATTCGAAGAGGCCAAGCAAAAAAAGATTACCCGTTCAATGGCCGCAGTAGAGCACGCAGCTAAGATTGAAGGGCCTAAAATTTTTGTTTTTGGCAATGCTCCAACCTCAATATTTAAAGTGTTAGATATGGTTGAAGAAGGTCGCCTACATCCAGAAGCTGTTATTGGAGTCCCTGTTGGGTTTGTTGGAGCAGCTGAATCAAAACAGCAACTTCATGAAAGCGAGATACCATCCATTGCCGCATTAGGAGCTAAGGGAGGAAGTGGAATCGCAGCATCCATTGTCAATGCAATTCTGGAGCAAATGAAGTTGGAATAGGTGAAACTGATGGAAGATTATGTTTATGCCAATGGGAAGAAACTGAGAAAAGGTTATACCACAGGTACCTGTGCTACAGCGGCAAGCCTTGCTGCTACTCATATGATTCTACAACAAGAGTTGCTGGAAAAAGTGGAGGTAAAAACGGCTTCTGGTGTAGATTTGGTTCTACATGTGGAAGATGCCCAATTTTCTGATAAGTGGGCTCGGGCTGCTATTCGCAAAGATGGTGGAGATGATGCAGACGCTACACATGGATTGCTGATATACTCTGAAGTCACGCTTAGAGAGGATTGTAACCAGATACAGATTGAAGGGGGAACAGGGGTTGGTCGTGTAACCAAGCCTGGATTAGCTCTGGAAATAGGAATGGCTGCTATCAATAAGACTCCTCGTCAGCAGATAGAAAAACAGGTTCGTGAAATTTTAGGGGTAGATTTAGGGGCAGATATTCTGATTTCAGTCCCTAAAGGAGAAGAAACTGCAAGGTTAACCTATAATTCACGACTAGGTATTGAAGGTGGTATATCAATACTTGGGACGACGGGGATTGTGAATCCGATGTCGGAGGATAGTTGGAAAGCAGCTATTACAGTCGAATTAACCATGCTTTTTAAAAATGGCTCAACTTCGGTGATTTTAGTTCCGGGAAATTATGGTGAAGATTTTGCTTGTACTATTTTAGGATTTTCAAAGCACAAAATAGTAAATATGAGTAATTTTATTGGACATGTTTTAAAAGAGGCACAGCGGATTGGATTTGAGAGAATTCTGATGATTGGTCATATTGGTAAATTTGTCAAGGTTGCCTCAGGGACTTTTTCTACTCATAGCAAGGATGCAGACGCTAGGATTGAGACACTGATTGCGAATGTAGCGTTACTGGGGGCTCCCCTAGAGCTGTTAAGAGAGATAGATAGCTGCCTGACGACAGATGCTGCCTGCCAATTGATTGAGCAATATGGATTCCAAGAAGTTTACCAAGTCTTGGTGGACAAGATTCAATCAAAATCTATGCGTCTATTGAGGAATCGAAATCCGCAGGTCACTATAGATGTTATTTTGTTTGGCTCTGCGAATACTTATTTAGCATCTAGTCAGCCTATGGAGAAGTTAATTGAGGAATGGTTATGATACGAGTAGTAGGAATTGGTCCTGGTGATTTACATTATGGTCTATTAGGTCAAGAGGCATGGTTTCAAGAGGCAGATTTGATTTTAGGCAGTCAGCGGCACTTAGACACCCTTCCCCAAAATTTCCGACAGAAGGGACAGGTTGCTCCTAAGAAACTGGCAGATTTGAAAGCTTACCTCCATCAACAGCCAGAGGGGAGGCGGATTGTCTTTTTGGTTTCAGGGGATCCATTGGTTTATGGATTGGGGAAATGGTTGACAGAGAACTTTCCAGGGCAGGTCTTACTGGAACCTGGGATTAGTTCAATGCAGTATTTAGCTAGTCGACTCGCTTTACCGATGAACGATGCTTATTTGAGTAGCAGCCATGCTAAGCAGCCGAATTTTGATTTTCTTCTTTCACTTCCAAAAGTGTTTTTGGTAACGGATCAACAACTTGGTCCTTATCAGATTGCACAAGAAGTGGTGAAGAGAGGGTTAAGAAAAACGGTGGTTATTGGTGAAAATTTAAGTTATCCGGATGAAAAAGTTAGTATTTCTTCCGCAGAACAGGTGGAAGATCGACCTTATAAGATGAATGTGGTGGTGATTATAGATGAAGGATTCGCTTTTTTTACGAACAAAAGTACCAATGACTAAGGAGGAGGTTCGGGCTATTACCTTGGATAAACTAGAATTGCAGGGAGCCAAACGATTCCTGGATGTTGGTTCTGGAACAGGTAGTGTGAGCATCCAAGCGGCTCTGGAATTTCCAGATTTAGAAGTGACGGCAATCGAAAAAAATCCTGCTGCCCTCGATATTAGTCAACAGAATTTTCAGCATTTTCAGTGTCGAAACATACAATTATTGGAGGGGTTAGCTCCGATTCCAGTAGAGGGGAATTTTGATGCGATTTTTGTTGGTGGTTCCGGGGGGAATCTTCAAGAAATAGTCAGCTGGTCTCAGGAACTTTTGCTGCCGGGAGGTCGCCTAGTCTTGAATTTTATTCTGCTTGAGAATGCTTTGGAAGCGATAGGATATCTAGAGCATCTAGATTTTGTAGAAGTAGACATGATTTCGGTTCAATCTAGTCGTTGGACAGGGTTGGGAAAGGGACACTATTTTAAACCTCAGAACCCAACTCTGATTATATCTTGTAGAAAGAAGGAAGAAACGGAATGAGTAAGGTACATTTTGTAGGTGCAGGTCCAGGGGATGTTGAATTAATTACTCTGAAAGGTTATAAGCAATTAGCAGCAGCAGATATTGTGATTTATGCAGGCTCATTAATTAATAAGGAGCTTTTGTCCTATTGTAAGCCCGAGGCAGCTCTCTATGATAGTGCCACAATGCATTTGATGGAGATTGTGGATGTGATGGAGGAAGGAACGAAGAAAGGGCTAGATGTCGTTCGATTACAAACGGGGGATTTCTCCATTTATGGTTCGATTCGAGAACAAACGGAGGAAATGAAAAAGAGAGGGATTGCCTTTGATTGCACACCTGGAGTCTCTTCTTTCTTAGGTGCTGCCTCTAGTATTGGTACGGAATACACGGTTCCGGAGGTTTCTCAGAGTCTCATTATTACGCGAATGGCAGGGCGGACCCCTGTCCCAGAACGGGAATCCTTGAGGCGGTTTGCTGAACATCGAACTTCAATGGCGATTTTCTTATCTGTTCAAGGGATTGAAGAAGTCGTGAAGGAGTTGTTAGTAGGAGGATATCCATCTTCAACCCCTGTAGCGGTCATTTACAAAGCAACTTGGCCGGAAGAAAAGCAAGTGTTTGGAACTCTTGAAACCATTGCTCAGGCGGTGCAAGAGGCTGGAATCCGGAAAACTGCTTTAATTTTAGTGGGTGACTTTTTGGGAGAAGAGTTTTATTATTCAAAGCTCTACCATTCTCATTTTAGTCATGAATATAGAGAGGGAATCGAATGATCCCATTAAGAGGGAAGAAGTATGCCCTGGTTGCGATTACAGAGGCCGGTTGCCAATTGGCAGAGACACTAGAGTCTGCTATTGAGTTTGGATACGGAGCAGTTTATACGAGTCCGCGCTTGGCTACGGCTCATCGTAAAAACCTCTCAGAGAAAATTACAGCCGATATCGCAGCTCTCTTCCAAGAAGTTGATTACTTAATTTGTATTATGGCAACCGGAATTGTCATTCGTTCTTTGGCAGAGGTTATTCGAGATAAGGCTGCGGATCCAGCAGTTTTAGTGTTGGATGAGAAGGGGAGACATGTGATTAGTCTACTCAGTGGACATCTAGGAGGAGCGAATCAACTTTGTCTTCAAGTGGCACAAGAGCTGGGAGCCTGTCCGGTTATCACAACAGCAACGGATACTCAAGGGGTACAAGCCTTAGATAGCTTAGCCCAGTCTGTCAATGGTTGGCGTGATGATTTAAGACCTTTGGTGAAGGAGTTTAATGCTGCTCTTGCAGCTGGTCAACCAGTTTATCTTTATCAGGAAGAAGAATGGTTGGACGATTTGCGAGGTTTGACCTTGATTGAGGAAGGGCAACTGGAAGAACATCTGCAGGCTGGTGATTTTGTAATTTATCTGGGCCAGGAGCGTGAGCTTAAGTCAGCTCCCCATTTAGCCCAGATTCAGCCTAAACCCTATCTGTTGGGAGTAGGAGCTCGTAAGGGTCTTGCCTATGAAGATTTTGAGGAAGGTTTCTTGCTTTTTTGTCAAAAACAAAATATAAAAAAAAGTCAAATTGCTTTGTTAGCGAGTATTGATGTTAAAAAGAATGAAAGGGCTATCATTGAATTAGCTAAGGATTTGGGGATTCCTTTTGTAACCTATAGCAAAGATGAGTTGTTAGAGGTGGCTGATAAATATCCTCAATCTGAATTTGTAAAAAAACAAGTAGGAGTTGGAAGTGTGGCGTTGGCAGCTGCGGATTTGGCGAGTCGGGGTCAAGTATTGTCGGAGCGATTTTCTTGGAAAGGGGCAACTTTTGCCCTTGCGAAGTCATTTTAGAAAAGGAGAATAAGATGTTATATATTATTGGATTGGGACCAGGGAAAAAGGAATTGTTCTCCTTAGAAGCTTTGGAAGCGATTGAAGCTTGTGATATTATTGTTGGTTATTCAACCTACATGCGTCTCATTAAGGATTTGGTTAAGGATAAGGAACATGTGGCAACCGGGATGCGACAAGAGATTGATCGCTGTAAGAAGGCGATTGAGTTGGCGGAGGAGACTGGTAAAAATGTAGGTGTAGTATCCAGCGGAGATGCAGGAGTCTACGGCATGGCAGGCTTAATTCTAGAGTTATTGGATGAATCCAGTGATTTAGAAGTTAAGGTTATTCCAGGAATTACAGCTAGTCTCGGTGCAGCAGCTAGTCTTGGTGCTCCTCTTATGAATGATTTTTGTCATATTAGTTTGAGTGACCTCATGACACCTTGGGAAATGATTGAAAAACGTCTTCATGCTGCTGGGATGGGCGATTTTGTCGTTTGTCTTTATAATCCTCGTAGCAAGGGAAGACCGAATCATTTAGCAAGAGCTTTGGATATTTTAGGACAGTATAAATCTCAAGATACGATTGTTGGAATCGGAAAAGACATTGGACGCTCCAAAGAGAAATTGATTCTGACAACTATTGGTGAATTAGATGAGAATCAAGTGGATATGACAACAATTGTCCTAATTGGTAATAAAGAAACGTATGTTAAACAAGGTCGTATGATTACTCCTCGAGGTTATAAATTATGAAAATTCTCTTATTGGGAGGAACCTCGGATAGTTTAAGGGTACTGGACTATCTAGGAGAAAGAGGGCACTCAGTTACTACGTCAGTAGTGACAGACTATGGTAGGATTTTAGCGGAGAAACATGGACAACCAGTGATTCAGGGAAGATTGACTGCTACTCAAATGGTTGAGTATATGAGGGAGCAGTCTGTGGAACTCTTGCTGGATGTAACCCATCCATTTGCAGACTTAGTTTCAAAAGAAGCTATGAAGGCTGCGAAGCAAGCAAAGCTTCCCTATCTTCGTTTTGAGAGACCAGCGACTGAGGATTTAAGTGGGGCCATTCTTGTTCGTTCTTATCAAGAGGCTATTGATTGGATAAAAGAACAAAGGCATCAAGTGGTTTATTTAGGGACAGGCAGTAAGACGTTAGGCCTCTTTGTAGAGGGAGTTCCGAACTGTCGCTTTATTGCTAGGGTTTTACCTACTAGTCAAGTATTAGCGCATTGTGAATCCTTGGGTTTAGTGGCGGATCAGATTGATGCCTTAAAATCTCCGCTTAGTATAGAGCTTCAACGAGCCTTGTTAGAACGCTCTCAGGCAACGGTTTTTGTGACTAAGGAAAGTGGTCAGGTAGGAGGAATCCGTGAAAAAATAGATTTATGTGCAGAATTAGGAATGGAATGTTTGATTATCGGACGTCCTGAGTTAAGCTATCCCCGAATGGTTTCAACCTTAGAGGAATTAGAGGTCTATTTGGAAGAGAGGAGTTAGTATGAGCGGGTTTGTAAGTTTATTAGGAGCTGGTCCCGGAGATGAGGAACTTATCAGTGTCAAGGGAAAAAGACGCCTAGCAGAGGCAGAGGTTTTGGTCTATGATCGCTTAGTCAATCCTATTTTTCAAACATATGTACCAGAAGATTGCCAATTGATTGATGTTGGAAAAGTGGTTGGTAAGCCCTGTATTAAACAGGAAGAAATCATCGCTATTTTGATTGAAAAAGCCCAGCAAGGTTTGAGAGTTGTTCGTTTAAAAAGTGGGGATCCCTATATTTTTGGTCGTGGGGGTGAGGAAGCTTTGGCTTTACAGGAAGCAGGTATTTCTTTTGAGGTTGTTCCTGGGATTAGTTCCGCTACAGCAGCTCTTGCTTACGCTGGAATCCCTGTGACTCACCGGAATTTAGCAAGAAGTTTTCATGTTTTTACTGCTCATTTGGAGGATCCAAACCAAGATTTAGATTGGTCTGCTATCGCACAGCTAGAGGGAAGTTTGGTGTTCTTAATGGGGATGAAACATTTGGAAAAAATTCAACTAGGCCTTCTAGAAGCTGGTTATGATCCTAATAGCTCAGCGGCGATTGTTGAGTGGGGAACTTATCCTAAGCAACGAACTTTAACAAGTACATTAGAAAATCTTCTACATGAAGCTAGAGCAGCCCAATTTCAAGCACCGTGTATTATTGTTATTGGGGCTGTTGTTGACTTTAGGGAGTCACTGAACTTTTTCGAATCTGGTCCATTATTTGGGAAAAAGATTTTAATTCAGGAATCGGAAAAAGGGAGATTGCCACAGCTGCTTAAGGATGCAGGAGCAAACGTAGTTACCTTTCCTGCCAGAAATCAAGCTCAGGCATGTCCAGTTGACTTACCAGATTTTGCACAACTAACAGGCTTATTAGTGGCAGATTTAGCAAGTTGGTCATTTTTCCTCCAGGCGTTACAGGAGCAGTCCGTGGATATCCGGCAGTTAGGTCAATTGAAGATAGCCGCTGTAGGGAACCACACTGCCCAGTCTATTGAAAAAACAGGGGTTATATTGGATGCCCAGGCAGCACATCTTGATGATGAAGGTTTTCAACGTGAATTGGAAAAAATGGGAAGTGATTGGTTAGTTTTAACCTCAGATAGCAAGCTAGCTTGGGTAGAGCAAGAGTATTCTTATCCGGTGATGATCACGCATCAATTGTCGAGAGGCAGTGAGGCGGATACCAGTCAATGGGATGATGTTGATGCGGTGTGTCTTCCAAATGTTTTAGCTGTCACAAACTTTCTTGAGATCAGCCAGGAAAGTGCTATTGATTGGGGAACTACGCCAATTCTTGTTATGGGAACAGCTGGCTATAACTATCTAGAGACAGCGGAACGGATGATTGTCCATCAGACTAGAGAGAATACCCTAGTTTCTCTTATTGAACTTTGCCAGGAGGTTTTAGAATGAAATCAGCCATTATAGCGGTAAGCTTTGGAACCAGTTATCCTGAGACGAGGGAGAAGACGATTGGTGCGTGTGAGGCTCGAATCGAAGAAGCCTTTCCTGAGTATAATGTGTTTAGGGCTTTTACTTCCCAAAAAGTGATTCAGATTGTAGCCAAACAAGAGGGGATTCAGATTCCGAATGTTCAGGAAATTTTATCAGAACTAGCTCATAAAGGTGTTGAGGAGGTCTATCTACAGCCTCTCCATCTGATTGCTGGAGCAGAGTATGAAAAAATGTTAGGGCAAGCTCGGAAATTTGATAGTGTCTTTAAAAAATTGGGGATTGGACGTCCACTTTTAGATTCTGAAGAGGATTTTCAAACAGTTGCAGAAATTTTGCTTCATCTGTATGGTCAGGATTCACCTAAGCAGAGGAGTCTGTTGATGGGACATGGCAGTCAACATCCTCAACACAAATCATATGATCATCTTACGGACTATCTGCCAAAAGAAATGGTTCAAATAGCCTGTGTAGAAGGTAATGAAATAGATCCCCTTATGGCTCTCGAAGAGGAGTATCGAGCCGCAGGAGTTAAGCGGATTCTATTAGCTCCTTTGATGTTGGTAGCGGGTGATCATGCTAGTCATGATTTAGCTGGAGATGGGGAAGATTCTTGGGCAAGCTTTTTTAGAAATCATGGTTATGAAGTTGACATTCTATTACAGGGCTTGGGTCAAATTCCTGAGATTCAAGATCTTTATATTAGTCATGTTCAAGATTTGCTAGGAGGAGCCGTATGACTTGTTTTTATGGAATTGGAATTGGACCCGGTGATAGTGAACTCGTTACAGTAAAGGCGAGTCAATTACTAGGCCAGTTGGATATTCTCTATACGCCACAAGGAAAAAAAGGAGCTAAGAGTCTGGCCCTAAGTATTGCTCAGCCCTATTTGTCGGAAGAGGTAGAGATTAAGGTGAGACATTTTCCGATGACTCGTTATCTTGCTAAGAAGGAAAAAGAATGGATTCAAATTGCTCACGAAATTCAGGCTGATATTCTGGCAGGAAAAGAAGTTGGTTTTATTACTTTGGGAGATCCCATGGTTTATAGCACCTACAGTTATTTATTGAACTACCTAGCTCCCGAGGTTCCGACTAAAACGATACCTGGGATTACCTCTTTTACAAGTATGGCGGCAGAACTGGGACAACCTCTTGTACTAGATGAAGAATCGTTAGCTATTATTCCCGCGACAGCAGGTACAGAAAAAATTCGCCAAGCTCTTCAGATTCATGAAAATCTCGTTATCATGAAGGTAGCACCGAGATTGGAGGAGGTCCTTCTTCTTTTAAGGGAAGAAAATCTTCTCTCTAAAGCAAGTTTAGTTAGTCATGCTTCTCGCCCAGACCAAGTAATCATTTCGAATCTAGAGGATCTGGATCCCAATGCCTCTTTGAGTTATTTTACAAGTATGATTGTGAAAAAAACTCCGTTAAATTGAAAGTGGTGAAAACTATGAAAATGCTTCGTTTTTCTGTCCTTTTTGTATTGTTGTGTTGCTTCTGGATGAAGCCTGTTTCAGCTATGCATATTATGGAAGGCTATCTTCCACCAGCTATGGCAGCATTTTGGTTTGTACTGTTTATTCCTTTCTTTATTGCTGGCTTAGTGCGGATGAAACGTATGGTGGAAACAGAACAGCAAAGTAAGATATTTTTAGCCTTGGCGGGGGCATTTGTATTTATTCTTTCTGCACTAAAAATTCCATCAGTAACAGGTTCAACTTCCCATCCGACCGGTGTAGGTTTGGGGACTTCCATGTTTGGTCCAAGTGTAATGAGTGTTTTAGGAGCTATTTGTCTCTTATTTCAAGCTCTTTTCTTAGCTCACGGTGGTTTGACTACATTAGGAGCAAATGCTTTTTCCATGGCAGTTGTAGGACCCTTTGTTGGTTATGCTTTTTATAAAATAGGACTCAAATTGAAATTACCAAAGACCTGGGCTATTTTCCTCTGTGCTTTTGTGGCGGATATGGCAACTTATTTGACGACATCACTCCAGTTGGCCTGGGCTTATCCAGATTCAATTAGTGGAATAATGGGCTCAGCCATTAAGTTTATGTCTGTATTTATGATTACTCAGTTTCCGATTGCTGTGATTGAGGGATTATTGTCAGTTCTACTCTTCAATCTTCTAGCAGAAACGAAATCTATAAAGGGGGTATTTGAAGGATGAAAAAGCAAAATATGTTGCTAGTAGTCGCTTGCGTGGCTATTATTGGCTTATCTTTTTTATGGTCACCACAGGGAGCAGAGTATTCTGGAGCAGATAGTCAAGCTGAAACAGTCATTGAACAGGTGAATCCGGACTATCAGCCGTGGTTTCATTCAGTGTATGAGCCAGCAAGTGGAGAAATTGAAAGCCTGCTCTTCACACTTCAAGGTTCTATAGGTGCGGGAATTATTGCCTATTTCCTAGGCTATCAGAAGGGAAAACGGAGTGATGTTTCCCTTTGATCGTTACGCCTACCAGAATCGAATAGGCTTTCTAGATTCTCGTATCAAAGGTTTTATGTATTTGCTCTTATTGATAGCGGCATTTTCGAATAATAGAGGGATTCAACTTACTCTCTTGTTACTTTTACCTATTTTGACGTGTTATTTAGCGAAGCTTTCTTGGAAGACCTATCGTTTGTGGCTACTCTACCCCTTGCCTTTTATTCTGATGAGTTTTGTAACAATTCTCATCCAATATTCAAATAGTCCTTTGGACTTGACCGGCTCGATTCCTTTTTTGGGAGGCTTTCTTGGTTGGCAAGTTACTTCCTGGCCGATCATAGTTGCATTATTTCTCCGGATTTATACCAGTATTATGGCTAGCTACCTATTCATTGTATCTATTTCTTTTCATGATTTGATGAAGCTCCTAAGACAGCTTCGCCTCCCTCTTTTTTTAATAGAGATTATTGTTTTGATGCATCGTTTTATTTTTCTTTTGTTAGAAGAATATATTTTGATGCGAGATACCCTAGATTTGAAATTTTCTTTTGGAACATGGAATCAAAAAATTCAGATGACGGCCTTACTTTGGAAAACATTATTTATTCGGATGCTTGAAAAACAAGAACGGTTGCAGGAATTAATGGAATTACGTTTTGATAATCAGAGATAGAGGTTACGGATGGTATTACAAGTAGAAGAGATGGCAATCTGTTTTGATCAAAGTTTTGGAAATGTACTCCAAAATATTTCGATGGATTTTGGTCAAGCATCCATTACAGGTATCTTAGGGAGGAATGGTTCGGGTAAGTCGACTCTTATGAGAACTTTGATGGGCTTAAATCCATTGAAACAAGGGCGTATTCTTTACAATGGTAGAGAACTGGGGATAAGTAAAAAGGAATTGTATCGTTATCGCCAGGAGGTAGCCATGGTATTTCAAGATCCGGATCAGCAATTGTTTTCAACAATTGTTTGGGATGATGTAGCTTTGGCTTTAAGAAACTTGGGTGTTCCAGAGACAGAGTGTTCTTCTAGAGTGACGAAAGCCTTGGAAGTCATGGATATTCTGACTTTAAAGGATTATCCCATCGCCTATTTAAGTTATGGGCAAAAGAAGCGAGTTGCGATTGCTAGCATTTTGGCGTTACAGCCTCGCTATTTATTGTTAGATGAGCCTACTGCTGGTTTGGATCCAGAGGGACGGACTCAGATGTTAGCGTTGATTCAAAATTTAGCGCAAAAGGGCGTTAAGGTTGTTTTGAGTAGTCATGATATGGATCTGATGTATGCCTGTTGTGATTATGCCTATGTTTTGGATCAAGGTCAGATCTGTTTAGCAGGGACCAAGGAAACCGTTTTCATGGAAAGAGAAAAATTGAGACAGGCAGGACTGGATTGTCCTTGGCTGGTTCGGCTTCATTTAGATTTAGGGTTTCCTCTATATCGCAATGAACAAGAATTTGAAAAAGAAAGTAGGAAAATTCAATGGCCCGATCACTTATGATTCAAGGAACCGCTTCTGATTCTGGGAAAAGTATCTTAGTTGCTGGTTTAGCCCGTCTATTAAACCAAGATGGACTAAGGGTTGTTCCGTTCAAGTCACAAAATATGGCTTTAAATTCCTACATTACTTCAGTAGGTGATGAGATGGGGAGAGCTCAAGTTGTCCAAGCAGAGGCTGCAGGTCTTGAACCAGATGTTCGTATGAATCCGGTTTTATTAAAACCAAGCTCTGACCATCAATCCCAAGTCATATTTATGGGGAAGGTGTTGGCCAACATGGATGCCCGAACCTATCATGACTATAAACTAGAACTACTTCCCAAAATAAAAGAAGTCTATAGTCAGTTGGAAGAAGAATTTGATGTCGTTTTAATTGAAGGTGCAGGAAGCCCAGCTGAAATAAATCTCAACCAACGGGATATCGTAAATATGGGAATGGCTAAGTTAGCTGATGCTCCGGTGCTACTGGTTGCGGATATTGATAAAGGGGGTGTTTTCGCTGCTATTTATGGCACGTTGGCTCTTTTGTCAGATGAGGAAAGAGAGAGGGTTAAAGGTGTTATTATCAATAAATTCCGAGGAGACCTTGCTCTCTTACAGCCAGGTATCGAGCAAATTGAAGCCCTAACTCAAGTTCCAGTTGTGGGTGTTATTCCCTATCTAGATATGACTATCGATAGTGAAGATAGTCTTGCGCTTTTAGGTAAAAATCGGAAACGAGATGACTCCAAAGATTTAGACATAGCTGTGCTTGCCTTAAAACGAATGTCCAATTTTACGGATTTTCAAATTCTAGAACAAGAGCCGGATGTGTCTCTTCGTTATGTGATGCCAGGAGATGAGATTGGTACACCAGATCTTTTGATTTTACCGGGGAGTAAGAATACCTTGGAGGATATGCTCCTATTAGAAAAAACAGGACGAGCAGAGGAAATTATACAAGCTTACGCCAACGGTTCTTCTATTTTTGGTATTTGCGGGGGTTATCAGCTGTTAGGAGAAACGATTTCAGATCCTTTGGCGATGGAATCAACTCTACAAAAAGTAAACGGTCTAGGACTTTTAGCAGTTGATACTGTAATGCAAGATGAAAAACGAACTTGCCAGGTATTCGCACGACAAGGTGATTATGAATTGCGAGGGTATGAAATTCATTTGGGAGAAAGTTATCGAAAACCTGCTACAGCTGCTTTTGCAAGTATCATAGATGAATCTGAATCACAATCGGTTCGTTGGGATGGGGCAGTCAGTTTAGATGGACGAGTTCAGGGGACATATTTACATGGAATCTTTGATAATAGTAAGTGGTTACGAAGTTATCTAAATACCATTCGTGTGCAAAAAGGTTTAGAAGAACTTGAAGTCCCACATTTAGACTGGGCTGAAAAGAAAGAAGAGGAATATGATAAGTTGGCTTCGGCTCTTCGTATCCATCTAGACATGGATCGCATTTATAAAATAATGGGATTAGAAAAAAGAGGATAAGAGCATGCGGATTTATACAGGATATGGGGATCAAGGGATGACGAGACTTTATGGCGGTCTGCGATTATCTAAAAGTCACCTGCGAGTGGAAGCTTATGGAACTGTGGACGAGGCCTGCTCTCTGGTCGGTCAACTGTTATCCCAAATGGCGGATTTTCCGGTATTTCTTGATTTAATAGCAGAGGTACAAGACATTCAAGAACAGCTATTTGATTGTGGCAGTGATTTAGCGACTAGCCCTGGGGCTCGTCCCTATAAACAACATCAGGCGCAAATTCAATGGCTGGAAGGTCGGATCGATGCTCATAAAGATGTTCCCAAGCAGGTAGAAAGCTTTATTTTGCCTGGTGGACATTCTCTAGCTAGTCAGACTCATGTCATTCGTACAGTGATTCGACGCTTGGAAAGACGCATGGTTGCTCTTCAAGAAGAAGAGGATATAAACCCTTTTGGCTTGATTTATGTGAATCGACTGTCTGATTATTTTTTCGTTTTAGCTAGAATCATGAATCATCGTTTAAAAGTTGAGGAGAGGCTTTATCGTAAGAGCGGAAAAATCTTCTCAACGAAGGGGAAGGAGTCCTGAGATGTACCCTATTATGGTGAATCTCACCGGGAAGTTGGTTGTAGTAGTTGGTGGTGGACAGGTTGCAGTTAGGAAAGTAGAAGGATTGCTTCAAGCTGGGGCTCGGGTAACGGTGGTTAGCCCTGAGCTTCATCCTAAGTTACAGACTGCGGATGTGATTTGGATTAACCGTGCTTATCAGAAAGGGGATTTGGATGATGCCTTTTTGGTATTTGCATGTACGAATCAGGATTTAGTGAATCAAGCTGTATATTGCGATGCTTTGCCTAGTCAATTAGTCAATAATACGGGTAATAAGTTTGAATCGGATTTTTATAATGTAGCCTGGGCAGACCTGGGAGGTGTATCTGTTATGATTTCAACACAGGGGCAATCTCCGTCTCGGGCAAAACAACTCCGAAAAGAAGTGATTGCATTTTTGCGAGAGCATATGGAGGAATAGATTATGTATCTTCTATCTGTCGGCCTAAGTCATGAGAAATCTGATTTAAGTCTACTTGAAGAATGTCATTTTTCTTCAGCTGAATTAGAGCATGCTCTAATTAAGCTAAAAAAAGAAAAAAGTGTTTTAGAAAATCTCATTATTTCAACTTGTCACCGTACAGAACTCTATTTAGTAGTGGATCAGCTGCACACGGGGCGTTATTATGGGAAACGTTTTTTGGCACATTGGTTTCATAAAGAAATAGCGGAAATTGAACCTTACATAGAGGTACGAGAGGAAGAGCAAGCTCTTGAGCATCTTTTACAAGTTAGCGTGGGATTGAAGTCGAATATTATTGGGGAAACCCAAATTTTAGGTCAGCTAAAAGCTTTCTTTAAAATGGCCTTCGAGACTGGTACCACGGGGATTCTGCTAAATCACATCTGTCGCCAAGTTTTGACTTTTGCTAAAAAAATGCACCAAACTTATCAAATTGATGCTAGACCTCAGTCACTTGGCCGGACTGTTTTTGAAATGTTAGAACATGCCAACAGAACTAAGGAAACGCTATTGATCATTGGTCTTGGTGAAATGGGGAGTTTAATAACGAGACACGCATTAGAGACCACCATGGAACGAATTATTTTGGTAAACCGAAGTCCGGAAAAGGCTCAGCCCTTTCTAGGGGATGAGCGGGTGGAGTTTTGGCCATGGGAGGACTTAGGAAAAGCTCTACAAGTGGCTAGTATTGTTATTTCTGCAGCGGATGTGGGCCGTCTGTATCTGGAGTCTTATCAATTTCAAGAAGGGAGTCTTGTCTTTGATTTGTGTCATCCTCGGACGGTGGCACAGGAGGGAGAATTGGAACTTTACTCCCTTCATCATATTAGTAATCAATTCGATCAACATATGGAGCAGAGACAGGCAATTGCAGCAGATATTATACAAGACATGCGAGAGGAGCTACTAGCCTATCAGGTTTGGAAGGAGGAGTTGGAGGTTGTGCCAGTTTTACGAGAGTTACGAGCACAGGCTTTGGCCATCCAAGAAGGCGCACTTGCGAGTCTTGAACGAAAGTTTCCTGAATGGGGAGAGCGAGAACACAAACAGATTTCAAAACATATGAAGAGTATTTTAAATCAGTTTCTTCGACAACCCATTCTTTATATTAAAGAACTACCAAACTCGAATCAGAAGCAAGCAGACCTGGAATTGGTCAAGGAGTTATTTGGACTTGGAAAGGAAGACGGAGATGAAAAGAGTAATCCGCGTTGGGAGTCGTAAGAGTCGGCTAGCCCTTGCTCAGAGTCAATTGATTCTTAATCAATTACAGGCGGGTCATCCAGAGTATCAGTTTGAAATTGTTCCCTATCAAACTCTGGGGGATCAGTTGCAACATGTTAGTTTGCAGAAAATTGGCGGAAAAGGTGTCTTTGTCAAGGATATTGAACGAGCTTTGCAAGAGGGGCAAATTGACTTGGCTATTCACAGCCTCAAAGATATGCCAGCACTCCTTGCTGAAGGCACTTGTCTCGGGGCTATTTCAAAACGAGAAGATGTTCGTGATTGCCTCATCTTTCATGAATCTGGGATAACCTTGGATCAGCTGCCGGCCAATGCAGTTGTTGCGACTAGTAGTTTGCGACGCAAATTGCAGCTAGCACGTCTACGACCAGATTTAGAGTATGTCGATTTAAGGGGCAATATTGATAGTCGGATTGAAAAAGTAAAAAGAGGTGATTATTCAGCCATTGTCTTAGCTGTAGCAGGCATAAAAAGGTTAGGTATCCTTAACCAGATTGAGGAAAGATGTCAATTTTTAGAGAGTGACCGCTTTATTCCAGCTGTCGCTCAAGCTGCCTTGGGTTTACAATGTCGTGAAGAAGATCAAGAGCTAAGAACCTTGCTTACGGCTGTTCATGATATTGAGACAGCCAGTTGTGTACAGATCGAGAGACAGGTTCTGGCCTTGCTTCAGGCAGATTGTACATACCCTGTTGGAGCATTGGCAGTGAAAACGGATTTAGCCTATAAATTAGAAGTGATGTTAGGACAAGAGTCGGGTGTGTGTGTGTACCAGACTGTTACCGGTCGCGAACCAGAAACACTAGCTTATCAAGCTCTTACAAATATGAAACAATGTGGATTTGATCTACGCCTATGAAAAAAATTGTGATTACCCGTCAGAATCCTCTAGCTGAGGAAGTTGCTTTGAGATGGTTTGCAGCTGATTACGAATTGATTCATGCTCCCCTTATCCAAGCGCAGGCGTTGGAATTAAGTCAAAGGACTCTCTTGAAGCTTGAAACAGCACAATGGCTATTCTTTACAAGTGCTCTAGGTGTTGAATTATTATCCTCGCTCGTGGATCTGCAACCTTACAAGTTGGCTAGTATTGGTTCTCATACCACGAAAGCTATTTTGGAAAAGGGCCTAACGGTTCACTTTGAAGCATCATCGGCTTATGCGAAAGATTTTGCCAAAGAGTGGTTGGTTTGTCAAAAAAGAGCGACGTCTATTGCCCTTCCACAATCGAGCTTATCGAATCCGTTATTAGCAGAGCAGTTACGCGCTCAGGGGCATTCCGTTTATGACTGGATTTTATATGAAACCAGTTCGAATTCTGTAGGCCAATCCCAACTTGAAGGACTACTAAAAGTCACAGAGGTTATCTGGACTTTTGCTAGTCCATCAGCTTGGTCGAGTTTTCGGGAAGTTGTGAGCACGGTTCCGGAAAGTCATAAAATTGCAGTCATTGGACAGACTACGGCAGCAGCAGTACAAGATGCTGGTTATACGGTTGATTATCTACCTACTATTCCAAGTATGGAAGCACTTATTGAAACTATCTATAAAAAAGAAAGGGACTAACTATGTTTCAACGACATCGTCGGCTACGCACAAGCAGTACCTTACGAGATCTTGTAAGAGAAACACAACTATCCGTTGACGACCTAATCGCTCCAATTTTTGTCAAGGAGGCAATCGAGGGGAAAGAAGAAGTTTCTTCAATGCCGGGAGTTTTTCAACATTCTCTGGCCAGTTTAGAAGAAGAAATTGAGCATATCCTCAGTCTAGGTATTAAGGCTGTTATCTTATTCGGCATTCCATCTGAAAAAGATGAGCTAGGAAGTCAAGCTTGGAGTGACGAGGGGATTGTGCAGCAGGCTATTGCTCAAATAAAAAGACAAGCTCCTCACTTGATTGTGATTGCGGACACCTGTCTCTGTGAATTTACAAGTCATGGTCATTGTGGTTTATTGGATGGAAGTCTTGTAGACAATGATGCCAGTCTTCAAATCTTGGGTAAGGTTGCGTTAAGTCAGGTCAAGGCAGGAGCGGATATTATCGCACCATCAAATGCCATGGACGGATTTGTCGCTTATATTCGGCAAGTACTGGATGAGGCAGGTTTTCAAGCGATTCCTATTATGTCTTATTCGATTAAATTTGCATCCAGTTACTACGGTCCGTTCCGGGATGCAGGAGAAAGTGCACCTGCTTTTGGGGATCGAAAAACGTATCAAATGGATCCTGCCAATCGGATGGAAGCTCTGCGGGAAGCTCAGAGCGATCAGGAAGAGGGAGCGGATTTCTTAATGGTTAAGCCTGCTTTGGCTTACTTAGATATTCTAAGAGAACTTCGTCAACGTAGCTCTCTTCCCTTGGTCGCCTACAATGTTAGTGGTGAGTATGCCATGATTAAGGCGGCTGGGCAAAATGGCTGGATTGATGAGAAAGCGGTTGTTTTAGAAACCCTATTGGGGATGAAGCGGGCTGGTGCAGATTTAATCATTAGTTATTTTGCTAAGGATGTAGCTTCTTATTTACAAGATTAGGAGACGGTATGAAAACTTCAAAATCACAGGCTTATTTTCAGCAAGCTCAAGAGGTGTTTCCAGGTGGTGTGAATAGTCCAGTTCGGTCTTTCCAAGCGGTAGGAGGAGAGCCGCTTTGTATCGCGAAAGCTCAAGGTTCTTATATTGAAGATATCGATGGGAATCGGTATATTGATTATGTTTTATCTTGGGGGCCTATGATTTTAGGACATGCTCCCAAAACTGTTCTTGAGGCAGTTAATAAGAGTCTTTCGTTGGGAACTAGTTTTGGTGCTCCTTGTCAAGCAGAATTGGATCTAGGATTGCTGTTAAAAGAACGGCTTCCCTACTTAGAAAAAGTGCGAATGGTGAACTCAGGAACAGAGGCTACTATGTCTGCGATTCGATTAGCGCGTGGTGTTACTGGTCGTAAGAAAATCGTCAAGTTTATTGGTTGTTATCATGGTCACAGTGATTCCTTTTTAGTACAAGCTGGCTCAGGTGTAGCTAGCCTAGGTATGGCTAGTTCAGCAGGTATTTTACCGGAACTAGCTCAGGAAACCATTGCTCTACCATTCAATGATTTGGAAGCTCTAGAGGCTGTATTTGAAGCCTATGCTTCGGATATTGCTGGAGTCATTGTAGAGGCAGTTGCAGGCAATATGGGCTTAGTTCCAGGGACGCCTACCTTTCTACAAGGTATCCAGAAATTGTGTAAAAAAACAGGAGCTTTATTTATTGTCGATGAGGTAATGACCGGTTTTCGTGTTCATATCCAAGGTGCGGTTGGGCTATTCGGCTTGGAGCCAGATCTTGTTTGTTTAGGGAAGGTCATTGGCTCCGGTTTTCCTGTAGCAGCTTTTGGTGGGAAAGCTATTTGGATGGATCAAGTTGCTCCACTGGGACCTGTTTACCAAGCCGGCACGCTGTCAGGGAATCCAATAGCCATGACCGCAGGTTATGCAGGTCTATCAGCTCTTACATCCGAAGTATTTAAGGCAATTGTCGAAAAAACCTCTTACTTGGTAGAAGGACTTCAGTCTTTGGTGGAGCAGTACCAAATGAAACTACAGGTTTTATCTATCGGTACGATGTTTGGATTTTTTTGCTCAGATAAACCGGTTACTAATTTTGAACTCAGTCAAGCTTCGGATCATGAACTCTTTACCCAATTGTATAATCTCCTCTTGAATGAAGGAATATACCTAGCTCCATCGCCTTATGAAGCGAATTTTTTATCAGCTGCTCATACGTGGGAGGATCTTCAAGAGACTTTAACGGCATTTGAAATGGCTTTTAAAACACTAAAGGAGGGCTAACCATGGAAATTAATCTGGTTATTGGCGGAGCAAAGAGTGGAAAGTCGGCCTTTGCTGAAAAGCAACTTGCCGAAGAAGACCAGGTTTGCTACGTTGCTACGGGAATGCTATTCTCAGACGATACAGAATGGTTAGAAAAAGTACAGCATCATCAAAAAAGAAGACCAGCTAGCTGGGGAACTCAAGAACAGTATAGAGATTTAGCCTTGTGGCTAGAAAAAAATAACTATCAGCATTACTTGATAGATTCTGTGACAAGTATGACGAGTCAATGGTTACTGGAGGGAGAGGGGGAAACTCGAGTGATGATTGAACAGGATTTGAAAAAAGAATGGCAGGAAATTTTTCGAGTTCTAAATTCAAAGGAGGGTACTTGTTGGATTGTTACTGATGAAGTGGGCCTTAGTTTAGTTCCCGATTATCAATTAGGAAGGGATTTTCGGGACTTACTTGGACAAGTGAATCAGTGGATTGCTGAGGAAGCGGATCGGGTTTATCTTGTCATTGCAGGTCTGGTTCAAGAACTCAAATGATTCGGTCTTTGATTCTCTATACACAGTTGTTTAGTCGGATTCCCCTTCCTATTCCAATAGACCTTGTCTATTTAAGGCGTGGTGTTCCTGTTTTGCCCTTATATGGACTCTTGTTTGGTTTACTTGAGGCAGCTGTATTTATAGTTGTGGATGTTTTTTTACCGACCAGTTTGGCTTGGTTTTGTATTCTTTTCCTAGATGTTTTACTAACGGGTGGTTTTCATTTAGATGGTTTAGCGGACACAGCAGATGGACTCTTTTCCTCTCGTTCTCCTGATCGTATGCTGGAAATTATGAAGGATAGTCGAATTGGATCAAATGGTGTTTTGGCTTTGATTTTTTACTATGGATTTTTCCTGCTTGCGATTCCCTATCTTCCTGCTCCTCATTGGAAATTGGTTGTCTTTTTATCAATGATTGGGAAGACTGGGCTTTGCCTACAGCTTTTTCGGATTCGGTATGTGCGACAGACAGGAGGGACAACTTCTTATTTCCAAGGGACAAAGGATTTTGCCATTTATTTATCACAACTATATCCTTGTTTGATTTTGCTACTGACCTATCAGCTAAGAGGTCTGATAGCCTTTACCTTTGTTCTAGTCGGGAATCTCTGCTATCGTCGATTTGTTTTAAAAAAAATAAAAGGGCATACAGGTGATACTTTAGGTGCAGCTGTTGAAATAAGCCAGATTCTGTTGCTATTGGGGTTGGTGATATGACAAAAATTTGCTATTTGATGCGTCATGGTCAGACGGTCTGTAATCAAGAGAAACGATTTTACGGCAGTTTGGAAAGCCCTTTGACAGATAAGGGGTGTTCACAAGCTAAAAGAATGGCTCAATTGATAGAAGCGCATGAGGTTGAACACGTTTATGTTAGTCAACTGAGTCGTTCACAGGAGACTGCAAGACTCGTTTTTCCGAACCGTTCGTTTACAGTTCTCCCTGGCTTGAATGAAAAAAAATTCGGACTTTGGGAGGGAAAAACTGCGGATGAAATTGAACAGGCCTTTCCTGAGGAATGGAAACAGTGGCTGGAAGCTCCTCTTTGTTATACACCGCCAGAAGCGGAACCTTTTTCTCAGTTTAAAGAACGGGTTCAAGCATGTATGCAATCGATTCTAGCTACTCCTGCTCAGAGTCTAGCAATCGTCGCTCATCTAGGTGTTTTGCGAGTGATTTATCAAGCGTTCGTGGATTCTTCCAAGGATTTTTGGGATATTGACATTCCACAGGGACAGGTTTTGAGTATGAGACTTGATAAAGATTCTAGCTGGAAAATACTATTTTTAAAATAGGGAGATAACTATGAAAAAATTACTTTACTTAGCAATGGGTTTCTTGCTAGTCCTTGGATTAGTTGGCTGCCAATCTCAAGCTTCTAAACAAAAAACTTCAGTGTCAGATAGCCTTACCTTGGCTTGGGGAGAAGATTTTGGTGATATAAATCCCCATCGCTATAACCCAGACCAATTTGTAATACAGGATATGGTGTACGAAGGTTTGGTTCGTTATGGGCAAGACGGGTCTATTGAGCCGGTTTTGGCAGAAAAATGGGATATCAGTCAGGATGGTAAGATCTACACTTTCCACTTACGAGATGTTCAGTATTCAGACGGCAGTCCGGTAACAGCTGAAAATATACGCAGAAATTTTGATACGATTTTTTCAGAGGAGAATAAATCAGAGCATACCTGGTTTGCCTTGACGGATCAGATTGACTCCTATCAGGCGATTGATTCCAAGACATTCCAATTAACACTAAAAGAAGCCTACAGTGCGACTCTTTATGATTTGGCTATGATTCGACCGATCCGCTTTTTAGGAGATGCTGGATTTCCAGATGGAGATAATACAAGATTGGACTCTATCAAAGAGCCGATTGGTACGGGACCTTGGGTTGTTGCAGATAAGAAAAGTAACGAGTATGTCCGCTTTAAACGGAATGACTCCTATTGGGGACCTAAGCCTAAACTGAAAGAGGTGACTGTTCGGATTATTCCGGATGCACAAACAAGACTTCTTGAATTTCAGGCGGGGGAGATTGATTTATTGTATGGGAATGGCTTAATCGATTTACACAGCTTTAAAAAATTCTCCCAAGATTCGGATTATCAAACGGCTGTCTCCTCACCAATGTCTAGTCGACTCTTGCTTCTAAATGCCAATGGAACGATTTTTGCAGACAAAAAACTTCGTCTTGCCATGCAGCAATTGATTAATAAGCAAGAAATTTCGGAGTCTATTTTCCAATTAACAGAGCAAGAAGCCGATTCACTTTTTGCAAAAACAACACCGCACACAGATGTTGAGTTGACCCCATATAGTTTTGCTCCGGATAAGGCTGAGAAGGAAATGGAGAATCAGGGTTGGAAGCTGGGTGAAGATGGTTTCCGTTATAAAGATGGTGAAAAATTGGTTCTGCGTTTACCCTATATTGCAACTAAGGCTACAGATAAGGATTTAGCGGAGTATCTGCAAGCTTCCTTAAAACAACAGGGGATTGATGTTCAGTTACAAGCAATGGAAGAAGATGCTTACTGGGCCAACGCGAAGACCGGTAACTTTGATGCTATGTTTACTTTTTCATGGGGAGCACCGTGGGATCCACATGCCTGGATGACTGCCTTAACAGTCGATGCTGCACATGGACATCCGGAGAATATTGCTATCCAGAAGTTACCTTCGAAACAAACTTTGGATGAGGTAATCAAAAAGACGCTTATTGAACCGGATAACGAAAAGGTGACACAAGGTTATCACCAAGCTCTTCAAATTCTACATGATGAAGCGGTCTATATCCCATTGACTTATCAATCTGTACTATCGGTTTACCGTAAGGGTGAATTAGAGGGAGTCACATTTGCTGCAGAGGAAAATGCCTTTTCACTCAGTTCGATTCAAAAAGTACGTACGAAATAAGGGAGGTCAGATTTGACGAAAGGATTTATTCAGGTGATTGGGAAACAGCTTCTATCCTTTTTGAGTTCCTTTCTATTTCTCTCCTTGGTAACGTTTTTGTTAACAAAAGCTAGTCCTATTGATCCGGCAGAAAACTATCTTCGAGCGTCAAACATTGTGATTACTGAAGAAAATCTGGCGCAGGCTCGAGATTATTTGCAATTAAATCGTTCCTCTATTTCTCAGTATATTTCTTGGTTGACCTCAGTGCTAACAGGAGATTTTGGAATATCTTATATTTTAAAAACACCTGTATTACCACTTGTTTGGAGCCGCTTTTGTGACACCTTGTTGTTGGCTTTTCCTTCATTTTTATTGACGCTTTTACTCTCTTCTTTTTTGGGTATTGTCAGTGGTCTGAAAAAGGGTTCTTGGTTCGATAAAATTACATATGGGATGAGCTTATTGTTTGTGTCCATTCCTAATTTTTGGTTAGCCTATCTTTTGATGCTCTATTTAGGTGTCTATCTTGGTTGGCTACCAATCTCAGGTAGACAGGGGGGGTCAAGCTTGATTTTACCAAGCTTGACCCTGTCTCTACCGATGATAGGACAGTATACTGCTTTAATTCGCAAGGAAGTTCAGATTCAGTTAGAACAACCGCATGTTGAAATGGCTCGATTAAGAGGAGTTCGTGAAGGCCGCATTCTTTGGAATCATATTCTGAGAAATGCTGCTCCGACCCTACTTACAGGTTTTTCTCTCGCGTTTATTTATTTACTGACAGGATCCTTGGTCGTTGAGGAAATTTTTTCCTGGAGAGGATTGGGGAGTCTATTTGTAGAGTCTCTACAGGCAATGGATGTACCTGTTATTCAAGCTTGTATGCTGCTTTTTGGATCCTTGTTTTTACTGAATCATTGCTTCCTTCGTCGAATGATAGGAATCATTGATCCTCGTCTTAGAAAACAAAACTAATATGGCAAAAGTAAAGTATATCCTGTTATGTTGGATGTTTATTCTTCTAATTATGGCACTTGGTTCGACTTGGTTAGCTCCTTTTGATCCCCAGGAACTTGATTTATCCGCTCGTTTGCTGGAACCAGGTCCTGTTCATTGGTTGGGAACAGATCAGTTGGGGAGAGATGTCTATTCGAGAGTTCTTTTTGGAGCACGGTATTCCTTGTTTTTAGCGCTAACGATTACCCTTTTAGAAAGTGCTTTAGGGCTTGGAATAGGTCTGGTGGTCGGCTGGTATCAAGGGAGAGTCAAAAGCTGTTTCCTTTGGTTTGCGAACGCTATTTCTGCCTTTCCAAGTTTTATGTTGGCCTTGGTTTTTGTTGCATTTTTTGGTCAAGGAATTCTCAACGTGATTGTTGCGATTGTAGCAGTAGAGTGGTTTTATTATGCTCGATTTGCAATTCAGTTAGTTGAAGAAATCAAACAAATTGAATATGTGCAAGTTGCTCAAATGATGAATCTTCCCCTAAGAACAATTATTTGGAGGCATATTCTTCCTTTTGTATACAAACCTGTTCTTGTGTTGGCCTTGATGAATGTTGGCTCGATTATCCTTATGATTTCCTCCTTTTCCTTTTTAGGTTTGGGACTTCAGCCGACGATGCCGGAATGGGGAATGATGTTACATGATGCACGTCCCTACTTTAATGGAGCAAGCTGGTTGATGTGGGCACCTGGTTTAGCAATTTTTGCAACAGTTGCCAGTTTCAACTATATGGGTGAATATTTTTCTGAAAGGATAAGTAGATGACGGAGCTTTGGATCAATCAATTAAGTATTGGTAATGGTGAAACAAATCTTCTCCACAATATTCAGGCTAGAATTCCACTAGGGGAGCTTACGACGATTATCGGTCCCAGTGGAGCTGGGAAAACCGTTCTTGTTAAGAGTATTCTTGGCTCAATTCCACCTGGGTTTCAAGTGAGAGGAACGATTTTTTTAGATCAAGTAGATTTGTTACAAGATAAGGGCAGTTACTCTCAACAAGTGAGGGGGAAGCGAATCGGCTATCTTCCTCAAAATCCAATGGCTATTTTTAATCCTAGACAAAGGATTATAGGACATTTTATAGACAGTTTGAAAAGTCACCAAAAAATAAGCAGGGAACTTTGTAGAAAACTTGCGGGAGAAAAGCTTGGATTGGTCGGACTTGCTCATACTGACCGTTTATTGGATGCTTTTCCCTGGGAATTAAGTGGGGGGACACTGCAACGGATTATGTTGGCGATTCTCTTAGCACTCGAACCGTCAATTTTGATTTTAGATGAACCAACTTCTGCTTTGGATGCTTATCACACATCCCGAGTTGTTAAGACCATAAAGGATTTGCTGGCAATGGGAAAAACCATTCTATTAGTGAGTCATGATTATGTTTTAGTGAGGGAATTAGGGGGCCATGTTCTAGTTATCGAGGAAGGGATTAGAAAAGAATCTGCCCCTATTGGGGAACTACTCTTGAATTCCCAATTTACCGATAGGTACGATTCTTTTTTACAGGATAGATTTGAAAGATTGGTGAAATAGAATGTTGGAATGTCGTCTTGTAAGTAAAAGTTTTCAGGGTTATAAGGTTTTAGAAAACTGTCAGTTTAGCCTGCAAAAGGGAGAAATTGTTGGTTTAATGGGGCCTAGTGGAACTGGGAAAACCTGTCTCGCAAGAATTTTAGCCGGTTTAGAAACTGCTGATCAAGGACAGGTGCTATTAGATGGCCAAGTCTATCACCGAAGAGAGAACGGCTCTAAAATTCACTTGGTTTTTCAAGATGCTTTTCATGCCTTAAACCCTTTAATGACTGTAGAAGAGATTCTGCAGGAAGTGCTAGTAGATAAGAGTTTTTCCCAGGATATGCTTATAGGGATACTGAAAAAAGTTGGTCTAGCGCCGAACTTTCTTCAAAAAAGAGCGAGGGAGATGAGTGGGGGTCAATTACAGAGGATTTGTATTGCAAGGGCGATACTATCCAAAGCTCAAGTGATTATTTTCGATGAATCTTTGAGCGGTTTAGACCCAAGTATTCAAAGACAACTCTTAGCCTTACTTTTTGAGTTAAAGGAAGAAAGGCACCTATCTTATTTGTTTATATCCCACGATTTTAATCTGTGTCAGGCAATTTGTGATCGGGTTCTTACCTTATTTGGAGGAAAAATTATCGAAGAAATCAGAGATTTTCAAATTCCAATTTCTGTTTCTCATCCAGTTACACAGACTCTTATTCAAAAAATAGGTTATCCCAACTACTCTAACTGTCGATTAAAAAAGGCAGTTATGGCAACAATGGAGGAAAATTATGAAAAACACATTTGATACAAGAAAGCTTTATTTTGGATTTCCAGTTTTTTTTCTAGGTTATAAAGATGAAATTCATGGATACAATATTACTACCTCAAGCTCAGTCTATTCTCTAGGGAGAATGGTTGTTATTGGAATGCGAACAAAAAGTAATTCGATGCAACATATCTTAAAAACAGGAGAGTTCACGATTAATGTACCGCAAAAAGATTTATTAGAAGAGGTGGAGGTGGCAGGATTTAATAGTAAAAAAGATAAATTTGACTTGACTAAATTAGTCTATAGTCTAGCTCAAACGGTAGATGCCCCGCTAGTCGATGCCTGTCCTGTTTCAATTGAATGTAAGGTCGTTGACAAAATGGAATTTGGTGCCTTGACCAATGTCGTAGCTGAAGTGACTCGCAGAGTAGTGGACGAACAGTTTGTGGATGCAGATGGTTATTTTAGAAACGACCAATTTAATCCTGTTCTATATATTGGTGATGGACACGAACGTCTTTACCGAAGCTTGGATGACGAAAGTGTAAAAATGGGAAGTCTAATTGAGAACTGGCGACAAAAAAATATGTAGTCGTGTTGGATAGGAGAAGGTAGTTGAGGAGTTAGGGCTTTGTTTTGGTCTTAGAAAGGATTTATGATGAAGGTAGAACATGGTGGAAATCGATTATACCAGGCTCAAAAATGGGGAGTGGATCTGCAAACCTGTATCGATTTTTCTGCAAATATTAATCCTTTGGGGATTTCCCCTAGAGTGCGAGAGTGTTTGATTCAGAATCTCGATTACCTGATACATTACCCTGATCCGGATTATCAACTGGCTCGTCAAGCCGTGGCTACCTATCATAACCTTTCTACCGAACAGGTTTTATTGGGAAACGGAGCTATCGAGCTGATTTATCAGTTAGCCCGTTGTTTAAAACCTAAAACAGTAGTGCTACCTAGTCCGACATTTATGGAATACGAACAGGCTTTTCGGGAAGTTTCAAGTGACATTAACTACATTGAATTACGACCGCCACATTTTGAATACCAGTTGGACTCTTTAATGGCGAATCTTGCTCACCTAGATTCAGGAGATGCCTTCATTCTCTGTAACCCTAACAATCCCACTTCGTCCTTGATGAAGAAAGTTGATTTGCTAGTGCTTGCGGAGGAATGTACTAGGAAAGGAGTCTACCTCCTATTAGATGAAGCTTTTATGGATTTCTTAGAGGATGTGGAAAGTTTGATACCAGAGTTAGCACGTTTTTCCCAGTTGTTCATCTGGCGTTCCCTGACCAAATTTTATGCGATTCCAGGATTACGATTGGGTTATTTGGTATCAAGTCATCAGAAAATGATGAAGCTTTTGAGAGATACTCAAATTCCTTGGATGGTTAATACCTTAGCTCTTTCCATTTTACCTGTTTTATTAGAGGATGAAAGCTACCGTCAAAAGACACTTGAATATATCGCAAGGGAGAGGTCTTTCCTGACTTCCTCGCTTCAAGAGTTTTCAGAGCTAACAGTAGGTTCCGCACATGCGAATTATATTTTTATACACTATCATGGAAAACTGGATTTAGAAGCTGAGTTGGGAAAACTGGGAATCTTTATTCGTTCCTGTCAGAACTACCATGGACTAGATGGATCTTACTATCGTTTGGCTGTCCGTCGCCATGAAGAAAACCAAGTATTATTAGCAACCTTGAAAAGCTTGCTTGGGAAGGAGGGATCATGATAAGACAAGTTTGGGCTCGCTGTCCTGGTTCCTGCGGAGAATTATTTCAAATCCCTTATCAAGGTCAGGAGTTACTGCTGTCTTATGCTATCGATCGTTATGCAACGGTGAAAATAAGAAAACAGACATTCGGAGAAACAGGAACTCCCGTGATGCCCAAAATGGCTCAAGCTCTTCAACAGTTTGAACAAGGTAAGAAGCTACAGATAGCACATATGACAAACATTCCCCTATCAAAAGGGTGTTCAAGCAGTACCGCGGATATTTTGGCAGTTTTTCAAGCTTGCTCTTATTATCAAGGCAGACGATTGAGTGCAGATGAGGTGACGCGACGTGCATGTCGGATTGAACCGACAGATTCTCTTGCTTTTAGAAATTGGACGGTTATCAATCCGCTAACCGGTCAGGTGGTTTGGGAAACAGACTGGCAACCGACTCTAGGAGTTTATATCTTAGAGCCCTGTGAGAGGGTGGATACCCTAGAAATAGAGAGACAGACTAAAAGTTCAACCTACTCACTAGAAAGTGCAGCAGAAATTTTCCCCCTCTTCCAAAAAGCTTGTCAAGATAGAGATGTTGAGTTATTGGGCCACTTAGCAACTCTTTCTGGGACATTAAATAACCAGCGTCTGCCTAAACCATTTTTCAAAGAACTCGAGATCCTAGTCCAATCCTTTGGTTTTTTGGGGATAAATGTAGCCCATAGTGGTACAGTACTGGGAATATTACTCAGGCCAGAGCAAAAAGCAGATTTGGAAGCGTTTGAACATCAGATTATGAACCATTCCATAGGTCAGTATTATACAAAACGGTATTATTCATCGATTCATTTCAAAGGAATAGAGCTAGGGGAGGATGACGGATGAAGAAATTAGAGGATATCCTAGAACAGATTCAGCCTGTTTCTCAGCAGGAACTACAGGAAGGTCAACTTCTTTGTGACAGGTTAGCTAAACCATTTGGATCATTAGGACAACTGGAATCAATTTATGCACGCTTATTTGCCATTTTTTCTAAAGAAATCAATTTATCGAAGAAGGTTGTTCTGGTTTATGTTGCAGATAACGGAGTTGTTGAGGAAGGTGTTTCTTCAAATCCTCAAGAAACAACGGCGCAGGTTGCTCTTAATATGATAGAAGGCAAGTCTGGAATCTGTGTTTTGTCACGATTTGTGGGAAATGCTGTCAAGGTAATCGATATTGGTTGTAAGAAAGATCTTGGGGACATCTCTACTCAAAAAATTCGGTATGGGACTGGTAATATTCGTAGAGAGGCCGCAATGACCCTGGGCGAAGCAGAGGCTGCAGTTCTGGTTGGTTTTGAGGCAGCTAGGGAAATGATTGCTGAAGGATTCACAGTTCTTGGGACTGGTGAAATGGGAATTGGAAACACCACTACATCTGTTGCACTGATAGCAGCATTGTTGGAGTTAGACCCACAGGAATTAACAGGTTATGGTGCAGGTTTAACTGATACAATGCGGAGCCATAAAGTACAAGTCATTCAAGACAGCCTAGCCTTGCATTCTAAAATGAGAGATCCTTTAGAAGTAGCCAGTTGCCTTGGTGGTTTGGATATCTTAGGGATTGCAGGGACCTTTTTAGCTGCAGCTTATTATCGAGTTCCCTGTGTGATTGATGGAGTAATCTCCATCGCAGGGTTATTGCTTGCCTCCAAACTAAACACAGCAGTTTTGGACTATGCTTTTGCTTCGCATTGTTCTAAAGAACCTGCTTTTCAAGTTGTGGCAAATGCTTTAGGGCTAAGTCCTGTACTTGATTTAGAGATGCGATTGGGGGAAGGAAGTGGCTGTCCTTTAGCCTTTCAACTTATGGATACAGCAGTCTACACCATTGAGCAGATGCCGACCTTTGAAGACTGTTTGTTAAAATCAGAGGATTATATTGATATTCGATAAAAGAAGCCTCTTCGAAATCGTTCTTAGCAATATCTGTGATCTAGGAATAATTAGAAAAGAGAGTGATGAACATCGTTGGTTCTTATTAATACTCATTCAGAATCAAAATTAGCAGATATCCATTCTCTATGGACAATCGATCGTAAGCGAGTAGTTGATAAGCTTTGGATAACTTCTTGCAACTGATCAATGACGTCATTCAATGATTTAAATGCTTTGTTCTTAAATCCTAATTTCCGAATCTCTGCCCAAACTTGTTCAATCGGATTCATCTCTGGTGTATAAGGTGGAATAAATGTAAATTCAATATTGCTAGGAATATCCAATGTCTGTGATTTATGCCAAACCGCATTATCCATCACCAAAATAATATAGTCGTTAGGGTAAGCTTCTGACAGTTGTCGTAAAAATTCATTCATCCAAGCCGTATTACA
>NZ_SPPZ01000079.1 GCF_004570525.1 Streptococcus sp. WM07 | reverse complement strand
TGTAATACGGCTTGGATGAATGAATTTTTACGACAACTGTCAGAAGCTTACCCTAACGACTATATTATTTTGGTGATGGATAATGCGGTTTGGCATAAATCACAGACATTGGATATTCCTAGCAATATTGAATTTACATTTATTCCACCTTATACACCAGAGATGAATCCGATTGAACAAGTTTGGGCAGAGATTCGGAAATTAGGATTTAAGAACAAAGCATTTAAATCATTGAATGACGTCATTGATCAGTTGCAAGAAGTTATCCAAAGCTTATCAACTACTCGCTTACGATCGATTGTCCATAGAGAATGGATATCTGCTAATTTTGATTCTGAATGAGTATAAAATACTTCCTATCCGCTTCACGTTGCTTATAAACCAGAGACTTGGTTGGATCGTTTTTCACTTTCTCAGCGTAGTTAGCAACAAAGATGACACCCATCAAAAGCGTAACAACAAAAAATACTAAACGCCAGACCATTCCATCCGCAACGCTGATACCTGCAGCATCAGAAGCGACAACTGTTGCAAACGGATTTACGGTAGAAGCCAAACAACCGATTTGAGAACCTAGTAAAATAATCGCTACGCCAGTAATACTGTCAAAACCAACTGCCATCATCACTGGAATAAGAAGTGGGTAGAAGGCCATTGTTTCTTCCCCCATACCATAGGTTGAACCTCCTAATGCAAACAGTGGCATTAGAACATAGATCAACCATTTTTCACGACCCTCGAAGCGTTTAACAATCGAAGCGATTCCCACATCAAGTGCACCTGTTTCATTCACAACTCCCAAGAATGCACCAACCATGATAATAAAGAATGCTACGCTAATCGCTGCGTCTGTTGCACCATGACCAAGCATGGCACGAACGGGAGCCATAAATACATCATAAACCCCTTGTGGATTTTGAGCAACCCTCTCATAGGTACCTGCCACCAAATTCCCACCATCATCCACTTGATAGTGACCAGCAGGAATAATCCATGTCATCACCGCCATAATAGCAATAATGAGCATCAATATTGTATAAGATGAAGGCAATGTAAAACCTTTTTTCTCTTTTTCCCCCATCACAAAACCTCCCATAATCTGTCTAAATTGAGCCGTTTTCAAGTGAAATTCTAGCAGGAATATTCCTATACGATTCATCCTGAAACCCTTGCTTATAGATAGATAGATACTTGATAACAGATAGATAAGGGGAGTGTGATGAGAAGTTGACCCTTTAGGACAATCGCTCAATGCACTCTCCTCACCCCATCACTTACTAACCCATCTCATGTCAAACTATTATTGATTAGAAGTTTCTTAAGCTTTTACAATGATTGTTCCGCTATCATTTTCAATTAGAGCTCCAAGATTTTCTAAGGATGTAATAACTGCCTTAGACTCTGGTCTATGGTTAACGAAGTCAATGGCTGCTTGAACTTTAGGTAACATCGAACCTGGGGCAAATTGCTCTTGCTGGATATAGTCTTCCAACTCTGCAACGGTTACTTGCTCTAGTTTCCGTTGGTCTAGTTTGTTGTAGTTGACAAAGACATAATCAACACCTGTCAAGACAATAAATAAATCTGCATCCACTAGTTCTGCCAACGTCTGAGAAGCAAAATCTTTATCAATAACTGCTTCAACACCCGTTAAAGTGCCATCTTCTTCTTGAACCACTGGGACACCACCACCACCAGCCGCAATGACAACACCACCAGCTTCTAAGAGGGTACGGATTGAACCAATTTCTTTAATGCCAACTGGTCTTGGAGAAGCAACGACTTTCCGCCAACCACGTCCAGAGTCTTCCTTAAAGGTTGCACCTGTTTTCTCAGATTCCATTTTCGCTTCTTCTTCTGTGTAGAAGGGACCAATTGGTTTGGAGAGATTTTCAAAAGCTGGATCGGCCTTGTCCACTACCACTTGGGTAATGACGGAGGCCACTTCTTTTTCAATCCCTTCTTTGGTCAATTCATTTTCCAAAGCATTTTGTAGCCAAAAACCAATAGAACCTTCGGTCATGGCTACAAGGGAATCGAGTGGAAAGGCTGGATTTTTTTCAGAGTCTGCTGCCAAATTTTGAAGCAACAAATTTCCAACTTGTGGGCCATTCCCATGAGTGATAATCAATTCATCCCCATTCTTGATTAGTTTCACCAAATGTTTCGCAGTTTCTACCAAAGCTGCTTTTTGTGCTGCTGCAGATGGGTCTGAGGATAGAATAGCATTTCCTCCCAAAGCGACAACAATTTTACGATTTGACATGAATGATTCTCCTTCTTTTAAAAAAGAGGACCAGACTAAGACCCGCCTCGCCCTCTAAAGATTGGTTAAACGATTATACTTTAGGAATAAAGAGATTTCCCAAGGTCGCAGCCATAACGGCTTTGATGGTGTGCATCCGGTTTTCAGCTTGGTCAAAGTGCCGAGCATGTGAGCTACGGAAGACTTCGTCTGTTACTTCCATTTCTTCGACACCAAATTTTTCCGCAACATCTTTCCCATACACAGTATTCGTGTCATGGAAAGCAGGTAAACAGTGCAAGAAAATTAAATCATCATTAGCTGCAAGTTTTACCAAGTCCATGTTTACTTGGTAAGGTTGAAGCAATGCAACACGTTCTTTAAATTTATCCTCTTCTCCCATTGACACCCATACATCAGTGTAAAGAACATCTGCACCCGGGATAGCTTCTTCAGCCTTATCACTTACCAAAATCTGAGCACCCGATTCCTTCGCAAATCTCTCTGCCAAGTCCACAACTTCTGAAGCTGGGAAAAGTTCTTTTGGAGAGAAAATACGAACATTTACACCTAAGATTGCACCCGTTACCAATAGAGAATTGGCAACGTTGTTACGTCCGTCTCCACAGTAAACAAGATTAATCCCTTCTAAGCGTCCAAAGTTTTCTTTTACAGTCAAGTAATCTGCTAACATTTGAGTTGGATGCCAAGCATCTGTCAGACCATTCCAAACTGGAACACCTGAGTGTTCTGCCAATTCTTCTACCATATCTTGACTAAAGCCACGGAATTCAATTCCATCGAACATACGCCCAAGGACCTTAGCCGTATCTTCCGTAGATTCTTTTTTACCTAATTGAATATCATTGGCCCCAAGGTATTCTGGATGTGCACCCAGGTCTACAGCAGCAACGGTGAAGGCTGCACGAGTACGAGTAGATGTTTTTTCAAACAAAAGAGCAATATTTTTTCCCTCTAAGTAGCGGTGAGGAATTCCACGTTTTTTCAAATCTTTCAAATGAGCCGAGAAATCAATAAGATATTCCAGTTCAGCGCGAGTGAAATCTTTTTCTGCTAAAAAACTACGGTTTTGAAATACTTGTGACATGTTTTTTTCCTTTCTTTTCCTTAAGCTAAATCTTCTCGTTCAAATGGCATCGACATGCAACGAGGTCCACCACGTCCACGAACCAGTTCACTTCCACCAATTTTAATCAAGCGAATTCCTTTCGATTCTAAAATAGCATTGGTAATGGTATTCCGTTTATAAACAACCACGACACCTGGGGCAACGGTCAGTGTGTTAGAGCCATCGTTCCATTGTTCTCGCCCTGCAGCCACTAAGCTGTCACCACCACAGCGAATCAAGTCAACTGATTCTACACCAAGGGCATCCGCTAAAACCTTATCCAATTCTCCAAATTCTTGCTCGATATGTAGCTGACCATCTTCATAAGTCACTGCGTAAACTTTCAAATCTCCTTCAATTTCAGGATGAATCGTGAATTTATCATAGTCAACCATGGTAAAAACAGTATCCAAATGCATGAATTTACGATTATTGGCAAATTCAAAAGCTAACACTTTCTTGAAACCGAGATTCTTTTCAAAGATATTCATCAAAAGTTTCTCGATTGAAGCTGCATCTGTCCGTTGAGAAATCCCTACTGCCAAGACATCTCTAGAAAGGACTAATTCATCTCCACCTTCAATACGAGTGGTTTCATCTCGTGAGTAAACCAAAGGAACCTTATTTCCACCGTAAATAGGATGATGTTGGAAGATGTACTTGCCATAAAGCGTTTCACGGTTCCGTGTTTCTGCATACATATGGTTGAGGGAAACCCCGTGTCCCATGGTAGCGAATGGATCACGCGTAAAATACAAGTTAGGCATTGGATCGACTGCGAATGGATAGTCCGACTCAACCAAGTCTGTCAATCCACGCTCTTCCTCACTTAACTCTGGCAACTCTGCTTTTTGCACTCCAGCCATAGTTTTGTCAATCAAATCTTTCGGACTTTCAATAGCTTCTAATAGAGCCTTAACTGCCTTCTTCGTTGCCCGTCCTCGAATATTTGCTTCCGCAATATAGTCTTCAATGAATGCTTGACGAACTTCAGCATTTACAAGAGACTCTGCTGCCAATTGTTCCAGATAGAGAACTTCGACTCCTTCATCCCGTAATTTTTGGGCAAATTCATCGTGTTCCCGTTGCGCTTCTTCCAAGAATGGAATATCATCAAACAACATGCGCTCTAAATAGTCCGGCATGAGGTTTTCCAGCTCCTTACCTGGCCTATGGAGCATCACTTTTTTCAGACGACCAATTTCGGAAAAAACCTTAATAGGTTGTTCTTGGGCCATATGCGTACCTCTTTTCTTTGTTGTTGTACTGTTATTGTAAGCGATTACCAGAATCTTTTTCGGATAAAATCGACAATAGAAAAGTCGTTTTAATCACACATTTTTAGGGTAAAAAGTATATTTCTCCACTCCATACAGGAAAAGATGTATCTTTTTTCATTTGACGGTAACCTATGAATAGTTATGAATTTTGACATTATTATAAGGGGCTAGTAAGCTAGCCCCTTATTTTGTATATTGGTAAAAATACTCACGATCTATATAAGAAACATGCTTTCCTGTCACCGTGATTTTATGGTCTTCCTTAAGTTCTTTCAGCACTCGGCTAACCGTCTCACGGGTTGTCCCACTCATATCAGCCAATTCATGTGTTGTCAACTTAAACGGAAGCGTACGCTCATCGGATTCCAGCATCTCCAGAAAGAGGATTCCTAAAGATTGAATAACCCGATCTTTGGCATTGGAAGTCACCGTATTTCGAATCCGTAATTCATGTAGCTCTAGTAGCTTAGATACCTTTTGGTATAAATGTTTCATTTGTTTGGGATTCCCTAACGAATACTCCTCATACAGAGTAACGGGCAATTCATAATAGACAACATCCGTCATCGCCAAAGCTGAAAAATGATACAATTCTTCTGAAAATAAATCCCCATAAGGAAAAATAGTTCCATGCTGGATAAAATCCATGTAGTAAAAAGCTCCTGAATAATCTGACATCTCAATCTTCACATAGCCAGATTGCACACAAAAGAGATGACTTCGCACATCCCCTTCAAAGAAGAGACGTTGTCCTTTACTAACCCGTCTTAACTTTGTTTGTCTCGCCAATTGATCAAATTCATAGGCTGGGAAAAAACGAAAATCATCTAAAGATCTTAGGTAGTCATAATCTGTTTTTGAAATCATAAGCTCCCCCCTTTTACCTGTTATTATATCATGAACGCATCTTGCCCTTTTGTTTCCTCTTTCAAAATTTTTGCTATACTTGATGTGACAGAAAGGAGAACCCATGTATAAAAAAACTCTACGCCAACAATTGATTCGTTCCTTGATTAGTCAAGAACACATCCATACCCAAGATCAATTACAAGAACGCCTTCGGGATAACGGTATCGACGTCACCCAAGCCACCCTTTCCCGTGATATTAAAGATCTCAATCTCGTCAAAGTTAATAGCAATGGCAGTAGCTACTATCAGTCTGTCAGCCTATCCAATAACAATTTGGAACACCGACTACGCTTTTATATGGAAGATTCCTTGCTACTTATGCGTGTGGTCCAGCACCAAGTTATTCTCAAAAGTCTACCCGGTCAAGCACAAGCTTTTGGCTCTATTTTATACTCATTCAGAATCAAAATTAGCAGATATCCATTCTCTATGGACAATCGATCGTAAGCGAGTAGTTGATAAGCTTTGGATAACTTCTTGCAACTGATCAATGACGTCATTCAATGATT
>NZ_SPPZ01000078.1 GCF_004570525.1 Streptococcus sp. WM07 | reverse complement strand
CTAGAGGCTTATTTACCATGGGCTCCAAAAATCCAAGAGAATTGTAGATAAAGAAAACTCCAAGATTAAAAGCAATCTGCTTATAATCTTGGAGTTTTGTCAATATACTCTGTTATTGGGCGCTTACAATATATTTTCTGAAAAAGCATAAAAATAGAGGTCTGTAGGGTTCTGAAATGACGAGATTTCCCATGCCTAGGGCTTTTGTGGTATAATGAACTGATTCAATCTCTTATAAAATCGATTCTTCGTGGAAACAAGAGTCGAGTATAGAAAGAATGGAAAAGAATATGTTTGGTTTTAAAAAGAAGGAAGAGCAGCTTTCGCTTGTTGTTCCTAAACACATTGGAATCATTATGGATGGGAATGGTCGCTGGGCACAGAAACGGATGCAGCCACGAGCATTTGGACACAAGGCTGGGATGGAGGCTCTGCAAGCTGTCGCTAAAGCTGCCAGTCAAATGGGTATTAGAGTTTTAACAGTTTATGCGTTCTCCACAGAGAATTGGTCTCGTCCGGAAAAGGAAGTCAAGTTTATCATGAATCTTCCAGTAGAGTTTTATGACCGCTATATTCCCGAGTTGCACCGGCAAGGTGTTAAGATTCAAATGATTGGAGATGTGGGTCGCCTACCATCAGAAACACTAGCTTCCCTGCGAAAGGCAGAGCAACTTACGGCTAATAATACAGGAATGATTCTCAATTTTGCCTTGAATTATGGAGGACGAGCGGAGATTCAAGAAGCAGTTCGAGTTATTGTAGAGAAAGTGCAAGCGGGAATCTATGGAATCGACCAAATTACGGATGAATTGATTGGATCCCATCTGTATACTGGGGCTTTACCTGAAGATTGGCGGGATCCGGAATTAATTATTCGGACAAGCGGGGAGTTGCGTCTCAGCAATTTCTTACCTTGGCAGTCGGCTTATAGTGAATTGTATTTTACGGATACCTTATGGCCAGACTTTACAGCTCAGTCATTAGAAGAGGCGATTGAGGAGTATAACCGTCGCAATCGTCGTTTTGGAGGCGTTTAATATGGAAAAAGAATTACAGAATCGCATTCTTTTTGGTACAGTAGCAGCAGTTATTTTGCTAGTGCTTTTATGGGTTGGCGGTTTGCCATTTCAATTAATTGTTGGTCTCTTAGCTATGTTAGGGGTGTACGAGCTGTTTACTATGAAGGGATTAGCTATTAATACACCTGAGGGGATTTTGGCAACCTTGGCTGCACTCCTTTTGACCCTACCTTTGGAAAATTATTTGTCCTTTTTACCAAGTGACTCAAATATCGCTCTCTTTGCCCTTTTGGCTATGGGAATTTTGGGAAGTACAGTTTTTGTGGACGAGTATTCCTATGATGATGCGGTTGTCCCAATTGCCTCCAGCTTTTATGTTGGCTATGGATTCCATATGTTGGTCCGGGCTCAGATGTCTGGTATGGATAAGGTCTTGTATGCCCTATTCCTAGTTTGGGCCACGGATAGTTTGGCTTACTTTACCGGGAAGCGTTATGGGAAGCGCAAGCTGATTCCACAAGTTTCTCCGAATAAGACAATCGAGGGGAGTTTAGGGGGGATTGCTGGAGCTATGGTGGTAACCACTCTCTTTTACTTATTCAGCCCTGGGACTTTCGGAGGCAGGAGCTTTATCTTGATGTTATTTTTGTCCATCCTCTTTTCGGTGGCGGGACAATTTGGAGATCTTGTCGAAAGCTCGATCAAGCGGCACTACGGTGTTAAGGATTCTGGTCGTTTTATTCCAGGACACGGTGGTCTTTTAGATCGTTTTGATAGCCTGCTTTTTGTCTTCCCTCTCTTGCACCTAGCGGGGTTCTTTTAAGATGAAGAATATCTATCTCATGGGAGCGACTGGTTCTATCGGTCAGCAGACTTTGGATATTCTTCGTTCCTATCCTGATCAGTTTCGCCTAGCAGCCTTTAGTTTTGCAAGCAATTTCGTAGGGGCACAGTCGATTATTGAAGAATTTAAACCAACTGCGGTGGTTGTAGCAGATCAAGCTCTGGGTCAAGCACTGCTTGCAGACTATCCAGGGCTGGAATATTATCAGGATTTAGCGGTCTATGCTGCGACTGGAACTTATGACCTCATGATTAATGCTGTTATGGGAAGCGTAGGTCTTCCTGCTACCATGGCGGCGATCCAAGCTCAGAAGGATATTGCCTTGGCCAATAAGGAAACCTTGGTGATGGCCGGAGAGTTTGTCATGGCAGCCGCTAAAGAAAAGGGTGTACAGATTTTGCCTATAGATAGTGAACATTCCGCTATCTTCCAAGCCATGCAAGGTCTGGAGCGGCAGGATGTAAAAAAATTGGTCATTACTGCTAGTGGGGGAAGTTTCCGAGACAAAGCACGTACTGAGCTCGAAGAAGTTACAGTTGCAGAAGCCTTGGCTCATCCTAATTGGTCAATGGGGGCTAAAATTACGATTGATTCCAGTACCATGGTCAACAAGGGCTTGGAAGTGATCGAAGCGCACTATCTTTTCGACTGGGATTATGATCAGATTGAAGTGATCCAACATCGGGAAAGCATTGTTCATTCTATGATTGAAATGCAGGATGGAGCTTTTTTGGCTCAGTTAGGGCCAAGTGATATGCGTGAACCGATTCAGTTTGCGATGACCTATCCTCATCATAGACGGTTACAAAATCCAAAAGCTTTTGATTTAACAGAAATTGGACAGCTTCATTTTGAAAAAATGGATTTGGAACGTTTTCCGATGTTGGCCTTGGCCTTTGAGGTTGGTCGTAAGGGAGGCTCTTTTCCAGCAGTATACAATGCTGCTAATGAAGTGGCAGTTGCTGCTTTTTTAGACGGTCAGATTTCTTATTTAGAGATTGAGCGCTTCATTGAGCGCGCAGTTGCTGAGCATATAGAAGTGACTGACTTGAGTTTGGAAGAGATTCTTGATAAGGACCGGTCTACACGAGAGAAAGTAAGGGGGTGGCTTGCCAGATGATGGGAATTCTGAGTTTTTTATTTATATTTGCAGTAATTGTTATTGTTCATGAGTATGGTCATTTTGCTTTAGCTAAAAAATCGGGAATTCTAGTTCGAGAATTTGCAATCGGAATGGGACCGAAAATTTTCAGCCATCAAGGAAAAGACGGGACTCTCTATACGATTCGGATATTGCCTTTTGGAGGTTATGTTCGGATGGCAGGATGGGGTGAAGACCGGGTTGAGATTCCCAAAGGGAGTCTGGTCGCTCTTAGTCTCAATGCAGAGGGAGTTGTTACCCGCTTGAATTTATCCAAAAAAGAGTTGGATCATCAAGCAGTTCCTCTCCAGGTTCTGGATTATGATCTAGAAGAAGGCTTGGTCATTAAGGGGCTCTTGATGGATGAGGAAGTGACCTATTCGGTTGATCATGATGCAACTATTGTTGAGAAAGATGGGACCGAGGTACGGATTGCTCCTTTGGATGTCCAATATCAAAATGCGAGTCTGTTGGGGCGGTTTCTCACCAATTTTGCAGGACCTTTTAACAATTTTGTTTTGGGAGTTTTGGCCTTTAGCCTGTTGCTCTTTATCCAAGGGGGAGCGCCGAATCCAAACACTAATCACGTACGCGTAGCAGATGGAGGGGCCTTGGCACAAGCGGGCTATCAAAATGAGGTTTCTTTAGAGAAAATAGGTGATAGTCCAATCGAGGTCTATACTGATATTTCGCCAGCAATTCAAGAAGCTACGAAAAAAGCTAAGGATGGTAAGGTATCTGTTCAGGTCAATCAAGTGACTCAAGAGATTCAGTTGCAAGAAATGGATGGAACTTATCGAATTGGGGTTTTGCCAGCCTTGGATACAAGTTTGATGGCCAAGCTTACGGGTGGTTTCACGATGGCTGCTGCTGCTGCCGGCCAAATAATAACCGCCCTTCGCAATTTGATTTTCAATCCTGATTTGAATGGCTTGGGAGGGCCAGTTGCGATTTACCAAGCTTCTAGCCTTGCAGCCAGAGATGGATGGACAAGTATTTTGCAACTTCTAGGTTTCTTATCGATTAATATTGGAATTTTCAATCTTGTACCGATTCCAGCTTTAGATGGTGGGAAAATTTTATTGAACATCATTGAAGCTGTTCGACGAAAACCTGTTAAACGAGAAACAGAAACCTATTTAACCTTAATTGGTACCGGTTTAATGCTACTTTTGATGATTGCAGTAACCTGGAATGATATAGTACGAACATTTTTTTAGAGGAGAATAAATGAAACAAAGTAAAATGCTGATCCCAACTTTACGGGAAATGCCGAGTGATGCACAAGTTATTAGTCATGCTCTCATGTTACGGGCGGGTTATGTACGTCAAGTTTCTGCGGGGATTTATACATATCTTCCTCTAGCGAATCGTGTCTTGGAAAAAGCCAAGCAAATTATGCGGGAAGAGTTTGAAAAAATGGATGCTGTAGAGATGTTGACGCCAGCGCTTCTCAGTGCAGACCTTTGGCGAGAGTCTGGTCGTTACGATACGTATGGTGAAGACTTGTATAAATTGAAAAACCGAGAAGGTTCAGATTTTATTCTAGGTCCAACCCATGAAGAAACCATGACGGTTGTTGTACGAGATTCTGTTAAATCTTACAAGCAACTTCCTATGAATCTTTACCAAATTCAATCGAAATATCGAGATGAAAAGCGTCCACGTAATGGATTATTGCGGACTCGCGAGTTTATTATGAAGGATGGATATAGCTTCCACGCAGATTATGATAGCTTGGATGTAACTTATGAGGATTATCGTCAAGCTTATGAGCGGATTTTTGATCGTTCAGGCTTGGAGTATAAAGCTATTATCGGAGACGGTGGAGCTATGGGAGGAAAAGATAGTCAAGAATTTATGGCTATTACCCCCGAACGGACGGATTTAGAGCGTTGGTTGGTATTAGATAAATCCATTGCGAGCTTAGATGAAATTCCAGCGGATGTGTTGGCAGAGATTCGTGCAGAGCTTGAAAAATGGGTCATTTCTGGTGAAGATACGATTGTTTATTCTAGTGAGTCTGGTTATGCAGCCAATCTTGAAATGGCAACGAATGAATATAAACCAAGAAATCTAGTGGTAGCTGAAGAAGAAATCGTTAAAGTTGCGACACCAGACACCAAAACAATTGACGAGGTTGCGGCTCTCTTAAATGTTCCAGAAGAGCAGACGATCAAAACGATGATCTATATGGCAGATGGTAAACCCGTTGCAGCTCTCTTGGTTGGTAATGATCAGGTTAATGAAGTGAAATTGAAAAACTTCTTGGAAGCAGACTTTATGGCCCCTGCAACCGATGCGGATGTGCAAGCACTTCTAGGTGCGGGATTTGGTTCATTAGGTCCAGTGGCTTTACCAGAAGAAGTTCGAATTGTAGCGGATCGTAAAGTTCAGGACGTTCGCAACGCAGTTGTTGGTGCGAACGAAGATGATTTCCACTTAACAGGTGTGAATCCAGGACGTGATTTCCAAGCAGAATATGTGGACATTCGAGAAGTGAAAGAAGGAGAGCTCTCTCCAGATGGTTTGGGAGAACTCCAATTTGCCCGTGGAATTGAGATTGGTCATATTTTCAAATTAGGAACTCGTTATTCAGAATCAATGGATGCTAAAGTTCTTGATGAAAATGGACGTGCTATTCCGATTGTGATGGGGTCTTACGGAATTGGAGTGAGTCGACTTCTATCCGCAGTTATGGAGCAGCATGCTCGTCTATTCGTCAATAAGACACCAAAAGGAGATTACCGCTTCTCTTGGGGAATTAATTTCCCGAAAGAATTGGCGCCATTTGATGTCCATTTGATTCCGGTTAATGTTAAAGATCAAGCTAGTCTTGACTTGACTGCTCGCCTTGAACAAGCTCTGATGGGAGCGGGCTATGAAGTCCTAACTGATGACCGTAACGAACGGGCCGGTGTTAAATTTAGTGACAGTGACTTGATTGGACTTCCAATCCGCATTACTGTCGGTAAAAAAGCAGACGAAGGCATCGTTGAAGTTAAAATTAAATCTAGCGGATCAAGTATTGAAGTTCATGAAGACAATCTTCTTGAGACGCTTCATATTCTTTTGAAGGAAGAACAGTAAGATCGTTAAAACAGCCCCAGCAGTTATTTTTGCTGGGGTTGTTTTATATGGATAAAAAAGTTTAAAAAAATTAAACAAAAGTGTTGCCAAGTGAGTAAGAGTGTTGTATACTAATAAAGTCCTGAAGGGAGAGTTCCTTAAACGGGACAGATGAATGATAAAAGTTCGGGTGAAACGAACGAATTCAAAAAAACTTCAAAAAAGTTAACAAAAAGTGTTGACAAGCAAATGAAGTTTTGATAGAATGATTAAGTTG
>NZ_SPPZ01000077.1 GCF_004570525.1 Streptococcus sp. WM07 | reverse complement strand
TTTTTAGAATTGTAATTTGTTAGACTGAACATATGGGTTTCCTTTCTATTTTGATTTGGTTTGCGCTTATATCATAAAGGGGAAATCCTTTTTTGTCCAGTCAAAAGTCTCACCTAATGGGTGAAAAATCAAAAACTTCCAGAAACCATGATGTATCAGCGATTCTGGAAGTTTTTTTAGTTATGTATGAATAATTTGGGTTAACCTGCTTATAGGCTTCGAGAAGATTGTCTCTTGATAATATCTGGTCTAGTAATTTAGACATGCGCGTATTCCTTTCTTGTTTCGCTATCTCTAGGACGTCTTAAAATTGATGAACCTTCCTCTAGTCAATACGTGACTGCCTCCGGTTCTATCAGACACTTATCCTTACAGATACAAGTGAAGTAGGTATACTTCGGTTAACTGTTCACCCCTTCGCTCCACTTCCATTACAGAAGTTTCTTCACTACTATGGGTTCGGCTGACTTCTTGTCGTTCGTTGTTACTAGGCTATTGCCTCGACAAGACCTCACGGGATAAGTCGTACATCTTTCCTCGTTTACTCTCGTGATTTACGCATATAGGTTACGACTACCTTCTTGGACTTTAGAGTTTACAGCCTCCTTATCCCCCATATACGCCTTACTATCACGTTTCTGTTCGTAGAGCCACGATTTCGCTATCCCTTCCTCTCCCCGCTACCTCACGATAGTTAGGCTTGGGATTCGCTATTGGGTTCACCGGTAGCAGGTGCCCACAGAGGACTTACACCTCAGATGTACGACATGCCCGTCGTACTGTAAAAAGCCGGAAAAGATATTTCCGACTGACCTATTTGGACACTAAAAATTTAAGCCCCCTTCAAAGAACTGTTACTGATTAGCAATTCTTGCAAAACCAGCTCGTAAATCAGCATTGGCTGTTTCTCTAAGATATAGTACGGGTCCATCCCATTGATTGGTATATAAAACAATTGGCGAACCTGAACGATCAAATGCAAAATAATAGATGTGATTCACAGAATTATTCAAATACTGGTAATTTGCTACTACCTTGTAATCTGCATCTCCACGCCCATCAGCCGAAACTTTAAGACTAACATCATTTCCACCAACATTAAAGGACCAGCCTTCTATTAGTTTCGTTCCTTTATTCTCATACCCTGGCTGATTCATCGAATTTCCCCAGTTAACCATAAAATCTGCTAAGACTGCATCTTTATCACTATTCCATAAAGCTGGTGTAGCAATCTCAGTTTGAGAGTCTTTCTTTTCAGAACTGGAAGGTTCCAAAGTCTCCTCTTTCTTATCCGCGAAAATACTTTGAACTTCCTTTAATGAATAAGCATTCATAAGAAAATTTTGATAGGCTTTCTGCATATCCTGTGGAGCTTCTTGGAACATTTTTTCACCCTTCGCATGATTAGTGTGATAAACTTTTCCGTTTGAAGCCAGTAGAACAGAATAATTTTCCTTCTCAGTGTCTATAAGTTTTTGACCTAAATAAGTTTTTCCCATCCCTGCAGCAGGTATTAGCTGGTCCTCAGGTACACGTGGTTTCAAAAATTTTTCGAATTCATCGTTAACACTTATATAGTAAGCATGGGTAGTATCTTTGAGAGAGTAAATTCGAAAAACAATAGCATTATCCGTAAAATCTTTTACTTGATCACTAGAGACTTTCATTCCCAAAAGACGTAGGTCATAGCTATCTCTTTCTTCTACCAGATTGAGATTACTTTCTTTAGATGCTTCTTCTAGACTACCAGGTGAAGTCCAACCAAAACCAGCCAAAATATCACCATCGACTGATTCTTTGGTAATCACATGGGCATAACCCGTTCCATGCGTTGGCAAAGTTGTGGACCGAATAACAACTGCATCTTTTCCATATGGACTATCATATAACCATTTCCCAAAATTTTGGGAAACCAACTTAACCTCTTCCTCACTGAGCTGCTCAATTTTCTCAGCATAATCCACTTCTTCTGAATCTTGACTGACTGACTGGCTGACAGAAATTTGGCTATTGCCGGATTGGCTGTATACATAGTAGCCACCAGCCAGAAGTAGAAATACTATAAAAATGGTTCCCCATATCCAGCTAGGAATACCTCTGGCAGATTTTTGACTTGGTTGAACTTGAACGATTTGTGGTTGCGGAAAGCCAGTTTGTTTGGCCTGCATAAATTCTTCAGGTGTTGGCTTGCGACCAAAAAGCTGTTCAAATGCTTGAGACCAATCTTTTGCGTTCATCCTCTTCTCCTAACCTAACATTTCTAATAACGGTCCAAGGGCAAAATAACCTAAAACCACAGCCAAAGCAATGGTCAAAAGTACAATCGCAATCATGAGCAGAATGCGCAAAATCCGCATACCCGTTGAGGCTTGCTGCGGATTTTGATTGGCAGCAGCTTGCGTAACATAGCTTGGGGTTAATGTTGCTGGGTTAACTGGCGGAACAAGATCCGCTGCTAGTTCTACAGTTCCAAGAGCTTGTGTAGTTGCTGCTTCTACCTCATGATTTTCCTGAGAGACTCCCGCTACTTCTTGTATCTCCTCCGTTGCAGCAACAGCTTGAGCAGGTTGAGGTTTTTCTGTTACCACAGATTCAGATTTTGGCTGCCCCCCCTGTTCCTCTGGTACTTCTACAATCTGAGTAGAATGAACTTCTTCGGTAACCATAGGTTCTGAACTAAGTTGAGTTACGGCCTCCTCTGAAGAACTTGCTTGAGATTCTAGCACTAGTTTCTCGTCTACTCCTAGATTATCCATTGCGGGGAATCCTTGTGCTTTAGCTGCCATAAATTCTTGGGGTGATGGCGTTCTTTTATAAATTTCTGTAAACAATGCCGTCCAATCGGCAGCTGTCAACGATTCTGAACTTTCCATCACCAGTTCCGGAAAACCAGCCTTTTTAGCCTCCATAAATTCTTGAGGCGAAGGTTCCCGTCCTTCAATTTTTTTAAAAGCATCCGACCATTCTTTACCTGTCATCTTTTCTCCTCTTTCATATCAATTTCTCTTAGAATAACATCATTAGAATGTGATTACAAGGTATATTTAACTAATGGTTAAAAGGAACTAGAAAAAGGTCCATGGATGTAATAAGCATGGACCTCATTCATATTTAACCTAGTTTGAACTAGTAAAGGGAAATAAGTTTTACTAGATATTCACCAGCAATCATCATTGATAAGACACCAAAGACAAATAGTACTAATCCGTTCACAATAACCGCAAGAATATACTTATAAAACATATCCAAAGATGATACATCGCGCGAGTGGGCTAAGGCAAAAGTTGTAGCTAGTCCAAATACTAGCACGCTAAGAATAATTAGGATGAAGGCAATTGAGTAAACATCAATTAAGACAAATAGAGTTGCTAATGCCATCATAACAATATTCACAGAGAATAAACGTCCATACCAATCAAAGGCCTTAGTTAATGTAAATTGTGTATCGCTATAAACAAAGCGCTTAGCTACAAATCCGGCAAAAATAATGGCGAATAGATATAAACCAGATCCAACTAAAATTGCCATAAAGGCTGAGAATCCCACTGGATTACTCATCAAAGAAGTTGAACTTCCAGAATAATAGTTGTTAATGCCATTCATGAAATTTGACCCAAATCCCATAGACTTACGAGCAATAATGAAAATTGTCAAAGTATAAAATAAAGTCAATAAGCCAAAAGCTATCCATCCATTTGCAGGCGTTGTCTGTACTTCTGATGTTGGTGCTTTTAAGGCTGATGCAAACCAATTCCAGAAGTCGGTAGACGTTTTTTTAATTTGTTCCTGATGTTCTGGAGATACCAATGGTGCTACTTGGGGTGTAGGTGGTACTTGATCCGGTTGGACGGCTACTGATTGAACAGGCGGTATTTGAGTAGCTTCTGAAGCCACTGATGTATCTGCACTTGCTTGCACAGCCTGCGGTTGGCTTACAGGTGAATCTACAATCTCACCCTTTTCCACAGCTGCTGCCACTTCTTCTCCAGTAGCAGGCCGTCCATTAATAGCTTCAAAATATTCTAACCAATCTGAACGATTCATTATGATCTCCTCTTCTTCCTAAACTTTTCTATGAAATTTTCAAATCAACACTCAAATATTATACAGTTTCAAAACCTTAATGACAATAAGTTCAAGGTCATTTTTCTGCAATCAATATAGGAAAACATCGGACTTACTGAAATACCCGTTTCTCCTCAGCTTACTTTAAGAGTCCTAGGTCGTATTTCCAAGCTAAGATCCGTTTGACAGACTGATCAATGCGTTTTTCTGTTAATTCACCTTCTTCAATTTTATCCAAAAGGTATTGAATTTGAGTGCTATAACTAGATCCTAAGATAAGATCGTTTCCAGCTTGAATGACCTGAAATGCTGCCTCATCTTGATTAACAAAATCCGCTAAACCAGCCATATCCAAATCATCTGTCATAATAACTCCCTTAAAATTCAGTTCCTGTCGAAGAATATCGGTAACCTTTTTAGAAATCGATGATGGAACAGAATCAACCTGACTAAGAATATTATGAGATACAAGAATGCTATCTGCTCCTTGTGCAATTCCTGCTTTAAAAGGAAGGAAATCAGATTTTCTTAAACTCTTTAAAGATCTATTATCTCGAATGATATCCGTATGGCTATCTCCATTGTTACCATAACCAGGGAAATGCTTCAACGTAGAGCCCAGCCCTTCCTGCTTAAAGGTTTGAACAACCTCAGCAACATAGTCGGCTGTTGTTTCGGCATCTTGTCCAATGGTTCGAGGATAGATAAAAGTATTGGAATCTGTGGCTACATCTGCTACAGGTGCCAAACCAGCATTGATGCCTGCTTCCTGAAGAATTTGGGATTTTCGTTTTGCATCTGCTACAATGGCGTCCATTCCACCTTCCTGATAGAGTTGCATGGGGGATAGAAATGGTTTGCTGATAATACTGCTAATCCGAGTAACAGTGCCACCTTCTTCATCTGATCCTATCAACAGTGGAATTTTAGAAGCTTCTTGAAAACCATCCGTTAATTCTCGAATCCCTTGAACGGTTTGACCTTCAAAATCTTTACCAAATAAGATGTAGCCGCCCAAATGGTAATCCTGAATATCTTTGATTTGGTTGGAATAGGGAAGACGTGCCCAAAAGAGCTGTCCGACCTTTTCCTCCAGCGTCATATCCTTTAGTAACTTTTCAATCGTTGCGTCTTTTTTACTGCTCACTTTCTTTTCTACCTGCTCAGGTCTCTGCTTCCTGTCTGTAGTCTCTACTTTTTTATGAATCATTATCATCAAAAATAGACCCAGGAAAAATAAGAGGTAAAAGAGAAAAAAGGCAATGGGTTTTATTTTTCTTCTCATACTTTTTATATTATAGCATCTATCCTTAACCTAGACTAGGTTATTTTTGGCAAATGAAAAACCCGAACTCAAAAGAAAGACCTCGGTCCCTGTTCTAGTTTCTGATTTCTGCTAGAGCCTGTTCGACCTGCCGGATAACTTCTCTCATAGCCTCTTCATCGTTAACAAAGTCAAGCTGATTACCATCAATTCGTACCTTAGGGCTTTTATCATAAGCGTCATACCAGTCTGGGTAGGCACTATGAACTTGCTGGTAATAAGCCTCTAAATCTGGATTACCATCAATTTGCTCATAATCCCGACCACGAAGTGCAATTCGATACAACATCGTTTCAAAAGAAACATCAATATAAATCAATAGATCCGGAGCTTTTTTAGGCATCCCTTCTAACTCTTCCATCATATTATCCAGTAATTCGTGGTAAACCTGATGTTCTTCCTGTGTAACATTACCATTCCTATAATTCAAATCCAAAAAGAGTGCATCTTCAAAGATAGAACGGTCCAAAATGTTATTATCATGAGTGTAAGCCTGCTTTATACTCTTGAAACGCTTATTTAAAAAATAAATTTGTAAAAGAAAAGCATACTTCTCTGGATTTTTATAATACAAATCCAAAACAGGATTGTCATCTACCGATTCATAGAAAACCTCTGTCCCAAAATGCTCCCCCAAAGCCGCTGCCAACGATGATTTTCCGGCACCAATGGTACCCGCTAAAACTAACAAAATTTTCATTCCCTCCTTAGAATTTGAGCAAGTCTTTTCAACATCAAGGTTGAATATCTCAAAAAATTCAATTACTCCCTAATACTGTATCACAATCGGCTACTTCTTCCTAGACTCTAGCACCAAAAAATCAAAAAATACATATCCAGTAATTAACGCTAAATTTCAAGTTGAAGTTAGCCACCGCTAAGAAATTCCTTCGGCGACTTGTAGCCCAAGCATTTTTTAGGATAGTTGTTTATCCAATTTTCAATAAAGGCTACCTCTTTTGGGGTCGTTTCTTT
>NZ_SPPZ01000076.1 GCF_004570525.1 Streptococcus sp. WM07 | reverse complement strand
AAAATATATAGCTTATCTTCTAGAACATTTGCCAAACGAGGAGACTCTCGTAAAAAAAGAGGTTCTAGAGGCTTATTTACCATGGGCTCCAAAAATCCAAGAGAATTGTAGATAAAGAAAACTCCAAAATTAAAAGCAATCTGCTTATAATCTTGGAGTTTTGTCAATATACTCTGTTATTGGGCGCTTACGTTATTTTTTCTGATTTTGGACATAATAAGCAATTACATCTGATGTATATTGTGCTGCTCCTTGCCCAAATTTATCAATATTTTCTTTAAACTCTGGATTATGAACGTATCCTTTACCAATTTGTTCAAATACATCTAACGAACAATCAAATCCATAAGTTCGAATAGCTTGTAAAAGCCTCCCTGCTTCTTCTTGATTTTCCCAAGCCCAAACATCTAAACCGTTTTTAAGATTTTGTACCAAAGCTTGAAATACTTGATTAAAGGCAGCAACAACAGTCTCTTCTTGTCCACTTTGACGCTCAATAGCTTGATCCACCACCTCTTGGCCATATTCTTCAACTGCCCTTTGGTAGTATTTTTGATGATCTTGATAGCTGAAGCCAACGAATTTTTCTTCAATAGTCATCTTTCTTTCTCCTTTTTGATTTTCAATTGTCTTTTGTAAAGTTGAAATCAAGGTATCTAGATGCTCCCTCTCTCGTTTCAAAGAATCTAATTGTGTCATTAAATGCGGTAACAAATCCGCCTGATTTTCCTTCAATAGCTCGGCAATTTTTTCTAAAGAAAATCCTAAATACTTATAAAATAAGATTACCTGAAGGATTTCCAAATCTTGTTGACTATAGGTTCGGTAGCCATTCTCTGATTTTAAAGGAACCAAGAGACCGATTTTATCATAGTGATACAGAGTTTTGACAGAAACACCTGAAAGCTGCGCAGCTTCTTTAATGCGATACATGATTGCCTCCTTACAAAAATAGTATAATTCCTCCCCTTAGGGGAGAGTCAAGTAATTTTTGAATATTATTTTGAAATTAAATGAGTAGGAATGAAAAATTTATTGCCACAAATATCTTTCACACAACAAAACGCATCAAGTCAATGCTTTAAGACAATTGAATTTGATGCGCTTTGCTTTTTCTGGATCTAAACTTGAACGCACTGCGTTCTTCTGTTCGTTCTCCACGTTTCGAAAGTTTTAAAATGAAGTTAGCCACCTACCTTTACTGTGAGATGAGGACTACAGCTCATTCTGATAAGTCATTGATTTCATTTGATGACAGGTTTGGAGCTGTTAGGCTAATTTGCCAAGGCTAATCATAGCCTTGGTTTAGCCTAAAAAACAGCTTCAAAAGTCCCTGTTGTCAAATGAAATTCTTTTTAAGGCATAAGAAAACACCTCCGTTCTATACTTGTTGTTCACCACAAACAAACGGAAAGGCACAGAGATGCAAGATAATTATACTACAAAAGGAAAACATCTGACAATTAATGATCGCCGAAATATCGAAAGATGGCTAAAGCAAGGCAAGTCAAACCGAGAGAGTGCTCGACTTCTTGGAAAAGCGCCTCAAACGATTAATAATGAGGTTAAGCGTGGTCTTGTTTTACAACAAGTAAAAAAAGGTCTCTACAAAAAAGTCTACTCTGCTGACTTTGCACAGGCTAATTACAAGAAGAATCGTAAACGGTCTGTTAAAAAACTTATTCTGACTGAAGAGCTGAAAGAGAAAATTCTTCACTACCATCATCAAAAATATTCACCTGAAATGATGGTTCGGACAAAAAACATTAAAGTAGCTGTCACAACAATCTACTACTGGATTAACAATGGACATCTTGGACTAACTAGGGAAGATATGCTTTATCCTAGAAGAAGAAAAGCTAGTCGGAAGCAAACGAATTCAACTTTTAAACCTGCAGGTAAATCAATAGATGAGAGATCTAAGGAGATCAATCTTCGAATGGAAATTGGCCACTACGAGATTGACACAGTTATTCTAACCAAAGAAAAGAATAATTGTTTATTGGTTATGACTGATCGTCGTAGTCGTTATCAAATCATGAGATTAATTCCTGATAAAACCGCTCAATCTGTAAATCAATCCCTCAAACAAATTCTAAATGAGTACCAAATTCTATCTATTACAGCAGATAACGGAACGGAGTTCAATCGATTATCAGAAGTATTTTCAGAAGAACAGATCTATTACGCACATCCTTATTCATCTTGGGAAAGAGGTACCAATGAAAACCAGAATAGACTCATACGCAGATGGTTACCAAAAGGAACCAAAGAAACGACCCCAAAAGAGGTCGCCTTTATTGAAAATTGGATAAACAACTATCCTAAAAAATGCTTGGGCTACAAGTCGCCGAAGGAATTTCTTAGCGGTGGCTAACTTCAACTTGAAATTTAGCATGGAGAATGGATGACTATAGTGTTAGATTAGATCTTAGAATCCTATTGACGGATATGACTTTCTTTTGATAGAATAGTCTTCGAAAAGATTGATTATTCTTATCGACTATCAGAGAGTTCGGGATGGTGGAAGCCGAATAGGAGAGGAATAAGTGGCCCTTTTTACCAGTGAAGAAAGAATGAAGGCTTAACAAGCAAAAATAGGGTGGAACCGCGTTTCGACGCCCCTTGTCTTTGGACAGGGGGGTGAAAGGTGGTTCTTTTTTATCCCCAAAGACTTTCTTGTAAATTTAGTGAAACAGCTTGTATTCGAGCTTTTCAGAGAGTCTGAACTGGTTAATGGAGAAAAATAGAAAGCAGGTCATTATGGCAGAGAAACTTACTTTTCAAGAAATTATTTTAACCTTACAGCAGTTTTGGAGTGACCAAGGCTGTTTGTTGATGCAGGCTTATGACAATGAAAAAGGGGCGGGGACGATGAGTCCGTATACCTTCTTGCGAGCGATTGGACCTGAGCCTTGGAATGCGGCTTATGTAGAGCCTTCTCGTCGTCCAGCGGATGGTCGTTACGGTGAGAATCCGAACCGTCTTTACCAACATCACCAATTTCAAGTAGTGATGAAACCAAGTCCAAGTAATATTCAAGAACTGTATTTGCAGTCCTTGGAGGTTTTGGGGATCAATCCTTTGGAACATGACATTCGTTTTGTTGAAGATAACTGGGAAAATCCTTCAACAGGATCTGCAGGTCTTGGCTGGGAAGTTTGGTTGGATGGGATGGAAATCACTCAGTTTACCTACTTCCAACAAGTAGGTGGTTTGGCGACTCAACCGGTGACTGCTGAGGTGACTTATGGTTTGGAGCGTTTGGCTTCTTATATCCAGGAAGTGGATTCCGTTTATGATATTGAATGGACAGCCGGCGTTAAGTATGGTGAAATTTTTAACCAACCTGAGTTTGAGCATTCTAAGTATAGTTTTGAGTTGAGTAATCAGGAGATGCTTTTGGACAACTTTAATAAGTTTGAAGCGGAAGCGCAAGCAGCCTTGGAAGCCGATTTGGTTCACCCTGCGTATGATTATGTGTTGAAGTGTTCCCACACTTTTAACCTCTTGGATGCGCGGGGAGCGGTTTCCGTAACTGAGCGGGCTGGCTATATTGCGCGGATTCGGAATTTGGCACGGGAAGTTGCTAAGACATTTGTGGCGGAGCGCAAGCGTTTGGGCTATCCTTTGTTGGATGAAGCCAGCCGTCAAGAATTGCTAGCGGAGGAGGACTAAGATGACAAAGACAGTATTGCTTGAACTCGGTTTAGAGGAAATGCCAGCCTACCTTGTGACTCGGAGTATGGAACAATTAGGTCAGCGCGTGGCAGACTTTTTGAAAGCTCATCGTTTGGATTTTGAAAAAATTGAAACATTTTCAACACCCCGCCGTTTGGCAGTACGGGTTAAAGGCTTGGCAGACCGCCAGACGGATCTGGTAGAAGATTTCAAGGGTCCAAGTAAGAAAATTGCCCTTGATGCAGATGGTCAGTTTACCAAAGCCGCAGAGGGATTTGTTCGAGGGAAAGGATTGACAACAGATGCCATTCGCTTTGAGGAAATCAAAGGTGAAGAGTATGTCTATGTCACTAAGGAAGAAAAAGGTCAAGCTGCTGAAGAAATTCTTCCTAACTTGACTGAGACTTTAGAAGCAATGACTTTCCCTGTTAGCATGCACTGGGCCAATTATACCTTTGAATACATTCGTCCAGTTCATACGTTAACTCTCTTGGTAAATGACCAATTGCTAGAAGCTCGTTTCTTGAATTTGGAATCCGGACGCGTTAGCCGTGGCCATCGTTTCTTGGGACAAGAGGTGACTTTAGCTTCAGCAGATAGTTATGAGGAAGATTTACGACAAGCTTTTGTTATTGCGGATCCAGCAGAGCGGACGCATATGATAATGGATCAAATAGCTGCCTTAGAGCAAGAGCATGGGGTACAGGTGGAAATTGATTCCTCCTTGTTGAATGAAGTTTTGAATCTGGTTGAGTATCCGACAGCTTTCCTAGGTTCTTTCGATCCCAAATACCTAGACTTACCGGAAGAAGTTCTAGTGACTTCTATGAAGGCCCATCAACGTTATTTTGTTGTTCGGGATCAAGCAGGGAAGCTCTTACCGCACTTTGTATCTGTTCGAAATGGAAATGCGGAGCACTTGGATAATGTCATCAAGGGAAATGAAAAAGTTTTGGTTGCTCGTCTAGAGGATGGGGAATTTTTCTGGAAAGAAGATCAGAAATTAGCCGTTGAAGAGTTGTTGCCAAAACTAGCTAAAGTAACCTTCCATGAGAAAATTGGAAGTCTTTCTGAGCATATGGAGCGGACAGCTTCTATTGCAGCCTATTTGGCGACTCAAGTTGGCTTGACTGTGGAGGAACAGGAAGAGCTAGCGCGTGCTGCTCAAATCTATAAGTTTGACCTCTTGACGGGCATGGTCGGAGAGTTTGATGAGTTGCAAGGGATTATGGGGGAGAAATATGCCCTGTTAGCTGGTGAGAAGCCAGCAGTTGCCCAAGCTATTCGTGAACACTACTTGCCAAACTCTAGTGAAGGAGTTTTGCCGGAAAGTCGTGTTGGAGCTATCTTGGCTGTAGCAGATAAGATGGATACCTTGTTGTCCTTCTTTACAGCTGGTTTGATTCCAAGTGGTTCTAACGATCCTTATGCGCTGCGTAGAGCAACTCAAGGGATTGTCCGGATTTTAGCTGCTTTTGGTTGGGATTTGGATTTGCAGGAATTACAAGATGTCTTGTACCAAAATGAATGGTATCAACACAAAGCAGAAGTCTTAGAATTCTTCAATGCTCGGATTGAAAAAATGATGGATGCAACAATTAATAAGGATATTATTCGAGCAGTCCTTTCTAATACGCAATTTAAGGTATCGTCTCGTCTGTTGGCAGCCAAAGCTTTGGCAGAGGCAGCTAAAGGAGAAGGATTTAAAGAAGCTGTTGAAAATCTGTCTCGTGTTTTCAACCTAGCAGAGAAAGCCGATCAAGTTGAAGTGGATAGCAAGCTCTTAGAGTCTGACTCTGAAAAAGCGTTAGCAGAAGCAGTCAACAATTTATCTTGGTCTGAGGATATGAACATCAATATGCAGGAGCTCTTTGATTTGGCTCCGCTGATTGCAGATTTCTTTGAAAACAACATGGTAATGGCAGAGGATCTTGCTGTTCGTGCGAACCGTCTAGCCCTTTTGGCACTCTTACGTCAAAAAGCTAGTCGTCTAGCCCACTTCACCTTGCTACAAACAAAATAGGAGAAAACATGGAAGAATCAAAAATTGAACGTATCAATGAGCTAGCCAAAAAGAAAAAAGAAGTTGGTCTAACAGAGGCTGAATTGGAAGAGCAGGCAGCTCTTCGCAAGGAGTACATTGCTAGCTATCGTCGTAGTTTACAGGCCCATATTGAAGGGATTAAATTAGTAGACGAAGAAGGAAATGATGTGACTCCAGATAAGTTGAAACAAATTCAAAAAGAAAAAGGTCTGCATAGCCGGGATAAGGAAGAAGACTGAGCCTTCTGCCTTTTGAGGAGAGGCTGGGCAAAAACTAGCAATTTCTGGCTTAGCTTGAAATTTGAATAAATAGAAAACAGCTTAGAATCAACGTTTTTAATAACGTAATTCTAAGCTGTTTTCTATTTCGAAGGCTTTTTGCCCAGCCTCTTTCTTTTTGGGTAATGTTTGGTAATTGTGTTTATACTTAACAAAAAACAAAAATAGCTGTATACTATAAGGTATGAAAGTCGAACTAAATGAATATCAAATTAGCGAATTGAAGCAAGCCCTGAAAGATAAAAAGAATGCACAGCACCATAGGAAAATTCAAGCTCTCATTCTCTACTCTGAATGTCAGAATTTAACAGCAGTAGCTAAATCAGTAGGTTTTGTTCATCAAACTGTACGAAACTTATTGAACCGTTATCTAGAAGGAGGTTTAGAGGCACTCCTTA
>NZ_SPPZ01000075.1 GCF_004570525.1 Streptococcus sp. WM07 | reverse complement strand
TAGAGGCTTATTTACCATGGGCTCCAAAAATCCAAGAGAATTGTAGATAAAGAAAACTCCAAGATTAAAAGCAATCTGCTTATAATCTTGGAGTTTTGTCAATATACTCTGTTATTGGGCGCTTACTATTGATTTAAGGGCAAACTCACCAACTGCCATAGGGATAACATTGGAAGTATTGATATAAATTTGAGTTGTTCCAGTATCACTGTGAGTTAGGGCTTCTGAAATAACTTTTAAACTCATTCCAGCTTGTTTAGCAAGTGTGGCTTTAGGGGAATATAATTTTGAGATTGTATGGAATAGATAGATGTGAGATTTACAAGAAAATATAAAATATGGATGTAAATGCAATTATTATTTAAAAATTGAAATAGTATGATGAAGGTAGACTTGTTGAGAAGAATCAGCGTTTAAAGATATTAACTCATTTAAAACATTTTTTAGTGTTTATGTTATACTAGTAGGATACTTTTAAAAGGACTAGGTAGAAACAAATGAAGATTTCATATGCTCCTTTATGGCGAACATTGGCTAATAAGGGAATTGGTAAAAACCAATTTAGAACTGAAGCTAAGATAAGTTCCAGCACGTATACAAAAATGGTTAATAATGAGTGTACAACAACAGATACATTGTTAAAAATTGCAAATTATTTAAAATGTGATACATCGGATATTATAGAGTTTGTGGAGGAATAGACTTTGGATGTAGTTTCTTTATTTAGTGGGGCTGGTGGATTGGACCTTGGATTTCATCAGCAAAATTTTAATATTGTTTGGGCGAATGACTTTGATAAATTTGCTATTCAAACATATAACGAAAACTTTTCTAATCCAGCTACTTTTGGAGATTTAAATGAAATTGAATTAGATTCTATACCACTTGCTGATGTAGTAATTGGTGGGTTTCCGTGTCAGCCGTTTAGTATGATGGGACATGAAAAAGGATTCGAAGATGCAAGAGGAACATTATTCTTTAGAATTGTGGAAGTAATAAATAGTATGAGCAAAAGAGGGAAAAAACCGCGAGTTCTTGTACTTGAAAATGTTAGGACTTTGAAAACACATGATAAAGGTAATACGTATAAGGTTATTAAAAATATCCTTGAAAATGAATTAGGATATAAAGTTTTTACTCAAATTTTAAATACGGTTAATTATGGTATTCCACAAACCAGAAATCGTACTTTTATTGTGTGTTTTGCAAATCATGATGCTCAGTATGAGTTTCCCAAAGAAGTAGAACTTAAGTTAACAATGCAAGATCTCTTAGAAGAGAACGTAGATCAAAAATATTTTCTATCAGATAAAATTATTCCAACAATACTCTCTGAGGGAACAGGTGGGTATAGAGCAAAAGCGGAAATTGATTTACCAGTTGCTCGCCCATTAACTGCAACTATGCATAAGATGCATAGAGCATCACAAGATAACTATGTGACTGATAATGGAAGGATTAGACGGTTAACACCGAGGGAAGCTGCAAGGTTACAAGGATTCCCAGAAGAATTTATAATCCCTGTGTCTGATACTCAAGCATACCGTCAGTTTGGGAATGCAGTTACAGTGGCTGTATCAAATAAAGTCGCTGAAAGAGTGAAAACGACACTTCAAGAACTAGGAGAATGGAATTGAAGACTGAATTAAAAAGATTTGTGAATGCTTGGGAAAATCAAGGTACTGAAAAGCTTGTTGACACCCGTATTTATCAGTTAATTGGAACCACTACTGGGATAGAAAAAGTAGACGAACGCTCTGAGGAGATTATCGATATACTTAAATCTGATGATGATTTACTAGATAAATTAAGGAAATTCTCAGAGCAAGATTTAGCTGGTCAAGATGGAAATATAATAAAAAATTATGTTGGGGCTTATATTTCTGAATCATTGATAAAAGAAGAAAAGAGTCCAAATATTGTGGATTTTTTTTGTGGAGCAGGTGGTTTGTCGCTTGGTTTTGTACAAGAGGGATTCAAGATTAATTTTGCAAATGATATAGAAAAGAGTTGTGTAGAAACATATCGCTTTAATCATCCAACAGTTCCAAAAGAAAATATTATATGTAGTAATATTGACGATATATTAGATGATGTTTCTAAGTATAAACGGTTTGAAAATGTTGACTTGGTAATTGGAGGTCCTCCTTGTCAAGGTTTTAGTACTGCAAATAGGCAGCGACTAATTGATGATCCACGCAATAAACTTTATAAAAGTTTTATCAAAGCAGTAGATTCCTTGCAACCTAAATTTATTGTTATGGAAAATGTTAAAGGGATGAAAAAAGTTGCTAATCAGGTTATTGAAGATTTTAAGAGCATTGGTTACTCTGTTGATTTTCATCTATATAATGTTAAGGATTTTGGTGTTCCACAAAACCGTGAGAGATTGATATTTATCGGGAACAGATTAGGTGCTGATAACAAAAAAATTCATGAAGAGATTTGTGGCTTTATTTCTGAAACTAAAGATTTTGTTTTAAAGGATGCTCTTTATGGTTTGAGAGAATTGGAGGCATCTCGTGTAAAAAATGCAACAAATCTAGAAAATGAAAAAATTGGTTTTATTGTTGATAGCTATAGCGACATTAAATCTAACGAATACATTGATTTAATAAATCAGAATCGCAATTTTAAGCAGGTTTTAAATCATAAGGCTCGCTATAATAATGACAGAGATATTGAAATATATGGTCGGTTGCATCAAGGTGATAAGTCAGATGATGAGAAAATTGCTGATATTATGCCTTATAAATCAAGAAGTCATATTTTTAAGGATAAATATTTCAAATTGGAAGAGGAAAAAGTTTGTAAAACGATTACTGCTCATATGAAGTTTGATTGTAATATGTATATACATCCTACGCAAGCTCGTGGATTGACACCTCGTGAGGCTGCACGAGTTCAATCTTATCCAGATGACTATTACTTTAAAGGAGCTTACACAAAAACTTATATGCAAATTGGAAACTCAGTTCCTCCTTTGTTTGCTAGATACATTGCAAAGGTAATAAGAAAATATATAGGAGATTAGTATGGAATTTACAGAAGTATTTGAAGAGATACAGAAAACTGTACGTGATAAAATGGATATTAAATTAACTATGGATGATTATGATTCATTCATAGTTAAAAAATTAGCTGAAAGTAATTGTATTACTAAAGGCATTTCAAGTAAGCAATCGCATATTGCGATTACTGGAAAACAGATGGATTTATTTCCATACTTATATTCGAAATCTTTTGTTGAAGAGTCGGAGTCTTCAATGAAAAATTTCTTTGTTTTCAAAGCTCCAATTTCAATTTATCAAAAGAATTGCAATTATTTAGATCCGAATCATTCAATTAATTTTAGAGGTGAATCAAAATTAATTGAAGAAATATGTGTTTATTCACGTAGTGGAGGAGAGCAAGTTCAACTATCTATTATCAAGAATGGTGATAGTGAAAACTTTATTTCATTCAGACATTTAATAGTACCTAATACTTTTTGGATTGTCCTAAAAAGAAAAAATGAATTAAGCTATGATTCGATTGCGGTAAAAGAAAATGATGCGAAATCATTGAAATCTTTTAATAACAAAATTTTCACGAATCGCTCTGGCAAACCTTCGGAAATAACTTTTGTCTCAACTGATGCAATAGTGACTCAAAATGAAAAATTTGAGATAGATGACAATAACAATATACATAAATTTGATGTCGATTGTATTCTGAGAAAAAATCTTATTCAAGAAATCCGTTTCGGAGCCCCTGGTACTGGTAAGAGTTATAGTATAAAAAATATTATTCGTGAGAGCTATCCTAATTATGAAGAAAGTGATTCCAACCCATTTGTACTAAGAACTACAGTTCATGGAGAGTATAGTCACTTTGATTTTGTAGGAAATATAATGCCTACGTCCCAAGAAGGTAATGTTTCTTATAACTTTACAGAGGGTATCTTCACTACAGCATTGATAAGAGCGATGTTGAATAAGGAAAATGATGTTTATTTAATTATTGAAGAAATGTCTCGCGGAGATATTGCTTCAATTTTTGGAGATATTTTCCAACTCCTTGATAGAAACGATCAAGGGATTAGTGAATACAGAATTGACAACTCATTAATTTCTGATGAACTTATAAAATATGGTGCAAAATCTAAAGGTGATGATAAGATTTATTTGCCGAACAATTTACACATCATAGGTACAGTTAATACTAGCGATCAAAATGTTAATGTTTTAGATACTGCATTTAAACGCCGCTTTTCTTTTGTATATGAAAGTGTTAAACCTTGCTATGATGAAGTTTCAGGAGCGATTCTAAATTCAGCGACATTTAGCTTAGCTTTAGATCAATTTGAATGGAATCAGTTCTATTTAGCGATAAATCAATTTATTGTATCCGATTTAGGATTGAGTGAAGATAAGCAACTAGGCCAATTTTTTGTGAAATTTAATAATGATGTGGACGTTAACGAAACGATCAAAAATAAAGTTCTTCATTATCTTTGGGAAGATGTTCAAAGTGCAAGTCTGAGTGATGAAGTATCAATTTTTAATTCTAACATCCGAGCATTTTCAACGTTGTATGATAAATTTGATGTAACCACAGAAGCAAGTGAAATTTTTTCGAAAGCCTTTTTGGAAACCTATAGTAGTCAAAAAGTAGAATTGAGTAAACAACAAAATGAATAATGGATCTCCTATTTGTATAAATGATGGTGAAGTATATGATAAGGAAAAGTTAAATAGTTTTCAAATTGACGATTTACTACGCTATACAAATGGTACATGTACAATTAATTTTGTGGGAGTAGTTGTATCTCAAGGCAGTACTTTATTCTCTTTTCCTAAACATTTTGATCATGAGAAACTTTCCATTGAAGAAAAGAAAGAATATGCAAAGGCCATTGCTTCATTATTAGTTAAAGGATCTTCGCCAATAAATTTCCAAAAGAAGGATTCAAAAAGTAATGAATTTCCAGTGGATAGTTATTTACTAGTTGTGGATTATTACAAAAAGTTTGGCATTTATAATAAGAAAATCAAGGTTGAGAATATAACTAATCAAGGTAGACCGAATTGGAAAAGAACAATTCGAAAGTCTCAGAAGGTAATTCAAGATAATGGAATAGTCTTTTTACCAATAATTTCAATTAAGGACAAAAATAGTTCGGTTTTTCTTAGCGACTGTATGCAGTTTATTTTGAGTAATACTTATGATAAGTATTCTGAAATACTTAACTTTGTGCTACCTTATAAAGAGTTTTCATCAGATAACATTTTTAAAAATTTTAAAGCATGTGTTCGGAAGTTAAAGCTAATCAAGAATAGATACTTTAAAGATTCAGAAAAAGAATTGATTCAAGCTATGATTAGTTATTTTGAATGGTTGTCTTTTAGAAATGGAGTTTTAGCTATTACAACAACAGACTTCCCATTATATTGGGAGTCTATGATTCATGTTTTATTAAATAAAACTTTTTCTGGAATAGATAATGATGGAATAGATCTATCTAATGAATCTACATATAAATTTATAAAGCAATCAGAAAAGACGGAGTCATGTGAAAATAGAGAACATAGTGAAACACAGGGATTTTCGATTGAATTCGATCATATTTATATTAGTGATACCGAAGATGAAATTATATTGTTTGATTCTAAATATATGAAAAGTATTTCAGAATTAAATTATAAACAAGCATTCTATTATTACTTTTTAAAGGAAAAATATCCACAATCCAAAATACATAATGGTTTGATTGCGCCAACACATGGAGCACCGTATGATGAAGTTCATATTGATAGGACGTGGATTGAAGATGTGTCAAGAGTAAAAGGCTATTCAGATGGGTTAAAAATTATAGTTCATTATTTGAACTTAAAAACTGTAATTGACTTTACATTATCAAATATTTTTGAGTTCAAAGCACAAATGCGAGAGCGGTCTAGATCAAAAGGATAATTGTATCAGATAGGATAAAATGCTTAGCTAAGTGTGTTAGTGAGTATATTTGATAATACTCAACAGAAATCAAAATCTGATGTATAATAGAGTTATGAAATTTACAGATGAAATGATGTAAGCGCCCAATAACAAGGTATCTTTAACCGAACTAGAAATCTAGCTATACTAATCTTATAAATCATCAGGATGGAGATTGATATGGTAGATTCTCGCTCGTTCACTAGGATAAATTTATGCGATTTAGGTCAGGTTCATTTGATAACTGGTAAAACAGATATGAGGCAAGGAATTGATTCCTTGGCTTACTTAGTGAAACAGGAATTTGAATTGGACCCTTTCTCAGGCCAAGTCTTTCTTTTCTGTGGTGGAAGAAAAGATCGCTTCAAAGCCCTTTATTGGGATGGACAGGGCTTCTGGTTACTGTACAAAAGGTTTGAGAATGGAAAACTCAACTGGCCTTCGAATGAGCGAG
>NZ_SPPZ01000074.1 GCF_004570525.1 Streptococcus sp. WM07 | reverse complement strand
TAAGGAGTGCCTCTAAACCTCCTTCTAGATAACGGTTCAATAAGTTTCGTACAGTTTGATGAACAAAACCTACTGATTTAGCTACTGCTGTTAAATTCTGACATTCAGAGTAGAGAATGAGAGCTTGAATTTTCCTATGGTGCTGTGCATTCTTTTTATCTTTCAGGGCTTGCTTCAATTCGCTAATTTGATATTCATTTAGTTCGACTTTCATACCTTATAGTATACAGCTATTTTTGTTTTTTGTTAAGTATGAATCACCAATGGATAAGGCTGGAGCTTATGGTTTTCAGGATCTGGATCCACGTTTCATTGATTATGTGGCTGGTGATGTGCAGACAATTATCGGACTTCCAGTTGCAGAGACTGCTAAGCGCATTGCGGAAATGGGGAGTGAGAAATGAAGCGATTAAATATTTTAATCAAAATTATTCACCACACAGGTTTTACAAAATTCGCCTTCTCCTTTGCGGGATTCTTATTTATGGCGGGATTTTTCTTAATGCTTTTAGAGCCTGGTATTCAACAGTATTGGGATGGTGTTTGGTTTGCTTTCGTGACCTCTACAACGGTTGGCTACGGAGATTATCAAGCAGTTACGTTTTTGGGCCGCTGGCTCTGTGTCTTTTTAACAGTTTATGGGATGATTTTCTTTGCGGCCTTGTCGGGTGTAGTCATCAACTACTATACAGAATTGCGGCAAGGAGAGAAGAGGTCTGAAAATTGATCCAGATTACCTGGTTATCCTCAGTTGCTGTTGCTATTATAAAAAGGACCTCTCGAGGTCCTTTTGCTTTAGATCCAATGGAGTTCATGGGAGTCATTGGATTGGCGATGATTTTTTATATAAAAACGAATGAAGTGGATCCAGATAAGGAAGATCGTTGTGGTCGTAATGATGGTCACCATAAGTGGGGAGTTGGCAAAGATCAAGCTCCCAAGAAGTCCTAGACCGAACAAGCTCCAATAAACGATGCGGTAGGAGCGGGTCCATTTGTAGGCAGGTTTATTGTAAACACCATTCAAGATGATCGCGAGTAAAAAGGCGAAGAGTCCCGTATAGAGAAAACCAACTACAAATAGATGATTCGCCTCATGTTCAGTGAGGAAGGTCATGGAGACGGTAAGCATGAGAATTCCCGAAAAAATAAGGTAATGGCTATAAATCAATCGCAAGCCCAAAGTATTTAGACTTTCATCGAGGACATGGTCGAATTCCCCAAAGTAAATGAGGAAAAGAAGAACCACCATAAATAAGAAGAGAATCGAATGGAGTCCAAAGGTATCCGTTTGGAAAAAATCCGCAATTCCGACAATCATCTCACCAAAGGTAATGATGACTAGAAGTGCAATCCTTTCCACAAGATGTGGAAAGTTTATAGGTACTTGGGACATGGATTTTCTAGTGAAAATTGGCATGATAAAGGAAATGAAAATTGCTGCAAAATAGATTCCGATGCCAATCCTATATGGGAGTAAGGAAGCAATGAAGACTCCTCCAGTTCGAATCCCAAGCATGTATAAAAAAGATTTGATGAGCTGCCGATCTTGGTCCGTCTTACTTTGTATATATTGCACTGCGTATTGAAGGAACAAGGTTCCCGATAGAAGACTTACGATTAGAGAAAAGTTATGAAAAATTCCCTGCCAATTAGTGGTGAAAGAGTTAGAGATTAGCATCAATAGCCCCATATCGACAAACATGATTAGCATATTAAAGAGAGAGTTCTTTCCATATCGATTGGTAAAGATTGTTTGAACCATCCAGGTATTTACCAAAAGAATCAATGCTGTGAGAAAGGTTACAAAATGAAAAAATGGAAGTATACCATCATCTAAATGATGGATTAGCCCTGTCATTTTAGAAATGGCAAAAACAAAAACCAGGTCATAAAAAAGTTCAGTAAATTCGACTCGTTTGTGGTGAATAAGTGACGACATTAGTTTTCCTTTCTAGGATTCGTAAGTGATAATAGTTAGTTGACTGTGGTCATACTCTGCTAAGAAAATTTGTGAAGTTTCCGTATAACCAAGGGAGTTCAGTTCTTCCTGAAGCCATTCGGAATTCTTGTCTAGTAATTCCAAGATATCGACTTGTACAACACCATCTGTAATGACCGGATATTTGGGGTTGGCTTCTCCTGCCTGAACGACAATGAGTTGACCGTTTTGTTCTAAAACAGCTCTCTTGACATCGGCAATCCTAAAAATTCCCTGTCCTCGAAGTTTGAGGGTTAAATCCGCAGCGGTGAGTCCTGCAGCACGACAAGCTTCCACATCTACTTGTCCTTTTTGGATGAGAATCCGTGGTTGTCCATCAATAATTTGTTTAATAGCGTGGTTATGAGTTTTTAACCACTTGAGACTAAGGACTAAAATAGTCCAAATCATAAGAATGATGACATATTGGAGGAGTGTAATAGAGGGATTGTAGATAACTCCACCGATGATTCCCCCAAGTACATAGTTTTGAATTTGATCTGTGGCAGAATTGGGAGCAAGATTGCTTTTGCCGGAAATATTGATGACGACAATTAATGTTAACAGTCCGATTGCCAATTTAATAGTGACATCTAAATATAGAAAATTCATTGTGCTACCTCTACTAGTTCTAAATCAAAAGAGTGCAGGTCCATTTTTTCCAAGAGATAGGTCTCTGGTTCACTACCAGCAATCGCTCGGTAAAATTGGCCTTCTACATACAATAGAGTGCCATTTGTATCTGCCGATGTGTTGATATATATTTGTTTGGGCTTGACTTTTAAAGTCTTGGATATTTTTTCAATGAAATGAACAGATGTTCGATACTGGTTATTGGTTTGACTACTGGCTTGTAAACTTTCAAATCCTGATAAACCAGAAACGAGCAGGGTTAGCCCTAGGATAATGACCAGCTCACGGTATTTGGAATCTCGTTTATCCCGGTAGGCTAGAAAGGCGGTGTAGGCCAAAATCAGTAGTAGGGCGATAAAAAAAGCGGCTAAAAGCCAATTATCTTGACGAATTTGATTCAAAACATATTCATAAGAATAGAACTTCATAAGGCTCCTTTCGTACACAAAATCTTTCTTATTTTAGCACACTTTTGAGCGCTAAAAAACCTCCTTTCCTGAGAAAAAGGAAGGAGGTTGTTATGGGATTACCAAGGAAGTCCTGCAGCAGCAATTTCAGCTTTGGATGCATACTGACCGTTGGGACGATGCCAACGACCACGGGCATCTCTGGTATAGCCACCACCAGCAGTAACTTCTGGTGCTGCTTGGGCTGCTGCCTCAGCTTGTGCTTGGGCTGCTGCCTGGGCTTCAGCTTCCGCTTGAAGACGAGCTTGTTCTTCCGCCTGAGCTCGAGCTTGAGCCTCAGCTTCGGCTTGAGCTTTGGCTGCTGCAGCTTCTTCGGCAGCTCTTTGTTTTTCGGCAGCTTGCTGACTAGCAGAAGCAACAGTGTTAATGGCAGTTCCACTTGTATAGTCAATGTCTGCATTTGGTGATGTATTGTCTAGGACAACATGTGTAATTCCGAGGGAGTCCTTAGTCTCTTTTCCACCAAGGGTAATCTCGAGCTTTTGGCCCTTGTCATCTAGGCCAACATATTGGAGTTTAATTTGGCGAGGAATGAGTTCATCACCGGTATAGAGCGGCGTGACCTTATAGTCGAGCCAGTAGTTGGGGTGAGTGGCTAGCCAGGAATCCAGACGATTTTCATAATACAGCATGCTGTCAGGATTTGACTCGTCAGTTCCTTTGTAGTTTCCAGCATTGAGCCAGGTGGTCATAGGAACCAGGTTCCGTCCTTCATCATTCAGACCGCTGAATTGGTAGCCTATTAAATGGCCTCGATTCATAAGCCAAGCTTGTTGACTACCATCTCCAAAATAAAATTTATAGTTATGCCAACCAACGGGGTCAAAGGTGATTTTCTCAGTTCGTTTTTTAGTGGGTTGATCTCCTTCTTTTAATTGGATATGGGCTGCTTGGGCACGCCCCAGAGCATCCCAATCCTGTAGATGAATTTGTTTTTTACCTTTGAAAGGTAGCAATTTATCCGTTTCTTCGTCTGCGTAGACGATAGAACTCGTAAAGTCAGTCCAGTCAGGATTGATTGGATTGAGCATTCCCAATCCGAGACCAAGACTGAGAAGGAGGCCAAGTAAGCCAAGGAAACGATTCTTTTTCATAGGATTCTCCTTATCTCATCCAAAGAAAGTCCATAAACAGAGGGACCTGTTGAGCCCAGTCGCTTTCGCGATGGCGACCGTGAATTTGAGGGTAAAGGTAAGTGCTGGCACCTGAGTGCTGGAAGCTAGCTTCCAAGTGAAGATGAATTTGGGCAAAGGGACTAGACCAGATTTCATCTCCAGCGGTTAGGTCTAAGCCGATCTCATTAGTCCCCCAAGCCATATAGACACGTGTATTACTATCGATTATTGCTTGATCGAGTTCTTGGTAGAGGGGCTTAAAGATTGCGGAGGATAGGGCAGCCGCTTTGGAGAAGATGTGATTGTAGTGGGAAATGGCGTAGAGAGTCATGAGTCCTCCCATAGAGGAACCAGCAATTCCGGTATTGAGTCGGTCAGGATAAGTCCGATAGGTTTGGTCAATAAATGGCTTTACCTGATTCACGAGCCATTGCATTGTGGCTTCTCCACGTCCCTGAATGGAACCTGCAAAGAATTCGTCGCCTATATTGTAAGGTGAATATTCTTCCAATCGTTGGTTGTTCTCATGACCAGGTTCAATCCCAACGACAATCATATCTTTGCTCCAGTGATCCAGAAACTCTTTTAGTTGCCAAGATTCCCCATAGGTCGCTTCTTGATCGAAGAAAAGATTGTGACCATCGAAGAAGTACATAACCGGATAAGAAGTGTCCTGAGTTTCATAATTGTTCGGAAGATAGACCCGAACAGTTCGGCTCTCCCCGATTGCGGGGAATTCTAGTTGGTGGTGAGTAATCATAGTTCTCCCTTTCTTCCAGTGATACCTTCATTTTATCATGCAAACATATAGATAGTATCACTTAATTGATTTTTTCTTTTAAAAAAGAAAATGGAACTAACTGAAAGCAAGATAGATGGAGGGGAATGGCTCTACTGTTAGCCTGACCCCTTGTGCTTTTCTAGGGTAAAAATAGAAAGGAAGCTCTTGCGAAAGCGTAACCAATCTGTTAGACTAGAATTAGGATTGTTACTGAAATGCAGGCAAAACCTAAATCAAAATCAGGAGTCTGGAGACAGGCCTCTTTGGTGATGGATTTAGGTTTTTTTGCTGCTCACAGGGTATTTCCTGTGAGCGACGGAAAGCTGGTACAAAGGTAGGGCAATATGAAAATTGTGAAAGTCTATAATAATAATGTAGTCCAAGCCTTGGATTCACAAGGTCGCGAAATTATCGTCATGGGTAAAGGTTTGGGTTTCCAGAAGAAAGTAGATCAGTGCTTGGATCAGGATAAAATCGAGAAGACATTTGTTCTTCAAGGTGATACAGCCGAAACAGATCTTTTCCATCTTTATAGTCAGATGCCTGCTGAGGAAGTAGATTTAGTAACGAAGCTGATATCAAAGGCTGAAGTAGTTTTAGGCACAAGTTATGAATTATCACTCTATCTTAGCCTTGGTGATCATCTTCATTACGCCTTAGAAAGAAGTCGGAAAGGACTTTCCCTTGAGAATCCTCTAGCATGGGAAGTTCGAAAATTTTATCCCCAAGAGTATCAGCTTGGTTTGGAGACGATAGAAGAAATCCGAGATAAATTTGGGATTCAAATGGAGCAAAGCGAAGCTTCCTCGTTGGCACTTCATTTGATTAATGCCAAAAAAGATAAGGCAGATTCTCAGCAAGAAAATCAGGTTCATCGGATGGTTCATCAAATTCTTGATATTGTCCGCCTCCATCTTGGCTGGGCGAATTTTACAGAAGATACGAGCTTTCATCGTTTCGTTACCCACCTTCGTTACTTTGCCCAACGGGTTCTTCAGGGGCAAGTAGAAGGTCGGGAGGATGCTTTTCTCTATCAACAAGTTCAAGTGAATTATCCCCAAGCCTTTGCAGTTAGCGAGAAAATCAAAACTTTTGTCAAAGAAAGTTATGGATTCGATATGTCTCTTGATGAACAAGTCTATTTAACGATTCATATTCAACGATTGATTAAATAAGCCCCCAAGACCGAACTTAAGGACTTGGGGAGTCTTATTCCCATAGGATTGGTGGCCAATGTGAAGATGTATAAATACCCGTTGTGCTAGTTAGTTGTAGAAATAATAAAAAACTTTGCGTATCATAAATTCAAAACCACCACGAATTGAGGACATGATATGCAAAGCCAAGCACATTATCTCGCGAATCCTTCTCAAGCACAAGTCGTTTTCAATAAAATTTTAGTGAGAGTGACTGATCTATATGAAAAATATGTTCCAAAGTCAGTTCGTTTCCGTAAGAATGTTCATTTACAAATTCAACCATATGTTATGTTGATTTCTAG
>NZ_SPPZ01000073.1 GCF_004570525.1 Streptococcus sp. WM07 | reverse complement strand
TCACAGACATTGAGGATTCCTGCAAATATAGAATTTTCGTTTATCCCACCTTATACTCCTGAAATGAATCCCATTGAACAAGTTTGGGCAGAAATTCGCAAATTAGGATTTAAGAATAAGGTGTTTAAAACATTGGATGATGTCATTGATCAGCTTCAAGAAGTCATTCAAAATCTATCAACTAGTCAATTACAATCTATTGTCCGTAGAGAATGGATATCTGCTAATTTTGATTCTGAACGAGTATTAAAGCTTGACAACTCTTGATTTGTGGTATAATAGGAGAGATATAATGACTAAAAAATAAAAAGGGAGGACTGGGCTGTCCCAGTATCCTATTGAGGAAAACATGTCTAGAAGTAGAAGAAATCGGATTGAGACGAATCCTATTTTGAAAATTATCAACTGGATCCTTTGGGGGTTGGTCGTTCTGCTAACTGCCTATTTGGTATATAGTCTTTTTCGTTATGGTATTTTAGCTGTATATAATCTGAACTGGATTTTAACGCTTGTCTCCTTTGTGGTGCTTGGAATTCTGCTTTGGGTTTTACTGCGTTTTCCAGCGCGTGTCTGGGTAACCTTTATCTTAGTGTTGGGCTTAGCAGTTACGGGTGTAGCTTCTATTGGAGTTCGGCAATTGGTGGGCTTTTCTTCTCGACTCAACAATCAAGCGAATTATACTGAGTATGAGTTAACAGTCTATGCACTTGAAAACAGTAACATTAAGGACATTAGTCAGGTTGAAAAAATCCTAGCGCCAATGGAGACGGATAAGGAGAACTTGACGAAATTGCAGGAAGATTTAGCAACTACAAAGCAAGTCAGTCCAAGTTTTGAAAGTTCTAGCTCCTACGTGGATGCCTACAGGCAATTGAAGGAGGGACAAGCACAAGCGATTGTGGTAAATAGCATTTTTGCAGATACCATTCAGAGTGAGTTTCCTAATTTTATGGATAGCTTGACTGCACTTCATACTTACAAGGTGCGGCGGAAATTTGAGACTGGTCGGCAGGATCCAAACGCTCAAGCGTTCACAATTTATGTCAGCGGAATTGATACTTATGGGCCAATTACTTCTGTTTCTAGATCCGATGTCAATATTCTTATGACGGTTAATCGTGAGAGTCAAAAAATTCTATTGACGACAACGCCACGGGATGCTTATGTACCGATTGCGGATGGAGGGAATAACCAGCAAGATAAACTAACCCATGCGGGTATTTATGGAGTTGATGCTTCCATTCATACATTAGAAAATCTTTATGAAATCCCTATTCACTATTATGTCCGGCTTAACTTTACTTCTTTCCTCAAGTTAATTGATTTAGTTGGTGGTGTAGATGTCGAGAATGAGCAAGCTTTTACGAGTTTACACGGGAATTATGAATTCCCAGTAGGTACCGTTCATTTGGATTCTGAGAAGGCTCTAGCCTTTGTTCGGGAACGTTATAGTCTTGAAGGAGGGGATAATGACCGTGGAAAAAACCAAGAGAAGGTCATTGCTGCGGTACTTCGCAAGTTGATGTCAGCGGATGCCTTGAAGAATTATCCTCAAATTATTCAAGGGCTTCAAGATTCTATTCAGACAGATATGAGTTTAGAGACGATGATGACTTTGATTAATAGCCAATTGGAGTCAGGTGGTCAATATCAGATTGAATCTCAGGCTTTGGAAGGTACTGGTAGCATGGACAAATCGTCCTATGCTATGCCAGGCTCTCAACTTTACGTAATGGAAGTGAATCCTGATAGTCTGGCCAACGCTAAAGCGAACATTCAGTCTGTTTTGGAGGGACAATAAGCATGATTGATATTCACTCTCATATTATTTTTGATGTGGATGACGGTGCTGAAACCTTGGAGGATAGTCGCGCTTTATTGGAAGAATCCTACCGACAAGGTGTGCGTACGGTGATTGCTACTTCTCACCGTCGTAAGGCTCTTTTCGACACACCAGAAGAAAAATTTGCGGAAAATTTTCAAAAAGTTAAGGCTTTGGAATCTGAGATCGGTCCAAATTTCACCATTCTCTATGGTTCGGAGATTTACTTCAATTCTGAAGCTTTGCGAAAATTAGAAGATGGGATATTCCCAACTCTAGGGGATACCGGCTATGCCCTGATTGAATTTAGTATGGATACTCCTTACCGAGATATTTATAAGGCTCTCTCAGCGGTTTTACACTTGGGGATTACTCCAGTGGTGGCTCATATTGAGCGTTACCATGCTTTGGATATGGATGCCGAGAAGGTAGAGGACCTGATTAAGATGGGTTGCTATATGCAGATTAATTCCTCATCAGTGCTTCCACCTAAGCTCTTTGGGGATAAGTACAAATTTATGAAAAAACGGGCTCGCTTCTTTTTGGACCAAGATTTGGTCCACTTTGTCGCAAGTGACATGCACAATCTGGAGAAGCGTCCCCCTTATATGGATCAGGCCTATAAGATTATTCGGAAGAATTATGGCCTAGAAAGAGCTCACAAGCTCTTTATCACCAATCAAGAATTGTTATTAGAAGACGAATTTATTTAGGAGAACTCATGAAAAAGCAAAATAATCAAGTGGAAGTTGATATCCTAAGTCTATTACGGACGGTTTGGAAACGGAAATTCTTAGTGATCTTCTTTTCCCTTTTGACAGCTATCTTAGCTCTAGGATATAGCCTCTATGTGGCGACTCCCATGTACCAAAGTACAACTCGGATTTACGTGGTAAATCGCCATCAACAAGACAATCCAGGTTTGACCAACCAAGACTTGCAAGCGGGTACTTATTTGGTTAAGGACTACAAGGAAATTATCCTTTCTCAAGATGTTATGAGTCGAGTGATATCAGATTTGGGCTTGGATATGGGAACCTCACAATTGGCTTCTAAAATCAATGTGACTGTCCCAGCAGATACGCGTATTGTATCTGTCAGTGTGCAAGACGAATCTGCGGAAGAAGCAGCTCGGATTGTCAATGGAGTTCGTCAAGCTGCGGCAGATAAAATTATTGAGGTTACCAAAGTATCTGACGTAACTACCTTGGAAGAGGGACAAGTCAATAGTCAACCGGTTTCACCAAATATTCGTCGTAATGTTCTGCTCGGATTTGTAGCAGGTGGAGCACTGATGGTTGTGATTATCTTGGTTGCGGAAATTGTGGATGACCGCGTGAAAAAACCAGAAGATGTTGAAGAAATGATGGGCTTGACACTTTTGGGTGTGGTACCAGACTTTACGAAACTAAAATAAGGGAGTTAACTGCATGCCAACATTAAAATTAAATCGGACGCGTCGGGAAGATGCGGAAAGAACCGAAGAATACTACAATGCTCTACGGACGAATATTCAGTTGAGTGGAGATAGCATTGATGTTATTTCTATTAGCTCTGTACAGCCTGGGGAAGGAAAATCAACCACTTCTGTGAATTTGGCCATTGCCTTTGCGCGTTCAGGTTACCAGACCCTATTGGTGGATGCGGATATTCGGAATAGTGTTATGTCCGGTGTCTTTTCTACTCGGGATAAAATTACAGGTCTGACAGATTACCTAACGGGGAAAAAGGATCTTTCAGAAGGTCTTTGTGACACAGATATTGAGAACCTCTATGTTATTCAATCTGGTCCAGTATCGCCGAATCCAACGGGTCTTCTTCAGAGTCAAAATTTCAATAAGATGATTGACATTCTACGCAAGTATTATGATTACATCATCATTGATACCCCACCGATTGGAATGGTAATCGATGCGGCCATTATTGCTCAACAAGGAGATGCAACCGTTCTTGTTGTTGAATCCGGCTCTAATAAGCGTAAAGCTGTAGAAAAAGCAGTTGAGCAACTAGAGCAGACCGGTACCTCTTTCCTTGGCGTAATCCTGAATAAAGTAGATACCACAATGGAACGCTATGGTTCTTATGGAGACTATGGAAATTACGGAAACTACGGAAAAAAAGCTCAAAAATCTAAGAAGAAAGAAAAGAAAAAATCTAAGAAAGTTAAAGAAGAACGCAGTCGTTCACGTCGAAACCGCGATAAAAAATAAAACAAGGGGGTAGCGGATGACTGAAACTATCTTGGTGACTGGAGGAGCCGGTTTTATCGGCTCCCATACAGTTCTGGAACTATTAGAGGCTGGTCATAAAGTCCTAGTTTTAGACAATTACAGCAATTCACATCCCAAAAGCCTGGAAGTGGTCAAAGAATTGACCGGCCAGGCTTTCCCTATTTACGAGGGAGATGTTCGGGATCGAGATTTGTTGCGACAAATTTTTTCCCAGCATAATGTGACGGGAGTGATTCACTTTGCTGGTTTTAAAGCAGTCGGGGAATCTGTCCAGCAACCGTTAGTCTACTACGATAATAATGTGGTAGGGCTATTACGGTTATTGGACGTCATGGAAGAAGTCGGTTGTAAAAACCTAATTTTTAGTTCTTCAGCTACGGTTTATGGACATCCGCACAAACTACCTATTCGAGAAGATTTTCCCCTTTCAGTCACCAATCCTTATGGTCGAACCAAGCTCATGAGTGAAGAAATTCTTCGTGATCTCTACGCTAAGGATCAGACCTGGAATTTGGTTATTCTACGCTACTTTAATCCTATTGGAGCTCATCCCAGTGGACGTCTAGGGGAGTATCCTCAAGGCGTCCCTACTAACTTGGTTCCCTATATTACCCAAGTTGCCAGTGGATGTCGTGACCATGTTCGCGTTTTTGGAGATGATTATGATACCCTTGATGGAACAGGTGTGAGGGATTATATCCATATTGTTGATCTTAGCCAGGGTCATGTGGCCGCTATGAAAAAGTGGCTTCCAGGATCAGGCCTATCCCTTTACAACTTGGGCACAGGTAAGGGCTACTCTGTTTTGGAGATGATTCAGGGACTCAGCCAAGCAGTGGGCCATGAGATTCCCTATAAAATCTACAAAAGACGTCCAGGGGATATTGCTAGCTGCTATGCCGATCCGAGTAAGGCCCAGCAGGAATTGGGCTGGACAGCTCAAATGACCTTGGAGGATATGTGTCGCCACGCTTGGAATTGGCAATGCTTGAATCCCAAGGGGTTCCAAGATTAAGGATTTTAAATATCCCTTAATCTGACGTTTTTGGACTCTAGGTTGGTTAGCCATTCGTTTTCCCTCTATGTTACATGTTCCCTTCTCTCTGAATCCTGTTTTTCAAGAGTGGGGGATTCTTTTTTAGAAAGGATTTTATGACACGTAATCACCTGCCTGGCCTTACGGTCTCACTCTTTGTAACCTTACTAGCTTTTACCTTGGCCCAATTTATCCCGTTGATTGGAGTTGCCCCGCTAGCTCTAGTATTGGGGATGATTTTGGGTAATACCTTCCTCCGTTCTCCCAAACTAAGTTTAGGAACTAAATTGGCGGAGAGTCGTTTCTTGGAGTATGCTATTATTCTGCTGGCTTTTACAATGGATACCCAAAACTTTGGTCAGATGGGACTCTCTTCCTTAGCTTTTGTTAGTCTAGCATTTATGCTTTCCTTGGTAGGGAGTTACAGACTGGCTCAGAGGTTAGGATTTTCACGGGATGCCTCGACCCTTTTGGCTGGTGGAACGGCTATTTGTGGTTCATCAGCTATTGGTGCTCTAGCTCCACTGACCAAGGCTTCTGAGCAGGAGAAGGGGACAGCCATTGTTTTGGTGAATCTTTTGGGGACCCTGCTGATGTTTCTCTTTCCTTTAGCCGCTGTCCTACTCAATTTGCAGGATCTCCAACAAGCCGCCCTCATTGGTGGCACCTTGCAATCGGTGGGGCAAGTCGCAGCAGCGGCTAATCTTCTTTCGCCAGCCGTCCTTCCCTTGGCAATGCTGTTTAAGCTGACTCGTATTTTTTACCTAGTCCCTGTTCTTTTTTTCCTTGAATTTTGGACAAAAGAAAAAGAAGTGGCACCAGTCAAGAAGGCTAATCCTTTGAAAAAAGTTCCGTATTACCTCTACGGATTTATCTTGGCAAGTCTGCTCAATATTTTATTGGATTTACCAGATCCGCTAACTGCTAGCCTTCAAAGTTTAATGACCTGGTTGGAATGGCTTGCTCTGGCAGCCATCGGCCTTCGGCTAGATTTACGCACCTTTATGAAAAACACCCCAGTCTACGGCTCCTATATCCTGATTATTGGGCTGGTTCAATTTGTTTTAGCCCTTGTTGGAATTTGGATGTTTGGGTTGTAGCAAGGAGCTTGAAATATGCTATAGGTGAACGAAATTCCAAGGGATAGCTTGACATCTGAAGGGGTAGATGGACTCCCTCCTGAATTTTGAGTATCCTTGCTGTTTTACTACCACCGGTTACTGGGTTTTTCAGCAAACACGGTGAATGGTAGCTTATACTCATTCAGAATCAAAATTAGCAGATATCCATTCTCTATGGACAATCGATCGTAAGCGAGTAGTTGATAAGCTTTGGATAACTTCTTGCAACTGATCAATGACGTCATTCAATGATTTAAATGCTTTGTTCTTAAATCCTAATTTCCGAATCTCTGCCCAAACTTGTTCAATCGGATTCATCTCTGGTGTATAAGGTGGAATAAATGTAAATTCAATATTGCTAGGAATATCCAATGTCTGTGATTTATGCCAAACCGCATTATCCATCACCAAAATAATATAGTCGTTAGGGTAAGCTTCTGACAGTTGTCGTAAAAATTCATTCATCCAAGCCGTATTACA
>NZ_SPPZ01000072.1 GCF_004570525.1 Streptococcus sp. WM07 | reverse complement strand
ACATTTTTAAAAATATATAGTTACACCAAGGGCGGAGTCTGCCTTTTTTAGGGTTATAAGGTACTGAATACATTTTTATCCCTAGAACAATTTGGTGAATAATAAAAATCATCAGAAATTCCAGTTGGTTATTGGTTGTTTCTGATGATTTTTTAGGCATTTACACAGATTCTTCTGAGGTATGAATAATTTGGGTAAAAAGATATACCTACCAGTAATCTTATTCAATGCATATATAAATTATATTTATTACAACAATTTACGTTTAGTTATAAATTTAATGATATTGCAAATTGTTTTTCTCTTCTGTATCAACTATCTAACAAAAAAGTTCAGTTCTCATATTCCTATTGAACAGTCTAATTATCGTGATTCTGTAAAAAAATTGATTATTGTATCAATTTCGCTTTTTTCATTATCAATTCTTGCCAATCAAGGAATATACACTCTGAATTTAATTATTACAGGATTTATAGCACAAAATATTGCAGTAAGCAATGGTTACCGGTTAGCAGTATAATCTATATTTCTACTTTGCACTCTATTAGGTGTAATGAAGAGAATTAGATAAGAAGATTGCCCACTACATTTGTAATTTATGAGAAGTTTAAGAGAGAAAGTTCTCTAGCAAATAAGGATGGTCAACCCCCTGGATTTATCTCAATCCAGGGGGTTTTAGATGTAAGAAGGTTAATTGTGTAAAGGTTTGGATTATGATATTATTAGACCAAAGAAAAAACTGTGATTATAGGTGGTCTTACTATATGAATATTTTTGTCTTAGAAGATGATTACGAGCAACAAGGGCGGATGGAAAATCTCCTTTATCAATTACAGGAAAAACATGATTTACCAGTTAAGCGGCTAGAAGTATATTCTAAAACGGATTTGCTTCTACAAGCTATTCAGGAAAGAGGAAGTCACCAGCTTTTTTTCTTAGATATCGAAATCAAAGGAGATCCTTTAAAAGGAATGGATGTTGCGAATAGAATTCGTCAACAGGATTCACAAGCGTTGATTGTTTTTGTAACAACGCATTCGAAGTTTATGCCCTTGACGTTTCGGTATCAGATATCTGCCTTGGATTATATTGATAAGTTCTTAGATAAGGAAGATTTTGAAGCGCGTGTTGAAGCTGCAGTACTTTATGCTCAGAAACAGAATCGGAAAACTATCGCAGATACTGCTTTTAATTTTAAGTCTAAGTATCAACAATTCCAAATTCCCTTCGAAGATGTCTATTTTTTGGAAACATCTCCAATTTCTCATCATGTCGTTCTCTACACAAAAACGGAGCGAATCGAGTTTTTCACTAGCATGAATGAAGTATTGAAACAGGAACCTCGACTATATAAATGCCATCGTTCCTATGCTCTCAATCCGAAGAATGTAGTAAAAATAGATAAAACGGAAAGGATAGCTTATTTTCCTAATAAATTGACTTGTTTTATTGCAAGAACGAAGATGAAAGGGATTCTAGCTAAAGTGGAGGGAGAGATTGAATAGCATGCAGTTCGTTATCTCAATTTTATTGTCTAATATTTTAATCCCGCTTTTCTTTTTTAAAATAAATGATTTAGAATATTCAAATAAGTCTTTCTTGCATGCGTTTTTGTTACGTATTGTCCTTTCAGTTTGTTTAACAGTATTAGAGAGTATTTTCCGATTGAACTTTTTATCATATATTTTAGAGCCAATTTATGGATTATCATTGTCCTACTATTTTATTAGAACTCAATCGAATAATCTTTGTATTTTTTATGGCCTCTTTCCAGTTACTCTTCATAATGTTATTTTTAGGAGCTTTACATTTTTTGTTCTTCCATTTTTGGGACAAGCTGAAGGTTATGTTTCAAACGATTTTACATATTTTATTCTAGAGGTAGCAACATTTACAATTACAATATTATTTTTTGGTTTTTTGGATTACAATTTTAATCATTTTAAGGAAAAAAATATTGATAAAGAAGATTTCAGACTCATATTATTTTTTAATTTAATTATGACTATTTATTTTATAATTATGCAATACTTAACTTTTTTACAGTATGAAGAGAACATAAGGTCAATTGAATATCGGGAGTTATTATTGGTTTCATATCTGTTCATATTTTTGGGTATGACAAAAAAATTAGATAGCCATTTGAACACTAAACTCCAGACGGAATTGCTTTTTCAACAGAATGTACATCAGAAAAATTTAGAAAACTACAGCCTTCATATGGAGGAGCTGTATCGTGAAGTTAAAGGATTCAGACATGATTACACAAATCTTTTGACTACCCTAAAAATGGGGATAGAGGCTGGAGATCTTGCTCAAATTGAGAGGGTCTATCATTCGGTTTTAAAGGATACTGAAAATCGTGTGCGAGATTCTCATTTTGATTTTGGGCGATTGGTCAATATTCAGGAGCCTGCTCTTAAAAGTCTGCTCGCTGCAAAATTTTCCGAAGCTAGAGATAAAGGATTGGAGATGCATTTAGAATTTCCAGAACCAATTCAACCTAAGGGCATCAAGTTAGTAGATTTAATCTCAATTATTTCGATATTGGTTGATAATGCCATTGATGAGTCCACATCAGATATTTCAATAGCCTTTTTTGAAAAGGGGAATAGTCAAGTTTTGATTGTTGAAAATTCCATTAAAGAAGAAGAGAAAGATTTGAAATCAATTTTTGATTTTGGCTATTCGACAAAAGGTGAAGCTAGAGGTATCGGATTATACAATTTGTCAAGAACAGTTGGTCAATTATCTAATGTATTTTTGAAAACCAGTAGTAATAATTATATTTTTAGACAAATAGTAGAAATACATAAGTAGGAAATAGGAAGACTAGGAATCAAAATAGCTCCTAGTCTTTGATATACTCCCTTTACAGTGGATAGTGAAAAAATAAAAGTCCACTAAAATTGGAAGGGGAGTTTTAGTATGTCAAAAAGAAGTCGGACGTCTGTTGAAGAAAAGCTTGAAGCTGTCATGTATTATCACAATGAGCATAAGTCAACTAGCTGGTTAGCTAAAAAATACCAGGTTACTGATTCTACAATTAAGGATTGGATTCGTAAATATAATCAGTAAGCGCCCAATAACAGAGTATATTGAAAAAACTCCAAGATTATAAGCAGATTGCTTTTAATCTTGGAGTTTTCTTTATCTACAATTCTCTTGGATTTTTGGAGCCCATGGTAAATAAGCCTCTAGAACCTCTTTTTTTACGAGAGTCTCCTCGTTTGGTAAATGCTCTAGAAGATAAGCTATATATTTTTCACTATCAAGTTGATGGACTTTGGCTGTCTCAAGCAGAGTCATGATAATAGCACTTGACTCTGCTCCCTCTAAACTTTGGGAGAATAGCCAATTCTTACGTCCCATAACCAAGGATTTAATAGCCCTCTCAGCCAGATTATTAGAGAGAACTAGACGTCCATCTTCCAATACAGTTTTGAATGTGGACTCATAATCCAAACTGTATTTAAGAGCACGGCCTAACTTAGACTCTGGTAGGACATACTGCTCCCGACACCAATCAAAGAATTCTTCCATCAGGGGACGGAGCTCTTCTTGTTGTTTTTGATGTCTGATTTCTGGGTCTAGCTCCTCCCACTGTCTTTCTAAAAGAAACATCCTATCGCAATAGTTACTTCCCTTTTTTGCTAGTGAAGAGGAGCTTGCATTCTTGGTAGTCTAACTGAAAGAGAAGAGTTAGTAGTTGATATTGATAGCTACATTCATTTTTACAATCAAAAACGCTTTCAAGAGCGTAATAACGGCCTTGCCCCTCTTGAAATGAAGAACAAGGCCGTTACTTAATTTTTTGTTATTTCACTGTCCACTTGACAGGGAGCAGCTCACTTCTTGTTTGTGTTTATTTTTTGGGGTTAGGGAAAAATGTTTTCCTATAGTCAACGGTCATTATTTTTTCTAAAAAACTATATAAAGAGCTACCTCCGTTAATTTTACAAAGTTCAGTTTGAGGTATTTCTTTGAAACAATATTTTGGGGATGATTGCTTGTTCATGATTTATCTCCTTTATTCTAACTACTATTCCTGAAATAAGCTTTTATAGTAGCCTCTTTGATCTAATAGTGAGTTATGACTACCAGTTTCAACAATTTTACCATTCTCTAGCACAACAATTTTTGGTGTTCTCTCAGAAACTGTGAGTCGATGAGCTACGAAAATGATCGTTTTATCTTGTAACGATAAAAGATTATCCAGAACTTTTTTCTCCGTTAAGATATCAAGTCCATTTGTTGCTTCATCGAGAATGAGTACAGGAGCCTTGGTTAATAATGCTCTGGCAATCGCAATTCTTTGTTTTTGGCCTCCGGATAATCCACTGTGATCGGTTAATTCTGTTTGATAAGCCATTGGCATTTTCAAAATATCCTGATGGATTTCGGCCAATTTACAAGCGTCAATGATCTCTGTTTCATCTACATTTATTTCGATACCTGAAAGTAAATTATCCAAAATAGTCCCATTAAATAGAAAAGCTTGCTGTGGCACATAGTGAATATGCTGGCGTAGAATTTTCTTATCTATTTGATTTAACGGATGGTCGTTAATATAGATATTACCGTTATAAGGGGGAAAAAAGCCAACTAACATTTTTGCTAGTGTTGTTTTTCCAGAACCGCTAACTCCAACTAAGCTTATCTTATCTCCATTTTGGATTTCTAAATGAACATCGGTTAAGGTATCAGCACCAAAACCATATCTGAAAGATAAGTTTTCAATTTTGATGTTTCCATTGAGTGAATCAGGGATACAAGATGGAGATGACGTGAATTCAGGCTTTACTTGATAGACTTCGTTCAAGCGATTATTGGCTACTTGAGCTGTTTGTAGCTTTGTTTGTAACCGAATGACATTCTCTAAAGGTGACGTAAAGTACCCTAATAAAGTATTAAAAGTAATGAGTTGACCTATGGTAATTTTGGAATCAATCACAAGTTGAGCTCCTACCCAAAGAATGAGGACACTGAATAACAATTGTGTTCCTTGTTTTAAAACATCTTGAGTTATAGAGAGTTTACTCAATCGTAATGATTTACTTAGATAGGATTCAAAATCATTCTCAATTTTTTTGAGTCGCCCCTCTTCATTGGTTAATGCTTTTATCGTTTCAATGCCTGTTAAACTCTCGATAATACTTGAACTGACATCAGAGTTGCTTTGCATCACTTCTAAATTCATTTTTTCAAAGGGCTTTACAAAGAAAATAATGATGATGGTATAAATTGGGATAGCAAGCATGGAAATGAGAAACAGTTGCAGATTTTGATAAATAAGAGCCCCACCAATTAAGAATAACATTGCAACATCTAAAAATAGGGACATAACCGAGGAGGCTAATGCATCAATGATTGAGTTTGCATCTGTAAATCGAGAAATAATGTCACCTGACTGTCTTGTTTCAAAAAAGGACATTGGGAGCTTTAAAACATGCCGAATGTAATTTAGAATGATATCTCTACTTAGTTTTTGATTTAGGTGGGTCAGTAGGTATTCCCGTGAAAAAAGGAATATTTGTTGTAATAAGTAGGACAGTGAGAGCCCGATTGTGACAATACTAAGTGTTGAGATATTTTGTTGCGGAATAAGTTGATCTAGTATGAGTTGTAGGTAGTAAGAGCTACCAATGTTAATCATGGTTACTAGAATACTGGTTAAAACAGCCCCGAACACTATTCTTTTTTGTTTATAGATAAGAGGGAGTAATTGCTGTAGTCCCTTTTTTTCATCCTTGTGAGGCTGATAGTTTGTGCCTGGTTTTAAGAAGATAGAGACTCCAGTCCATTCTTTTGCAAACTCGGACGTTGATTTTTGGGTAATCTTGACAGTCGGATCTGGATCACCGATTATAATGTCTCCGTTACTAATCCCATAAACCACATAGTAATGAAGAAGGGTCTCATTTTTTACGACATGAGCTATGAAAGGATAGGGGATATCTTCTAAATCGAACAAACTCATATCTGCTTTTACAGCTTGTGTCTCGAAACCTATGGTTTCTGCAGCAGTAACAATGCCGAGTGCTGTAGTTCCATCTTTATTTGTTTTAGCTAGATCTCTTAGATGGGCGATAGAGTAGTCGGAACCATAGAATTTTGCAATTGATGCTAAAACAGCAACTCCGCAATCTCTAGCATCTATTTGAGCTACAAAAGTTTTGTGAAATTGTTTCAAGCAAATCACTCCCTTAAATTATGGCTAATCTTTTAATTTATCATAGGTATAAGATAACATAAAAAGCGTTCGTTTTAGAATAATTTCCTAAACGGTAGCTCAAACTTCCTGAACGGTCATTTTTGAACCTAAAAAAGAGTTTTGAGTAGAAAAATGGTTGATTTTTAACTGTTCAGGAAATGGGGAAAGTTTAATTTTGAAAAATGATATAGTTATGGTGTCAAGTTACAATAGGACAAAAAATTCTAGCTACGAGGTGGGTTCTATAGATAAATATATTTATAAGATTAAAAATGGAGGTAATATACTAAAATGAAACAAAATCCGTACATTTATGATAGAATATCTTTATGGCTTATTCAATAGACTTCCTGCGAAACGTTTATAGCCTTTCAAAATTGATAATACTAGCAATCAAGTTCATTCTTAAACCAAATCGTTTCTTACGATTGCGGTAAGTTGTTGAAAAGATGTTAAACACTTTGAACTTTGCAAAAATATTCTCAACCTTAATTCTCCGTGAAGATAAGTCTCGA
>NZ_SPPZ01000071.1 GCF_004570525.1 Streptococcus sp. WM07 | reverse complement strand
TGTAATACGGCTTGGATGAATGAATTTTTACGACAACTGTCAGAAGCTTACCCTAACGACTATATTATTTTGGTGATGGATAATGCGGTTTGGCATAAATCACAGACATTGGATATTCCTAGCAATATTGAATTTACATTTATTCCACCTTATACACCAGAGATGAATCCGATTGAACAAGTTTGGGCAGAGATTCGGAAATTAGGATTTAAGAACAAAGCATTTAAATCATTGAATGACGTCATTGATCAGTTGCAAGAAGTTATCCAAAGCTTATCAACTACTCGCTTACGATCGATTGTCCATAGAGAATGGATATCTGCTAATTTTGATTCTGAATGAGTATTAAAAGCCCGTTGTTACGGGCAATAGTCAAGTAATACAAGCTCTAACCTGAACGAAGTTCAGCGAACGCCTTTAGGCGTCGCTGGAGAGAAACGGCTTACAGCCGGTGTACAAGCCACCCGTTTTCACGGGTGGTTTTGACTGGTAAAAACAAAAAGTTTACTAATGACATAATTTAGAATAATAATGAGTACTTGAGAGGTTAGTGCAACAATACCATCAACTAAGCTCAAGTTGTTGTTGACAAATTGACCGATGATACCAGGATATTGGGTCACAAATATAAAGGTGAGTCCAATATCTAAAAGGAAGGTGCCCAGACGAGCCATGAAGAATTTTATAAGTCGTTGCCAACGTCCAGGACTGTTTTGTCTAAACACAAACAAATCATTGGTGATAAAGGCGAACAGAATGGTTAGAATGTTGGCTATTGCGGTAGAGAGTACCGCTTCTTGGGTTACATAGAAGAAGCTAGTTCGTAGAATAAGATAGACTAAGGTTGCAAGACCGCCAAAAAACAGGTAGGACAGAACTTCATTGGCAAAAAATTTTTTAATAAGTGTTTTCATAGGAACTAGTCTATCATAAAGCAAAAAAATGTGCTATACTGAGACCGTTGCTTAGGCAACCCTTGACGCTTCCTTCTTTCGTCAAGCATATTAGACGCGGTAAAGCCGCTAAAGGAGTTTTTTATGAAATCATTAAGCACAAAAGATCTGGCTCAGATCTCTTTACTAGCAGCACTCTATGTTTTGTTAACGGTATTGCCTCCCTTTAATGCCTTGAGCTACGGAGCTTATCAGTTACGTTTGTCAGAGATGCTGAATTTTTTTGCCTTTTTACATCCTAAATATATCCTTTCTTTAACCTTGGGATGTATGATTGCCAATTTTTATAGTTTTGGTCTGGTGGATGTTTTTGTAGGTGGGGGCTCAACCTTAGTATTTGTTTCTCTAGGTGTATGGCTGTTCAAGTCCTTTGTGGGACAAGGAAAAATACTGAGTCTTTTTGATAAAGGATATTTTTTCTTTTCTCTTTTTTTCGCCAGTTCTATGTTTACGATTGCCTTGGAATTACACCTTTTGCAAGGTTTTCCTTTTGTTTTGACTTGGTTTACGACAGGACTGGGGGAGCTGCTTTCGCTCCTGTTGGGAGTCTTGCTTTTCCAAAATATGGAAAAACGATTACGAACGCTTTTTTAATTGAGAAATGGATCGATGAAACGGTGGTTTTATCGGTCTTTTTTTGCGTTAAAAACAGGTAGAAATATGATAAAATAGGGGCATGGAAGAAAGAATGATTGAATTGGTCGAGGAGCTGAATCGCTATGCCCAGGCTTATTATGAACAGGATCAACCTCTGGTTTCAGATAAGGAGTATGATCGTCTTTATCGTGAATTAGTGAAATTGGAAGCAGAGAATCCTAAATGGGTACGACCAGATAGTCCCACCCATCGTGTAGGTGGTAAGGTTTTGGAAGGTTTTCCCAAGTACCAGCATGTCTACCCTCTTTTTAGTTTGCAGGATGCTTTTAGTTTGGAGGAGTTGGAAGAATTTGATCAACGAGTTCGCAAGGAATTCCCGCAAGTCCAATATGTTTGTGAGATTAAAATTGATGGACTCTCTGTCTCTCTTACCTATGAGCAGGGTGTTCTAGTTGCTGGAGCTACTAGGGGAGATGGTCAAGTTGGAGAAGACATTACAGAGAATCTTCGTCGGGTTCAAGACATTCCGTTACGTTTACCACAAGCGATAGATATCACGGTTCGTGGGGAATGCTATATGCCTAAGATGGCTTTTCAGGATTTGAACCAGAAGCGGGAGCAAGAAGGGGAAGCCAGTTTTGCAAATCCTCGGAATGCGGCGGCTGGAACCTTGAGGCAATTGGATACGCAGGTGGTAGCAGATCGTAAACTAGCTACATTCTTATATCAGGTAGCTAGCCCTTGGTCTGCAACGAGTCAAGAATCGGTTTTGGAGAATTTAGACCAACTTGGTTTTGTAGTCAATCCGCTTCGAAAAACAGTTGGGACTATGGCAGAAGTTTGGGAATTTATCCAAGAAATTCAAGAAACTCGTGACACCTTGCCTTACGAGATTGATGGTATGGTCATTAAGGTTAATGATCTAGCTATGCAAGAAGAGTTAGGATTTACGGTTAAGTATCCCAAGTGGGCTATTGCTTATAAATTCCCAGCAGAAGAAAAAGAAGCGCAATTGGTGTCGGTAGACTGGACTGTTGGTCGGACAGGTGTTGTGACACCAACGGCAAATTTGAGTCCGGTGCAACTAGCAGGAACGACAGTTAGTCGAGCAACCTTGCATAATCGTGATTATATCTTGGAGAAGGATATTCATCAGGGTGATACGGTTGTTGTCTATAAGGCTGGGGATATTATTCCAGCCGTCTCTCATGTTGTGTTGAGTCAACGCAAGGAGGGAAGTCAGCTTTTAGAGATTCCGACGCACTGCCCAAGTTGTCAGTCAGAACTGGAACAATTGAAGGATGAAGTGGCCTTGCGTTGTGTAAATCCGCAGTGTCCCGCCCAATTCCGAGAACGTTTAATTCATTTTGCTAGCAGAGCTGCTATGAATATTCAAGGCTTAGGGCCTTCTATGATTGACAAGTTGTTTGAAGCCAAATTGGTTTTTCGTGTTAGTGACCTCTATCGTTTACAATTGGATGATCTCGTGAACCTGGATGGGGTACAGACGAAGTCCAGTCAGAAGTTGCTAGATGCCTTGGAAGTTTCCAAAACGAATTCTGCTGATCGACTTTTATTTGGCCTTGGTATTCGATTTGTGGGAGCTAAAGCCAGTCGCCTTCTTTTGGAAAAATTTGAATCGCTGACGGTATTGAGCCAGGCTAGTGAAGAAGAAATCGTAGGGATTGAGGGAATTGGGCCAGCGGTAGCCCAGAGCCTTAGTCATTATTTTGCCCATGAAGAGGCTCAGGAACTCCTAGAAGAATTGAAAGTCGCTGGACTGAATCTCAACTATTTAGGCCAGAAAAAGGTAGAGGATGGGATTCTCTCGGGACAAACGGTAGTCTTAACTGGAAAACTTAATCGTCTGAAGCGTTCAGAAGCTAAGGCTAAACTGGAAGCTCTAGGAGCTAAGGTGACCGGCTCAGTTTCGAAAAAAACAAGCTTAGTTGTGGCTGGTGAGGATGCCGGCAGTAAGTTGACCAAGGCACAAGAGTTGGGCATTCCAATTCAAGATGAAGCCTGGTTGGAGGAATTGTGATGGCAGAAGAAAGAAAAAGAGCTCGCTTGATTTATAATCCGACCTCAGGACAGGAGATTATGAAACGCTACATTGCCGATGTCTTGGATGTTTTAGAAGATATTGGTTATGAAACATCAGCGTATCAAACAACTCCTCTCCCATTTTCAGCTCAAAAGGAAGCTGAAAGGGCTGCTCGAGCTGGTTTTGATTTGGTTATTGCAGCTGGTGGCGATGGGACCATTAATGAGGTTGTAAATGGTATTGCACATTTGGAAACACGGCCTCGTATGGCTTTTATTCCAGTCGGAACAACCAACGATTATGCTCGGGCTTTGAAAATTCCCATGGGAGATCCGGTCGCTGCGGCTAGGGTTATTGCTCAAAATCAATTGGTGGAGATGGATATTGGAAGGGCTTATGGGAATAAGCATTTTATTAATATTGCAGCTGCGGGAACCTTGTCGGAATTGACCTATAGTGTGCCAAGTAATATTAAGACCCGTTTGGGCTATCTAGCTTATGTAGCCAAGGGAGCGGAGATGTTGCCTAAGGCCAAATCACGGAAAATTCGTTTGGAATATGATGATGGGGTCTTTGAGGGAAAAGTTTCATTAATCTTTGTAGCTCTGACGAATTCCATTGCTGGATTTGAGAAACTGGCGCCAGATGCTAAGTTGGATGATGGGAATTTTACCCTGATTATTGTCAAAACAGATCGAATCTTTGACATGATGTCTTTAATCATTCAAGCTATCAATGGTGGTCAGCATGTCACAGATTCCAATGTTATCTATATTAAAAGTAAAGAGTTGAAGTTGGAGGTTCTGGAAGAAGATCAACAATTTATGTTGAACTTGGATGGTGAGTACGGTGGTGACACACCCGTCCATCTCGAAGTACTTCCGAACCATTTAGAATTTTATGCCAATGTTGATGAGATTTCAGATGATGCATTGACAGGCGATCGAGGATAGAAATGTTACATTATCGTGTATTGATTCATTACCATAGTCAAGAGGGACGCTATACGGGTGTTAATCTCTGGCAGTGGAAAGATGGTGATTTAGGCAAAGAAGTGAGTTTTTCCAGTTATGATTATTTTGGAATGACTACTGAATTGATTTATGAAAGTCAAGTCCCGCTTTCAAAAGCCAAGCTTCTGATTAAAGCCCACGATTGGTCTTGGCAGTCGCGTGATTTTGAATTGAATCTCCTACCTGTTCATTTACGAACGGAGATTTGGGTGATTGAGGGAGATGATACTCTCTATTATTCGAAGCAGGCGGCGATGGCTAGTCCTCAATTTCGTTATCGTAATCCTCATGCCTTTGATATGGCAAATCATAGTCAAGGTTTTGATCAATATTGGGCCTACCAGGGTTGGTTAGGGGCTCGTTACGGGGAGGAAGCCTCCTTGTTCAAAGTTTGGGCACCGACGGCTAAACAAGTGGATTTGGTGGTGTATACTGCAGCCACTAACGATGCTCCAGTCTGGAAGATTTACCCTATGGAGAGAGGAAGTGTAGCTTCCACAGATCATAGAAAAAATGATATTGGTGTTTGGTATGCACGGGTAACGACGGATATTCGAGGACTAGCATACCAGTATCATGTTTACCAAGATTTTGAAGACCGGTTGACCAGAGATCCTTATGCTCAAGCTGCTACAGAAGATGGATTGCGATCCGTCTTACTTTCGGAAGAGGATCGAGCGATTCCGAATTTTTCGTTAACGGATGAGTCAGATGCGAGTTGGCGGATCTCGAATCCTAGTCAAGCTGTTATCTATGAGATGCACGTTCGGGATTTGACCAAGTCTCCAACTTCTGGAGTGCCAGAGAACCTACGAGGGACTTATTTGGGGGCGGCCTATACAGGTAGTCGTACGGATTCAGGACGGCCAACAGGCTTCGATTATATTAAAGATTTGGGCGTTCATTATGTTCAACTGCAACCCATTGCGGATCGTTACAAACAATATGATTCGGAAGGGCGGGTCCTCTATAATTGGGGATACGATCCACAGAACTATAATGTTCCAGAATCTAGTTTATCCAATCACTCACTCTCACCAGCTCAGGTCATTCGAGACTTTAAAACGATGGTGAAAAGCTATCACGATGCTGGAATTGGTGTGATTATGGATGTGGTTTATAACCATGTCTATTCAACCTACAACAGTCCTTTCCAAGACCTGGTGCCGGATTATTATTTCCGAATGGCTTCTGACGGATCATTTGAAAACGGAACAGGAGTTGGTAGTGAGACAGCGAGTGAACATGTCATGTTCCGAAAATATATGATTGACTCGCTCCGTTATTGGGTGGAGGAATATCAGATTGATGGTTTCCGGTTTGATTTGATGGGAATCCATGATGTGGAAACCATGAATTTGATTCGCCAAGTGATGGATGAGATTGACCCACGTATTCTTCTTTATGGAGAGGGGTGGGATATGGGAACCGTTTTGGCTCCAGAACAGAAAGCAAAAAAAGCCAATGCGCATCTAATGTCTGGAATTGGATTCTTTAACGATGATCAACGTGATGCGATTAAAGGATCAGAAGTTTATGGTCATCTCAAGGCGGGCTTTGTTAGTGGTCAAGGGAGTGAACATCAAGTTGCAGAAGCTTTTAAGGCCAGTCGCAATTTGGGTAGCTATCTGAGCCCATCTCAAGTTCTCAATTATGTACAAGCTCATGACAATTACAATTTACATGATCTTTTGCAGGAATTGCATCCTCATGAAGATGTTGCTATTCGTTGGCAGCGTCAAGAAATAGCTACGGTATTGAACTTGCTGATGCCCGGAATGACCTTTATGGAAGCCGGTCAAGAGTTCGGTCGTACCAAACTTTTGGCAACGGGACCAGATGGTCAGCTAACTGTTGATGACAAAGAACGGGCCATGAATTCTTACAATGCGCCTGATGCAGTCAACCAGATTGATTGGAATCGTCTAGATTTTGTCCCAGATGCTTTGGAGCGTATTCGCCAGCTTATCCAGCTTAAGGAAACGGACCCAATCTTTGCTTTTGACTCCTACGATCATGTTTTGGATCGTGTTACTTTTGGTCCAATTGAAGAAGGATCTGGACGGTTAGAAGTTCACTTCCGTGGATTGCAAAAGGATTTCCGCCTATTCCTAAGTATTAAAGGAGATTATCAGCTTCCTGATTTAGAGGGGTGGACAATGGTTATTAGTAATCAAGAAGAAGAAAGTCTCGAGCGACTTCAAGCCCTTCAATATATTCTTGTGATGAAGGAATCTTCAAAAGGGGTTGGAAAAGAAGATTAGGATTTTCCTTCTTCTTATACTTAACAAAAAACAAAAATAGCTGTATACTATAAGGTATGAAAGTCGAACTAAATGAATATCAAATTAGCGAATTGAAGCAAGCCCTGAAAGATAAAAAGAATGCACAGCACCATAGGAAAATTCAAGCTCTCATTCTCTACTCTGAATGTCAGAATTTAACAGCAGTAGCTAAATCAGTAGGTTTTGTTCATCAAACTGTACGAAACTTATTGAACCGTTATCTAGAAGGAGGTTTAGAGGCACTCCTTA
>NZ_SPPZ01000070.1 GCF_004570525.1 Streptococcus sp. WM07 | reverse complement strand
TCAAAAAGTACTTTAAAGAGAAGTAATCCTCCGTAATTCGTTAGATTTCCACCATCAAAAGAAAAAGTGTTGTTTTTAGAATTGTAATTTGTTAGACTGAACATATGGGTTTCCTTTCTATTTTGATATGGTTTGCGCTTATATCATAAAGGGGAAATCCTTTTTTGTCCAGTAAAAAGTCTCACCTAATGGGTGAAAATCAAAAACTTCCAGAAACCATGATGTATCAGCGATTCTGGAAGTTTTTTTAGTTATGTATGAATAATTTGGGTGATGTTAAATGAAAGGCCTTACTTAATCTCTATGCTGTGTGAATCTTTGTTAGGAGGATTCGCTTGAGAATGTTTGGATGATTATAAGAAGTGTTTGGAAGGGCTTTTTTCCGTAGTAGACCTAGAATTTTTGCCTTAAGTGTTGTAAAATAGAAGGAAGTTTTTTGAAACAGGTAGGAATATGAATATTCAACAGTTACGGAATGTGGTGGCCTTGGCTAATAGTGGCACCTTCCGAGAAGCAGCAGAAAAATTGTATATCAGCCAACCGAGCTTGTCTATGTCTATTCGAGATTTGGAGCAGGAGCTTGGTTTTAAGATTTTTAATCGTACCAATTCGGGAACGTTCCTGACTCAAAGGGGAATGCCATTCTATGAAAAGGCAAAGAACTTAGTTCAGGAATTTGACGTTTTGGAAAATCAATACCAATCACCTGAAGAGGCAACAGAATTTTCTGTGGCGAGTCAGCATTATGACTTTTTACCAGATATTTTAAATAAGTTGGCTAAACTCTGGCCAGAGCACAGGGATTTTCGGCTATTTGAATCTACGACGCTTCAAATCTTAGATGAGGTTTATAAGGGGCATAGTGAGATTGGTCTCTTTTACCTAAATAGTCAAAATGAAAAAGGGATTCAGCAAAAGTTGCAGAAAATGGATTTGGAAATACAAGAATTATTTTCATTCCCAACCCATATTTATCTAGCAGAAAATCATCCTTTGGTTCAAAAGGGAGAGATTTCTATGTCTGATTTGGAGAACTATCCTACTGTTCGCTTTACACAGGAGAAGGATGAGTACCTCTATTATTCAGAGAACTTTTTTGATACTTCGACAAGTCCAGTTCTTTATGAAGTAACGGATCGCGCAACCTTGAATGGATTATTGAAGCGTACACATGGCTATGCGACAGGTTCAGGTTTTTTAGACAAGGAAGTGAGTCCGGGGATTGTAGCCCTACCAGTTAAAGAAGGGCGTAAGAATACCATGATTTGTGCTTTTCGTTCGGGTAGTGAGCTATCGGCAATTGCACAGGACTTTTTAGAATTGCTCGTTGAAGCAGCAGAGGAGATTGGTTATGTCTAGAAAAGTATTGTTGCTGATTCTCGGTTTTTTCCTGATACTGGGAGATCAATTTCTTAAATTTTGGGTTGTGGGACATATTGCCATTGGTGAGTCATTAACATTTTGGCCGGGAATTATGGATTTGACCTATTTGCAAAATCGTGGCGCTGCCTTCTCTATACTTCAAGGACAGTTTTGGTTTTTCTTCTTAACTACTTTTTTGACGATGGGGATTGCTGGTTATTATTTTTTCAAATCTAGATCCAGTCAATGGGAGCGCCAAGTTGGCTTGGCTTTAATGATGGCTGGAGGTATTGGAAATTTTATTGATCGGGCTACTCAAGGCTTTGTAATTGATATGTTCCAGCTTACCTTTATCGACTTTGCTGTTTTTAATCTAGCGGATACCTATTTAACTGTTGGAGTTGCGATTTTAATTTTGGATCTCTTAAGGGAGGATGACGATGGAATTTAAGGTAAAAATAGGTGGTGAGCGCTTAGATAAGGTCTTGGCTGAGAATACAGAGCTTTCTAGAAGCTTGGCCAATGAACAGATAAAGGCAGGTCTTGTTCTAGTGAATGGTCAGGCTAAAAAGCCTAGATATGCTGTAGTAGAAGGGGATATCATCACCTATCAGCTTCCAGAACCAGAGGAGTTGGACATTCAACCTGAAAATCTGCCAATCGATTTAATTTATCAAGATCAGGATGTTGCAGTTGTAAATAAATCACAGGGGATGGTGGTTCATCCTAGTGCTGGGCATCCTAATGCGACTCTTGTCAATGCTTTACTGTATCATGTTCAGGATTTGTCTGGCATCAATGGTGTTATGCGTCCAGGAATTGTTCATCGGATTGATAAGGATACATCTGGCCTTTTGATGGTCGCAAAAAATGACCAAGCTCATGAGAAATTGGCTCAAGAATTAAAAGAAAAAAAATCACTAAGGAAATACTTAGCCTTGGTACATGGAAATGTGCCAAGTGACAAAGGGATTATTGAGGCGCCTATTGGTCGCAGTGAAAAAGATCGGAAGAAACAGGCAGTCCAAGCTAATGGTAAGCCAGCACTTACTCGTTTTACTGTTTTGGAACGTTTTGGCAACTACAGTCTAGTGGAATTGCAGTTGGAGACAGGACGTACCCATCAAATTCGGGTTCATATGGCTTATATTGGACACCCAGTTGCAGGTGATCCACTCTATGGTCCCAAGAAAACCTTGAGTGGAAATGGGCAATTTTTACATGCTGCACAGTTAGGTTTTACGCATCCTCGAACAGGGGAAACGATGGTGTTTTCAGCACCGCTACCGGATATATTTGAAAAAAATCTCGAGCAATTAAGAAAGGATTATTAATTCATGGATTTCATTAAGACCCTCTCCGATTGGATTTGGAGCCCAGCTTTGCTAGCTTTTCTAATTGGAGCAGGTTTGTATTTCACAATTCGTACAAAGTTTGTTCAGATTCGAATGATTCCAGAAATGATTCGGATGATGTTTGAAAAACCCGAGGATGGGCAAGGGATTTCTTCTTTCCAAGCCCTTTCAGTAGCTCTTTCTGGTCGTGTTGGTACCGGGAATATTACAGGGGTGGCTTCTGCCATTGCCTTTGGAGGTCCTGGTGCAGTTTTCTGGATGTGGGTGATTGCCTTTGTGGGAGCTGGCTCTGCTTTTGTGGAGACGACTTTAGGTCAAGTCTATAAAGAAGAAGTTGATGGCCATTTCTATGGTGGGCCAGCCTACTATATTGAAAAAGGTTTAAAACTGAAAAAATTAGCAATGGGGATGGCCTTGATTCTTGCTTTTTCATTTGCTTTTCTGATGTCAGGGATTCAAGTAAATGGGATTAGTGTAGCTATGGACAATGCCTTGAGCATTCCCCCATTAGTCTCTACTTTGGTTGTTGTGGTGGCACTCTTAATGATTGTCTTGGGCGGTATTCAACGAATTGCTAAGATTGCAGAAGTTGTAGTTCCTTTTATGGCAGGAGTTTATCTCTTGATGGTTTTTGTGATTATCTTTGCGAACTTAAATCAAGTAGTTCCTGTTTTCCAGTTGATTTTTAAATCTGCTTTTGGAGTAGAGCCTATGTTTGCGGGCTTACTCGGATCTGCCATTTCTTACGGTGTGAAACGGGGGGTTTATTCAAACGAAGCTGGACAAGGGTCTCAAGTTGCTGCTGCAGCTTCTGCTCAAGTGTCCCATCCAGTTAAACAAGGTTTGGTTCAAGCATTCTCTGTCTACATTGATACGCTTTTTGTCTGCACGGGGACAGCCTTGGTCATTCTTTTGACAAATTCGTACAATGTATTTGATGCCAACTCAAATCCTGTTGTGGCTCATTTGGCCAATACCAATTCGGATAGCGCAGGGGCTCTTTATACTCAAACAGCCTTGTCGACTATTTTAGGATCGTTTGGTCCTGTGTTTGTGGCTTTCGCCTTGGTATTTTTTGCCTTCACAACTTTGATGAGCTATTACTATATTGCAGAGACAAATCTTCGTTATTTACTGAAGCCTGAGAAGGTGAAAATCCCACTGATGATCATGCAAGTTTTGATGGTCGGCATGTTGATTTACTCAGGGATTGCCTCTAGTCAAATGGCTTGGACTATGGGGGAGATTGCCAGCGGGATTACCGTTTGGCTCAATGTCACCGCCATTCTCTTCCTATCTCCTCTTACTTTCAAATTATTGAAAGATTATGAAAAACAAAGAAAAGAAGGGAAGAATCCTGACTTTAATCCGATGGAATTAGGCATTGAAAATGTCTCTTACTGGGAAAATCGGTCACGTAACAAGTAAGCTAAACAATCGAAACTCAGGTCATTAGGCCTGAGTTTTTGTATAATAAGATTAGCAGAAATAGGAGGTAGAGGCTATGCTTTATGAATTTTGTACAGAAGATGTTCGGTTAATTCCTTTTGCTTTAGAGGCGGGGGCAGAGCGGGTTGAGCTTTGTGGAGATTTGTCAGTAGGGGGAGTTACTCCGAGTCCAGCTATGATAGAAGAAGCATTACCACTGGGACTGCCCATTGCACTAATGATTCGTCCAAGAGGCGGAGATTTTGTATACAGTCCAGAAGAAGTGGATCTTATGGTAGAGCAGATTCAGCTATCTAAAGAAATGGGAATCAAGTCCTTTGTTTTTGGACTTCTATTGAAAGATGGAAGTTTGGACAAGGAAAATCTTCAAAAGCTCTTGCAGGCAGTGGGTGAGGATGAGGCTGTGTTTCATATGGCTTTTGACCAAATTCCGTGGGAACAACGCCTCGAATCCTTAGATTGGTTAGCCCAAGCAGGCTTTAAACGAATTTTGACTCACGGTGGTCCTCAGGATCAGGATATTTGGTTCTATGCAGATCAGATTGATCAAATTGTTGCACGCGCAGCTGGGAAAATTGAAATTCTTCTTGGCGGAGGAATTAATCTAGAGAATCGTGATAAAATTGCTCAACGTTTTGGCGTGGATCAACTTCATGGGACCAAGGTTGTTGGATAATGGACTGGCGGTCAAACTTTTTTCAAAATCCTATTGACGAACAGAGTCTTGAAAACGTTGGTTTTACAAAGCGAGGGGAAATCTATCACTATTCCGAAATTTTGGAAGAGGTGGAATTGGAACTTCATCTCCGATGGAACCCACAGGAAGCAAAGATGGAGATTAGTCTCTGGGATTCTCTAGCTGAAGCAGAGTATCCCTTGGCTTTTATTCCTTCTAGTAAGGGCGCTTATGTTGGTCACGTACGAGAAATTCTTTGGAAAAGATTGAGTCACATGGACAGAGAGATTAGTCATCCACAAAAAATATTCTCTGATCAAGCTGAAGCTTTATTACAATTGATTCAGATTCGTTGGGGTTGGAAGCCAGACTTTCTTTGGGAGGCTCATCCTAAAACCGCTGTCTTTCGTTATGGCTCCAAACAAACCTGGTTTGGAGTGCTTCAAGAAATCGATTGGGCAAAAATCGATGCTCGAAAAGAGGGTTCAGTTACGATTTTAACAATCAAGTCTGATCAGGTTTTGGATTTATTGGACAAGCATGTAGCCTATCCAGGTTTTCACATGAACAAGAAATATTGGATTAGCTTTCCCCTGGATGGTCGTCATACACTAGAACAGCTACTAAGCTACTTGGTCAAATCTTATCAAATGATTGGAGGAGATTTGACTTTGGAAAGGAAAATGATGAAAATTTTACTGCCTACAGCCAAGGAATTAGACCTGTCTGGGACATTTACTGAAAGTGAGTCCTTATCCCCAGCTGGTCAAACTGTTCTTGAAGTCTTAGAGCAAATTAAGGATTGGTCGGCTTTTTTTAAATTAAAAGAGGACAAGGCAAAGGAAGAGGAAGAGCGCTTCTTAGCTTTGCGTCAAGGTCAAGCGAAGAGCAAGCCAGCCCTTCAACTTTTTAATGGTCTGATGTATCGACAAATCAATCGGGACCAGACTGACAATCCCTTTTGGAATTATGTATACATCACTTCCAGTCTCTATGGTTGCGTGCCTATTTTAACACCAATGGCACCCCATCGTTTGGATTTTCAAGTTCCCCTTCAAGTCGAAGGTCAAAGTTTGAGTCAATTCTGGCGTCCCCATTTTGACGCAGCGATTGGCAATGATACTGTGCTCTCACTACTTTCATCTGAGTTTGAGCAGGTATTTTCTAAGGAAGTCAGAGATCAGTTTATTCGAATTCAATTTAAAGAAAAAAAAGGCGATGCTCTTAAAACGCACTCCACCATTTCCAAAAAAGGGCGTGGTCTCTTAATCCAAACACTGATGGAAAATCCGGTTCAGGAACTGGAGGCTATTAAGAGGATAAACATTGCTGGATTTGTTTATCAAGAGGATTTATCTGATACTAAAGATTGGATTTTTGTGCGAGAAGTATAGGAGGTAGCATGAACGAAACGATAGAATCTCAATTAAGGCACCGAAGTATTCGTAAATTTCGTCAGCAAGAGCTAACAAGAGACGAATTGGATGTATTGCTGAAAGTTGCCCAACAAGCTCCAACCAGTAATTTCCGTCAATCTTATTCAATCCTGAGCATTACCGATCCAAATTTGAAGAAAGAACTAGCTGAGATTGGACAGCAGGAGTACATTGAGTCTGCTCCGCACCTCTTTATTTTCTTGGTGGATCAGGCAAGGAATACTAAAATTGCAGAAGCACAAGCTGCTCCAGCTCATGTACAAGGTAGTCCAGAGCGTTTTTTATCCGCTTATGCAGACGCACTCCTTGCCTCTCAGAATATGGTGGTAGCAGCGGAGAGTCTAGGTTTAGGAACTGTTTATCTAGGGAGTATCCTTAACGATCCTAAGCGACTCTGCCAATTATTGGCTCTGCCAGCCTATGTGTATCCTGCTGTGGGATTAGCCTTAGGTTGGCCGGATCAGGATCCACAGATCAAACCTCGTTTACCAAGAAATATCATTTACATGGAAAACCGGTATCAAGAATTGGAACATCCTCTTGAGAGTCTAGAAGCGTATGATCAAGAAATCGAAAACTACTATGATCTTCGCTCCTTTAACAATCGTCTAGAAGCTTTTACGACAAAAATTTCGAAAGAGATGGCTCAGTTGCCTGCTAAAAGAGCAGAGACCCTAGATGCCCTACAGGAACAAGGATTTTTTCGAGGAGAAGATTAAGGCTCATTGGAGTTCAAGAGTTCAGTAATTTAAAAGTGTCCTTGAACTTGATGAATGTTGTGTATGGCAGGCTGATTGATGAGGAGCCTTTGATTGGCGAAGGAGCAAATACTGCTGCGCCAATGAGTGAATGAGGTTTCTCGCCTTTCTGACTGAAGTCTTGTTTTATATTAGACTTCCTGCGAAACAAGGATATGATAAAATAGAAGCATGAATTATGAATCCAGTAAAGAACTTTCCGATTTACGCTTTAAACGCCTAGTTGGTGTTGAGAGAAGAACTTTTGACAAAATGCTAGAAATCTTGACAGTTGCTTATCAAGCCAAACACTCTAAAGGTGGTCGGACTCCAAAAATGAG
>NZ_SPPZ01000006.1 GCF_004570525.1 Streptococcus sp. WM07 | reverse complement strand
TGTAATACGGCTTGGATGAATGAATTTTTACGACAACTGTCAGAAGCTTACCCTAACGACTATATTATTTTGGTGATGGATAATGCGGTTTGGCATAAATCACAGACATTGGATATTCCTAGCAATATTGAATTTACATTTATTCCACCTTATACACCAGAGATGAATCCGATTGAACAAGTTTGGGCAGAGATTCGGAAATTAGGATTTAAGAACAAAGCATTTAAATCATTGAATGACGTCATTGATCAGTTGCAAGAAGTTATCCAAAGCTTATCAACTACTCGCTTACGATCGATTGTCCATAGAGAATGGATATCTGCTAATTTTGATTCTGAATGAGTATTAGATTTTGCTATAGTGGATATAGGAAAACAAAGGAGGACTGAAGATGGAAGTGTATACTCTGGCAAATGGTTTGACGATTCCGAAGATTGGTTTTGGAACCTGGCAGATTCCAGAAGGGGAATTGGCTTTTCAGTCAGTATCTTATGCGCTAGGAGCAGGTTATCGGCATATCGATACAGCTCAGATTTATGGAAATGAAGCTAGTGTTGGGCGAGCGATTGCTCAAAGTGGACTTGAGCGCAAGGATATTTTTCTAACTACTAAGATTTGGAACGACAAAATTGGGTTTGAAGATAGCCGTGCATCAGTTATTGAATCGATGGAAAAATTAGGTGTTGATTACTTGGATCTAGTCCTTATCCATTGGCCGAATCCAGTTGCTAGTCGCGATCGCTTACCATGGCAAGAACGAAATGCTGCTGTTTATCGTGCATTGGAGTCATTATATCGAGAAGGGAAAGTTAAGGCGATTGGTGTGTCGAATTTTATGATTCATCATTTAGAGGCGTTGATGGAGACGGCAGAGATTCGACCTCATGTTAATCAGATTATGTTAGCACCAGGAACACCTCAAAAGAATTTGGTTACTTATTGTCAGTCTAAGGATATTCTGCTGGAAGCTTATAGTCCTTTTGGAACAGGAACCCTGTTTGAGAATGAGGAAGCAGGACGCTTGGCGCGTGAAGCCGGTCTAACCCTAGCTCAGTTAGCCTTGGCTTGGTCATTAGATAAGGGCTTTCTTCCCCTACCGAAATCGACGAGTCCGGAAAATATTCAAGCTAATTTAGCAATTGAGAGTTTGAGTATCTCCTCTCAGGCAGTTGAGGTATTGGATCAACTTCAAGGAGTGAAAGGACAGATGGATCCTGACCAGGTTGATTTTTAGTAAAGAAAAAGAAGTCACTCAGAATCATAGGATTTTGAGTGACTTCTTTTAGATTAAAGGAGATTAATAATCTTTTCGAAATTATCGACAATCTTACTTTCAGTAACGGCCATGAGTAATTCTCTTTCCTTAAAGATATAGCGGGGAGTGAGATGGATGTTTAGGTCACTTTCTTGATGTTCCCGAAAGCCGATAATGTTGAGTTGGAAATGTTTGCGTAATTCCAGGTCAGCCAAAGATTTTCCAATCCACCGTTTAGGAGGGTAAAATTCAATGATAGAGACATCTTTATCCAATTGAATAATATCGGTGGTATCCCTGTGCAGGATGTGTTTGGCCAGGGATACACCGGTTTCTCTTTCAGGAGAAATAACACGATCGGCACCAATTTTTTCGAGAACTTGGCGCGTGGTTTTGCTTTTGACTTTAGCGATTACTTTTTCAACTCCGAGTGTCTTACAGTGCATAACCGCAAGAACACTGGATTCCAAATGTTGTCCGGTAGCTACGACGACTGTGTCACAAGTATCGATACCAGCAGCTTGTAAAAGGTCGAAATCGGTAAAATCACCGACAACCCCATGTGTGAGCAGGGGTTCGACGTGGTTAATGGCATCTTCATGGTCATCAACGGCAATAATATCACAGTCAAATTTACTGAGGGTATTGACAATACTGCATCCAAAGACCCCAAGTCCTAGAACGCCGATAGTAGGTTTGGCCATACAATTCCTTTCTAGCCAACCAAAAGATTGGCCTTGGCATATTTTAGAGTTGATTTTCGGCTAGGTTTCCGATCCGCGAAAGAAATTAAAAGGGTGAGCGGACCGATGCGGCCCATAAACATGAGCAACATGATGATGGTTAGACAGGCATTATTCAAAGTCGACGTTAGATTAGCGCTAACCCCGACGGTAGATAGTGCAGAAACAGCCTCCATCATGACATAGAGGAAACGATGGCTATCACCATCAAAATAAGATAGGAGGGCTAGACTAGACATGAGGGAAACAAAGTAGACCATTAGAATGGTGAAAGACTTTTGAACAGTCTTTGGAGACACGCTTCGTTTCCAAAGATTGACATGGGGAAGTCCGAGAATCTCAGCTCGGGCATAGGCTAATAAAACCAAGAAAGTTGTAACCTTTAGTCCTCCCGCAGTTCCCCCAGGTGCCCCTCCGATAAACATTTGATGGACAAGGAAAATAATACTTGCTGGTCGCATCTGGGTGAAGTCAACGGTTGAAAAACCCGCTGTTCGAACAGTTACACTTTGGAAAAAGGCAACGAGGAAGCTATCCCAAAAATTCAAGTCTCCTAAGGTAGCTGGATTGTGATATTCCGTTATTAGGGTTGAAAGAGTTCCGAATGCCAGTAAGAAACCAGAAGCACCAAGAACGACTTTCGTGTGAAAACGAAGCCGTTTGAGAGGGTGCTTTTCTGATAAATTGGTCTGGAGGTCAAACCAAACGGAGAACCCTAAGCCTCCCGTTATAATGAGTAATGAGATGGTTAAGATAACCAAAGGATCTGTCTGGTATTGAATTAAACTAGACCGTCCTAAATTATCAAAACCTGCATTACAAAAGGCCGAAACTGAGAGAAAAATGGAGGTGAAGAGCCCGTCGGACCATCCTAATAGAGGTACGAAACGAAAACTTAAAAGGAAGGCTCCCACTCCCTCAATTAGAAATGTAATCAAAAAAACGGATTTGAGAAAATTTTTCAGGGATTTTGGTTGGGTATAGTTGGTGCTTTCTTGAATAGCTGCTCGATTTGAAAAACTTAATTTTTGTTGGAATCGTAGATAAAACAGTCCAATAAAGGTAATAAACCCAAGTCCACCAATTTGAATCAGAATCAAAGCGATCAGCTGTCCCCAAATGTTGTAGGTTTCTGAAAGAGGAACAACTGAAAGACCAGTAACACAGACCATGGAAACTGCCATGAAGAGATGGTCAAAATAAGTTGCTAAAGATGTTGGAGTCTGAGCAAAAGGCAGGCTCAAGGCAAGCGACCCAAGAAAACTGACCAGAGCAAAACTTATAAAAATTCGCCGGGCAGGAGGTTGCTTGGATAAAAAATGAAACATAGACTCGACAATCCTTTTGAAATGATGTGTTTATTCTACCATATTTTTGTAAAGGTGAAGCAAGTAAAATGGAGTCCTTGAAGGGTGATTTTTGAAAAAGGTCGGGCTTTAGGGTATAATGATTTGGATATGAAAAAAGAATTCCATCATGTAACAGTTTTATTAAAGGAAACAATTGATTCCTTAAACATCAAGGCTGACGGTGTCTATGTGGACGCTACCCTAGGCGGTGCTGGTCATAGTGAATACCTTTTGTCACAATTGAGTGATGAGGGGCATTTGTATGCCTTTGATCAGGACGAAGAGGCGATTGCTCATGCGAAAGTCCGGCTGGCTCCCTATGTAGAGCGAGGAATGGTTACTTTTATTCAGGATAATTTTAGGAATTTGCAAACAGCATTAGCCCGTCAGGGAGTGACAGCCATTGATGGAATTTGTTATGACTTAGGAGTCTCCAGTCCTCAATTGGATCAGCGTTCTCGTGGTTTTTCCTATAAGCAGGACGCTCCTTTAGATATGCGGATGGATCAGTCAGCGGCTTTGACCGCCCATCAAGTGGTGAATACTTACGCGTATGAGGACTTGGTGCGCATCTTCTTTAAATATGGGGAAGATAAATTTTCAAAACAAGTGGCTCGTAAAATCGAAAGTGCGCGGAAATTAGCACCAATCGATACGACTACGCAATTAGCGGATATGATTAAATCTGCCAAGCCGGCAAAGGAACTTAAGAAAAAAGGGCATCCTGCCAAGCAGATTTTTCAGGCTATTCGGATAGAGGTGAACGATGAGTTAGGGGCAGCGGAAGTCTCTCTTCAACAAGCCATGGAACTCCTCAAACCGGGTGGACGTATTTCGGTTATTACCTTTCATTCATTAGAAGATCGTTTGACGAAGGTCTTGTTCAAAGAGGCTTCAACCATTGAAATTCCCAAAGGCATTCCACTTTTACCGGAACAAATGGAAGCAGACTATCATCTGGTGAATCGTAAGCCGATTCTTCCAAGTCAAGAGGAATTGGAAGTTAATAACCGGGCTCACTCAGCGAAATTGCGTGTATTAGAAAGAATAAAATAAGGAGCTCTTTATGGCCCAAGAAGCTAGAAATATTGGGATACTGAGACGTCCCTTAACCAGTCTAGAAAAAATTTTTTATGGAACAATTGTAGCGACGACAGTGATTGTCGCTATTGCAACGATTTTTTTACAGACCCAGATGCTTCAGGTGGAGCGAGATTTGGCTCATTTAAATGCACAAGTTGAGACCAAGGAAACGGAAATTACTGAAGTTAAGCAACAGATTAATGAATTAAGTCGTCAGGATCGTTTCCGGAAGATAGCGGAGGAGCAAGGGATGACTGTGAAAAATGATAATTTAGTAACGGCGGAAAAACCATGAAACGTTTTTGGCAACGAATTCGTCACTTTGTTTTGAAGGGACGTAAATCACCTAGTGAGAATCGGCAAAAGGTCGGAAAGCAGCTAAGTGTCTTAACTGTCTTTCTCTTTTTTGTCTTTTTGATAAACTTTGCTGTCATTATCGGTACAGATACCAAGTTTGGAGTAGACTTGTCTGAAGCAGCTAAACGAGTCCATCAAGAAATTCGTGTAAATCCCGCAAAACGTGGAACCATTTATGATCGTAATGGCATTCCTATTGCAGAAGATTCAACTACCTACAATGTGTTTGCTGTTATTGACAAGGAATACGTTTCGGCAAAAGGTGAGAAATTGTATGTGGATTCTGATCAATTTGCTCAGGTAGCTGAATTGTTCAAAGAATATCTGGATATGGAGCCAGATTATGTATTCAAACAGTTGGGACAAAAGGACTTGCGTCAAGTATCGTTTGGAACTAAAGGAAATAATCTTTCCTATGGCACTATGACGGAAATTAAAGATGCAGCTGAGAAAGCGGGTATTAAGGGAATTGATTTTTCCACAAGTCCCAGTCGTAGTTATCCAAATGGTAACTTTGCTTCTCAATTTATTGGCTTAGCTCAATTAACAGAGCATGAAGATGGAAGTAAGACACTTGTAGGAAATACCGGTTTGGAAGCCTCTATGAACAGTATCCTCGCTGGAACCGATGGTGTCATTACTTATGAAAAGAATCGACAAGGCAGTGTGATTCCTGGAACTGAGAAAGTAGAGAGTAAGCGTATAGATGGTCAAGATGTTTACACAACCCTATCTGCTAACTTACAAACCTATCTAGAAACAAAGATGGATGCCTTTCAGGAAAAAACGCAAGGTAAGTGGTCGACTGCCACACTTGTGTCTGCTAAAACAGGAGAAATACTAGCCCATACGCAACGTCCAACCTTTAATCCAGATACGAAAGAAGGTTTGGATGATGAAGATTTCACTTGGTCTTCCTCCCTCTATCAAAGTAACTATGAGCCGGGTTCGACTTTAAAAGTCATGACTCTAGCTTCAGCGATTGATAATAACACTTTCCCACCTAATGAGCTTTTTGATAATACTCAGTTGAAGGTTATCGATGCGACCATTCGGGACTGGTCTGTCAATAATGGTACTTCTTCTGGTCAGGTTATGAGTTTTGCCCAAGGTTTTGCCTATTCTTCAAACGTTGGGATGACCTTATTAGAACAAAAAATGGGGGATGACAAGTGGTTGAATTACCTTTCTAAATTCCGATTTGGAGTACCAACTCGCTTTGGAATGGGAAATGAATCGTCAGGTTTGTTACCGGCGGATAACCTTGTTTCCATCGCTATGTCATCCTTTGGACAGGGGATTTCCGTTACGCAGATTCAGTTGCTTAGAGCCTTTACTGCCATTGCTAATGATGGTGTCATGATTCAACCTAAATTTATTTCGGCTATCTATGATCAAAAAGAAGATGCAGCACGAAAAGCGAGTCTAGAAATTATGGGAAATCCTGTTTCTGAAAAGGCGGCTCGAGAGACCAGGGAATATATGGTCACGGTTGGTTCTGATCCCTTTTATGGAACACTTTATGATAAGTGGTCCTCTGATCTAAGTCTACAAGGCCCCATCATTCGTGCAGGCGGTAAGGATGTAGCGGTGAAGTCTGGTACTGCGGAGATTGCTAAAGAAGATGGAACGGGTTATTTGGAGGGGACTTATATGAACTCCGTTGTAGCCATGTCTTCAGCAGAGGATCCAGATTTTATTATGTATGTAGCGACGGCACAACCTGAACATTTCGATCCGTTGATGTGGCGTGATATTGTTAATCCTGTTTTAGAAGAAGCCCTAGCAATGAAAGATACTCTCAATTTGGTAGAGCCAAGTCCAATTTTGGACGATGTGTCGAAAGAGTTGGCCTATAAGATGCCGAATACTTCCGAAATATCTCCGGGGAATCTAGCGGATGTTCTACGTCAAAGTGTGGTACAACCGATTATATTGGGGACAGGAACCTCTATTCGTAAAGTTTCTGCTAATGCTGGAGACAAGTTGAAAGCCAATCAACAAGTGTTGATTCTTACTAATAGCTTTGAAGAAGTTCCAGATTTCTATGGTTGGAATAAGCAGATGATTAAACAATTTGGCAAGTGGATGGATATCGAAATGGACATTCGTGGTTCGGGCAGTCATGTTGTCAGTCAGAATGTGGATCCGAATACATCATTAAAGAAAATCAAAAAAATAAAAGTAACCCTGGGAGACTAATATGAATAGCGTAATTTTTGTCAGTGTCATTTCCTTTGTGCTGACAGTTCTATTGATGCCCATTTTCATTCAAACCTATAATAAGGCTAAGATTTCTGGTCAACAGATGCATGAAGATGTGAAGCAACACCAAGCCAAGGCTGGAACGCCTACCATGGGAGGGATTGTTTTTCTTTTGGTAGGTAGTCTTGTAGCCTTGTTGAGTCTAATTTGGTCTGGGAACTGGACCGCTAGCGCTGGGATGATTTTGCTGATCCTAGTATTGTATGGCACGGTTGGTTTTTTGGATGATTTCCTGAAGGTTTTTCGTCGAATTAATGAGGGGCTAAATCCACGGCAGAAGTTAATTTTACAATTACTAGGAGGTTTCCTCTTCTTCTTGTTTGCGGATAATAATACGGGGACTTTGAATATCTTTGGATATCTTTTGCCCTTAGGTTTTCTCTACCTTTTCTTTGTCCTTTTCTGGCTAGTTGGATTTTCCAATGCAGTGAATTTGACGGATGGGATTGATGGTTTGTCAAGTATCTCAGTTGTGATTTCGCTTGTAGCCTATGGTGTTATTGCGTTTATGCAAAGACAATGGGACATTCTTTTGGTAATTGCTAGTATGATTGGTGCTCTACTTGGTTTCTTCCTTTATAATCGGAAGCCTGCTAAGGTCTTTATGGGGGATGTTGGAAGTTTGGCACTTGGAGGTATGCTAGCAACCATTTCGATGGCTCTCCATCAGGAATGGACTCTCTTATTAATCGGCTTGGTTTATGTCATTGAAACTACATCCGTTATGTTGCAGGTAGCCTACTTCAAATACACTCGTAAAAAATATGGTGAAGGCCGTCGTATTTTCCGAATGACTCCTTTTCACCACCATTTGGAATTGGGTGGATTGACCGGCCGTGGTTCCGCTTGGTCGGAATGGAAGGTAGATTTCTTCTTATGGGGGATTGGATTTGTCATGTCCTTGATAACTCTAGCCCTTTTATATCTCTAAATGATCAAGGTTGGATTCCCCAACCTTTTTTCCTTTTTCCAATATGGTATAATGAAAGGAAGTTAGAAAAGGAAGTGACGCATGAAATTTACTGATTTTCAATTAAAGGACTTTCTTCAGCAAGCCCTGAAGGAAATCAATTTCCACCAACCGACAGAAGTTCAGGAAAAATTAATTCCGGTTGTTTTAAGTGGAAAGGATTTGGTTGGAGAATCCAAGACTGGTTCGGGTAAAACCCACACCTTCTTATTACCGATTTTTCAGCAATTAGAGGATTCAGATGTTACTCAGGCGGTTATCACGGCACCAAGTCGAGAGTTGGCTGAGCAAATTTACCAAGCCTGTAAGCAGCTGGCGAGCCACGCACCCTTTTCTGTACGTTTAGCAAATTATGTGGGCGGGACGGATAAGGTACGTCAGATTGAGCGTCTTACGAAGAGTCAGCCGCACATCGTAATCGGGACACCAGGTCGGATCTATGATTTGGTGGCAAGCGGTGATTTGGATATTCATAAAACGAAGACTTTGGTTGTGGATGAGGCCGATATGACCTTGGACATGGGATTCTTGGAGACAGTGGATCGTATTGCTTCACGATTACCAAAAGATGTTCAGATTTTAGTCTTCTCAGCAACTATCCCACAAAAACTCCAACCTTTCCTCAAGAAGTATCTACAGCAGCCTGTCATGGAGAAAATTGCTACCAAGACGGTTATCTCAGATACAATCGATAATTGGTTGGTTTCGACTAAAGGACGTGATCGGAATGCCCTAATTTATCAAATGTCTCAGATGATGCAACCCTATTTGGCCATGATTTTTGTCAATACTAAGGGACGGGCAGAAGAGCTCTATCTGTATTTACAGGAGCAAGGATTAAAAGTTGCACGTATCCACGGGGATATCCCAGCCCGTGAACGGAAACGGACGATGAATCAGATTAAAAATCTGGATTATACTTTTGTGGTAGCCACAGATCTTGCAGCACGTGGAATTGATATTGAAGGGGTTAGTCATGTGATAAATGATGCGATTCCTCAAGACTTATCGTTCTTTATTCACCGAGTTGGAAGAACTGGGCGGAATGGTTTAGGTGGCATCGCCATTACTCTTTATTCGCCACAGGATGACACTGCTATTCGTGATTTGGAAAAAATGGGGATTCGCTTTACTCCCAAAGAAATCAAGAATGGTGAATTTGTTGAGACCTATGATCGAGATCGTCGGGCGCAACGTGAGAAAAAACGGGAAAAACTGGACACTGAGATGATTGGCTTGGTGAAAAAGAAGAAGAAGAAAATCAAACCAGGCTATAAGAAAAAAATCCAGTGGGCCGTGAATGAAAAACGAAGAAAAACTAAACGGGCTGAACGCAGAGCCCAAGGCCGTGCAGAACGGAAGGCTAAGCGTCAGATCTTTTAGGGATTAAGAGGTAGTATATGATTCCTAACTTAGGAGTAACTTTTTACGAAAATTTAATGAACAGTTTGCCAGATGGTCAATTGTTTAGTTTGAGAGCGGTTTTTGATGGACTTCCAAGAATTTTAGAACGTCTCCCGATTACTCTTGGATTAACGCTTGCAGGATCCATTTTTGGTTTGTTTTTAGCGATTTTATTCGCATTGGTTAAGATTCGTCGGATTCGGATTTTGTACCCGATTCAAGCTGTTTTTGTTAGTTTTTTACGGGGAACGCCAATTTTGGTGCAACTCATGCTGACTTACTACGGGATTCCCCTTCTTTTGAAGGCTTTAAACCAGAATTTGGGAACAGACTGGAATATTAACGCAATCCCCGCAGCAGTCTTTGCGGTTGTAGCTTTTGCTTTTAATGAGGCAGCTTATGCCAGTGAGACCATTCGTGCAGCTATCTTAGCTGTAGATCCTGGTGAAATGGAGGCAGCACGTAGTTTAGGAATGACAGAACAGCAAGTTTATCGTCGAGTTGTCTTCCCCAATGCAGCTGTCATTGCTCTTCCGACCTTGATTAACAATTTAATCGGTTTGACGAAAGGGACATCTTTGGCATTTAATGCAGGAGTTGTTGAAATCTTTGCCCAGGCTCAAATTTTAGGTGGGGCGGATTATCGCTATTTTGAACGCTTTATTTCAGTCTCACTTGTTTATTGGGCTGTCAGCATTTTGATTGAGCAGTTGGGTCGTTGGTGGGAACGTCGTCTAGCAATTGGTGATGATTAGGAGGTCTTAGATGATTACCATTAAAGGATTAAGTAAAAAATTCGGCAAACAGATTGTCTTGGACAAGCTAGATGTAGACATCCATCAAGGGGAAGTCATTGCTCTGATTGGTTCTTCAGGAGCGGGGAAGTCAACATTTCTACGGAGCCTTAACTTTTTGGAAAATGCGGATGCTGGAACCATTCAAATTGATGATAAGTTATTAGATGTTAAAACTGCTAGTAAGGAAGATATTCTGGCTCTTCGTCAGAGCTTATCGATGGTCTTTCAACAATTTAATCTTTTCTCGAGACGGACAGTTTTGGAAAATGTAATGGAAGGGTTAGTCCAGGTAAAAAAAATGCCCCTACCAAAGGCTAAGGATTTGGCTCTCAAGGAATTAACTAAGGTTGGATTGGCGGATAAGGTTGATCAGTATCCGAAACAACTTTCAGGTGGGCAAAAACAGCGAGTTGGTCTAGCTCGTGCCTTGGCTATGAAACCGAGTGTTCTTTTACTAGATGAACCGACTTCTGCTTTGGATCCAGAGTTGGTTCGTGAAGTAGAGAAGGCGATTAGCCAGGCTGCTCAGGACGGGCAAACAATGATTTTGGTTAGTCATGATATGGCCTTTGTTGAGCAAGTAGCTGATCGGGTTTTATTCTTAGAAAAAGGAAAAATTATCGAAGAGGGAACATCAGATCAAATTTTTCATCATCCTAAGCAAGAACGGACTAAAGATTTCTTGGCGAATTACCGTAGAGAAGAGGCTGTCTAAGAATGCTGGCACAAATGTTGACTCTCTATTTTCAAAGTTTATTGCTGACAAGTGCAGCTACCTTTCTGATAGGATTGGTTTTCTATGTTCGTGGGGTGGCTAAGGGGAATACGAGGCGGCAAATGCGACATGAAGTTCTGATTACTTCTTGTTTAGTTGTTCCGATTTTTTCCTTTGCAGTTATGGCTCTCTTGATTGTCTTCTAGGTCGCTTTTCTTGAAATTGGAGACACAGGGGTCTATAATGACAGTAGAAGAATTCTAAGGAGTAAGTTTATGTACGATACGATTATTATTGGAGCTGGTCCAGCTGGAATGACAGCTGCTCTTTATGCAGCTAGGGGTAATCTCAAGGTTGGTCTCTTAGAGCGTGGGATTCCTGGAGGTCAGATGAATAATACCGCAGATATTGAAAACTATCCAGGTTTTGCCAAAATTTCTGGTCCGGAATTGGCAGATCAAATGTTCCAACCATTGGAAGGCTTTGGAGTGGAGTATATTTTTGGAATGGTTGAATCGATTGAGAATAAAGAGGATCATAAGGTGATTCATACAGATTCCGGTGATTTCCAAGCCAAAACGATTATTGTGGCAACAGGATCTGAGCACCGTCACTTGGGAGTTCCTGGTGAAGCAGAGTATAATAGTCGCGGTGTTTCTTACTGTGCGGTCTGTGATGGAGCATTTTTCCGTGGTGAAGATATCCTAGTAGTCGGTGGTGGAGACTCAGCTGTGGAAGAGGCTTTGTTCTTAGCACAAATGGGAAAAACAGTGACGATTGTTCACCGTCGCGATGAGCTCCGTGCTCAGAAAATTCTACAAGATCGAGCCTTTGCTAATGAAAAAATCCGTTTCATCTGGGATACAGTTGTCAAGGAAATCAAAGGCGATGATCGCAAAGTTCAAAGTGTTGTTTTGGAAAATGTCAAAACTGGCTTGGTGACGGAAGAAGCTTTTGGAGCTGTCTTTATTTATGTTGGTTTAGACGCGGTCAGTGACTTTGTAAAAGATTTAGGCATCACAGATGAAAATGGTTGGATTCCAACAGATAAGGAAATGAAAACAAGTGTAGAAGGTATCTATGCTATTGGTGATGTTCGTCAAAAAGATCTTCGTCAAATTACTACTGCAGTTGGAGATGGCGCTATAGCAGGACAGCAGGTCTATAAATATATTTCAGAACAGTAAGTTTGAAGGCTGGATTTTCCAGTCTTTTTGTTTTTTCTGAAAATAAGCAGAAAATGATTATCTTTTTCCAGTTTCCGTCATATGGTATAATAGGACTAGTATTTTTGAAGGAGTCTATATGTATCCAGATGATAGCTTAACCTTGCACACGGATTTGTATCAAATTAATATGATGCAGGTCTACTTTGAACAAGGTATTCATAACAAACGGTCTGTGTTTGAGTTATACTTCCGTAAATTGCCTTTTAAAAATGGTTATGCGGTTTTTGCTGGTTTGGAGCGGGTGATTCAGTATCTAGAGAATTTACGTTTTACAGAGTCTGATTTAGATTATCTCCGAGCTCAAGGTTATAATGAAGATTTTCTCAGCTACCTTGCGGATTTTCGTCTAGCATTGACGGTACGCTCTGTTCAGGAGGGAGACTTGGTTTTTGCTAATGAGCCTCTAATGCAGATTGAAGGACCTTTAGCTCAATGTCAGTTGGTAGAAACGGCCTTGCTTAATATTATTAATTACCAGACGTTAATCGCAACGAAAGCGGCTCGTATTAAGTCCGTTATTGGAGACGAGCCCTTATTAGAGTTTGGAACTCGGCGAGCGCAGGAAATGGATGCGGCCATTTGGGGAACCCGAGCCGCCTTTATTGGGGGCGCTTCTGGAACCAGTAATGTTCGTGCTGGAAAACGGTTTGCTATTCCTGTTCTTGGAACGCATGCCCATTCACTTGTTCAAGTCTACGGCAATGATTATCAAGCTTTTAAAGCTTATGCCCAAACCCATCGCGACTGTGTTTTTTTAGTTGATACATACGATACGCTTCGTCTAGGTGTTCCTGCAGCTATTCGGGTAGCCAAGGAAATGGGAGATCAGATCAATTTCTTAGGAGTTCGGATTGATTCAGGGGATATTGCTTACATTTCAAAAAAAGTGCGCCAACAGCTAGATGATGCAGGTTATACTGAGGCGAAAATTTATGCCTCCAATGATTTAGATGAGACAACGATCCTCAATCTCAAGATGCAAAAGGCTAAAATTGATGTTTGGGGGGTCGGAACGAAACTTATTACAGCCTATGACCAGCCTGCTCTAGGTGCAGTTTATAAGATTGTCTCGATTGAAGACGAAATGGGACAAATGCATGATACTATCAAGCTTTCCAGTAATGCGGAAAAGGTATCAACCCCAGGTAAAAAGCAGGTATGGAGGATTACGAGTCGGGCTAAAGGCAAGTCAGAAGGTGATTATATTAGCTTTGCAGACCAAGACGTTAATCAGCTGGAGGAATTGGATATGTTCCATCCAACTTATACTTATATTAATAAGAAGGTTAGGGATTTTGAAGCTGTTCCTATGTTGGTTACAATTTATGATGCTGGTCAGCTCAGCTATCAGTCTCCTAGTTTAGTGGACATCCAGCATCATGCACGTACAGCCTTTGACAATTTATGGGATGAGTACAAACGGGTTTTAAATCCTCAAGATTATCCGGTAGATTTGGCACGTGATGTTTGGGAAAACAAGATGAACTTGATTGAAAAGGTCCGCCGTCAAGCTTTAGAAGAAGGAGTCGATGCATGACTTTACAAGAAAGGATTATCCAAGCACTAGGGGTGAAAGCAGAGATTGATCCCCAAGTAGAAATCCGTCGGAGTATGGATTTATTGAAAGAGTATCTCTTGAAGAATCCCTTCCTGAAATCCTATGTTTTAGGGATTTCTGGAGGTCAGGATTCTACTCTAGCTGGGTGTCTGGCTCAGATGGCGATTGAGGAATTGCGTGAGGAAACTGGAGACACTAGCTATCAATTTATCGCAGTCCGTCTTCCTTATGGCCAGCAATTAGATGAAGCCGATGCTCAAGCAGCTTTAGAATTTATCCAAGCTGATCAGGTCTTAACGGTCAATATTAAAGCGAGTGTTGATGCCTTGGTTTTGAGCTTACAAGAAGCAGGACAAAAGATTTCCGATTTCAATAAAGGGAATGTGAAAGCTAGAGCACGTATGCAGGCTCAGTATGCGATTGCTGGGGCTCAGAAAGGGGCTGTTATTGGGACGGATCATGCTGCTGAAAATTTGACGGGCTTCTTCACTAAGTTTGGCGATGGAGCGGCAGATATTCTACCCTTGTATCGTTTAAATAAGCGTCAAGGCCGTCAGCTTTTGCAAGCTTTAAAGGCCCCAGCACGACTTTATGAGAAGGTACCAACGGCTGATCTTGAAGAAGAAAAACCTCTTTTGGCAGACGAACAAGCGCTTGGTGTTTCCTATCAAGCTATTGATGATTACTTAGAAGGTAGAGTGGTTGCAGATCCAGTGCGAGCAAGGATTGAAGAACTATGGTTTAAATCTGAGCATAAACGCCATTTGCCAATTACAGTTTTTGATGATTTCTGGAAATAATCAAAGAAGGTGAAAAATCCCTGAGTTAGAGAACTCAGGGATTTTTCAGATTATTCAAATCCAAATTGATTTTGACTATTGGTTGTTGTTCCAGTATTCCCGTTGGAAGAAGGAAGAGTATTTGGATTTGGGAATACATCATTCACTGTAGTGGATGAGGAGGTTGTAGTATCATTTGAAGAAGAGGAACTTAAGATGTTTGAACTAGAATTTGAAGTAGTAAAATCATCTTCTTCATCTTCGCCATAGTTTGAATTGTAATTTGGTACCTGTCTTGTTCCACGTGCAGCGTTGGATGTGTCCGCACCATTTTTGAAGATGTAGCTTCCACTGCGGTATAGCCCACTAGGCATTGGGAAGTCATCATTTCCATTTGGATGGAGGAAGGTCATCATATTACGATAAACACTTGTTGCCACATCAATTCCATCATCAAGGACTGGAGTGAAGCGATTGTTATAACCAGTCCAAACAGCCATTGCATATTGTGGTGAATAGCCTACAAATAATTCATCGGGAGCAGCAATGTAAGAACCAGCTGTTGAACGGGTAAGTTTAGCAACCTCATCGTCGCCATAGTTTGAAGTACCAGTTTTACCAGCTTGGTAGAGGCCTGCGATTGCAGCATTACGACCGGTATTATGAGTTAGAACGGTTTTTAACATATCTGTGATCATGTAGGCAGTTTGCTCAGACATGGCACGATTTCCTTTATCCGTTAGATCTTGAGAAGTTCCATCTTGATAAACGACTCGGTTAACGTATTGAGGTTTGTAGTAGGTTCCACCATTAGCAAAGGCAGCATAGGCTGCAGCCATTTTTTCAGAGCTTGCTCCATATTGACGATCGGAGATCGTTGTATTACTTGAGATAGCATTTGCGTAAACCATATCAGGATAATTGATGCCTAGACCGTTAAGAAATTTGAGGGAATCTTCTAATCCAACAGCTTCTAAAGCTCTAACGGCTGGGACATTTCGTGAATCTTGGATGGCATATTGCAAGGTAATGGTACCGAGGAAACGACGGTCATAGTCATATACAGGCGTATTGCTACCAGGATAATCGTAAGGTGTATCATAGACATAGGCACCAGTGGAATCATAAATTCCATATTCGATAGCAGGTGCATAATCTGTGATAGGTTTCATAGAAGAACCGAAGTCACGGTTTGTTTCAACCGCTTGGTTGGTACCGAAGGAAACGTTGTTGGATTGATTTCGTCCACCTAATTGAGCCACAACTCTACCATTGCTTACATCGACAATAGTTGAAGCCACTTGCATCTCGTCATCTGGATAAGCAACATAGTCGTATGTGTTGTAGATGTTCCAAAGTTGTTGTTGTGCTTCAATGTCAACATTGGTATACACTTCCATACCAGTTGTCAAAAGATTATTACCAGTCTCTTGTTCAACTTGTTCAATAACTTGTTTGAGGTAGTTGTCGAGATAAGCTGGATAACTTTCTGTACGACGTAAACTTTGAAGTCCATCTGTGATTGGGGTATTGATCGCTTGTTCGTACTGTTCAGCAGAAATGTAATTCATTTCTTTCATTTCACTTAGAACAAGATTTCGCCGTTCCAAAGCAGCTTCTGGATTGGAATAAGGATCATATTGGTTTGGTGCTTGAGGCATACCAGCCAATAGAGCTAATTGAGGAAGACTCAAATCTTTTAATTCCTTACCATAATAACTTTGGGCTGCGGTTTTCATCCCGTAGTTTCCATTAGACATATAGACCTTATTAATGTAGTAGGTCAAAATTTCTTGCTTAGTTGCCTGCTGTTCTAGCTGCATAGCCAACCAAGCTTCGCGAGCTTTACGACTAAGCGTTTGATCTGAGGCAGCAGTTGAAAAGTAGGTTAGTTTGATTAATTGTTGCGTCAGAGTTGAACCACCCTGCCGGCTACTGGAAACTAGATTGTTTAAAGCAGCACCGCCAATCCGAATGGAATCTATTCCACGGTGATCAAAGAAGCGGTGGTCTTCAATCGCAACAATGGCATTAACTAGTTCAACAGGAATTTCTTCTGGTGAAGCATTTTCACGCTTCTCAGATCCTAAGTCCGCAATCAAGTTATTTTGATTGTCATAGATCTTGGACGAAGTTGTTGCAATCAGCTCTTCTTCTGAAAGGGTTGGAGAAGTAATTGCAAAATAAGCAAAAACGATTCCTCCAAGTGCAACAAGTGTTAAAAAGAGCGAGACTAGTCCGAGAGCAATCATTTTGCCCAATCTGGACCATGAAAAATTCTTCATTTAGAATTACCACCTATTAAATGTTCTTCAATAATTTCCAAATAGGGTACGCTGGGAAAGGCCCCTAAAGTAATGAGGTAACCTTTTTCCCGAATAAACTCTATAGGAAGGGATTTCCAATGTTCTTGGAAACTTTGAATGAGGGCTTCTGCTGGTAGCAGATATGTCTCTTGCAATGTTGAAAAGTGTAAGAGTGCGAAACAAATTCCGTCCTGCTCAAGTACCTGTCCCATATGCTCTATTTGATGGGGATGGAAGTTTTTAAGAGGCATTGCTGTTTTTTGTCGAGTTTCTTTGGCCTCAAAATCAATGTAATGACCCTTATAAACACCAGAGTAGTCCGTCGTAGAAGCCTGTCTAAAATAGGCTTCTACAATTTTAGCGCGGCTCCTTTGTGGATAGTCAACTTTTACAATTTGAACAGGAGTTGGCTTTTTATGGATGACTGCCATGCCTTTTATGAGATAATAGGAATTAGTCTCGTTGAGCATTTTTTCGAAGGACATTCCACGGTTGGCAAAATTCGTTTTGCCTTGCGACTGGCTTCTATGAGCTAGATGATGTCCTGCGAGCTTAGATGGGTATTGTACCATATATCTTCCTTTACAACATTACACCCATCCATTATACCACACTTTAGAAAGAGAGACGGTTAAAAATGGCGACACTCTTAGCAGCAGGATATACTAGTTTTGATTTAGGTTTATTTGCTCCCAAAGATCCTCGTATCCCCATTATCAAAAGTCTTCTCAAACGTACTTATCAACGTTATCTAGACCAAGGGATTGATTATATTGTTTTTCGTGGACAATTAGGTTTTGATGCGTGGTCCTTAGATGTTTTGGAGGAGCTTCGGCAAGAGGGATATGATTTTCAGATAGCGTGTGTATTTTGCTTTAAAGATCAAGGGAAAAATTGGAATGAAGCCAATCAAGAAGTCTTAATGCGGTTTAAACAGCTGGATTATGTAGCCGCTGCTTATGAATATTATGAAAATCCAGGACAGTTGAAAGCTTATCAAGATTTACTTCTGAGACATGCCCAAGAAGTAGTGTTACTCTACGATGAAGAAAAGCCAACAAATTTAAAATATCTAAAAGAAGCTGTACAAGAAAAAGGAATCCCCTTACAAATGTTAGGTTTTTACGAATTAAACGAAGAAGCAGAAAATTTTTCAAAAGATAAAGGCTAACCCTTGCTAAAAGAAACAAATATTTTATATAATTAGATTTATAAATCAGAACGGAGAGAGAGATGGCCAGTATTAAGTATACCTCGAAAGATATTTTTGACAAAGATTTCAAGACAGCTGTAAGAGGTTATAATAAAGAAGAAGTTGATGAATTTTTAGATGATATTATAAAAGACTATGAAACCTATGCAGCTCTTGTTAAGGAATTGCAGCAAGAGAATCAGAAATTGAAAAAAAATACTGCCAAACCAGTAGAGCAGCCTCAGATTCAAGCGCAGGTTCAACCGCAAGTTCAACCGTCCTATGCACAGACAGCCTTACCTAAAGAACAGGCTATGTCTGTGTCTAATTATGATATTTTACGTCGTTTGAATCGTTTGGAGAAGGAAGTATTCGGCAAGCAAATTGCTGAAAGAGGTTTATAATCGAAGAGAACAGTGTAGTTTTCGGATAATCGCATATCTGCTTGTCAGGTATGAGGAAAGTCCATGCTAGCACCAGCTGTGATGCTGGTAGTGTTTGTGCTAGGCGAATCCATAAGCCTAGGGACGAGAAATCGTTACGGCGATCGAAAGAGCTAAGTCTTTGGATATGTTTGAATAGATCTGAAAGTGCCACAGTGACGTAGTTTTTCTGGAAACAGAAAAAGTGGAACGCGGTAAACCCCTCAAGCTAGCAACCCAAATTTTGGTCGGGGCATGGGATGCCTGGAATCCGAACGGAGCATCCTGACCGGTATTCCGGTAGACAGATGATTATCGAAGGAAATAAGACCTAGTTATTTCCGGAACAGAACATGGCTTATAGAGAATTACACATAGGTAGCTAGCGTATGCTAGCTTTTTGTATAGAGGAATAAGATGAAAAAAGAATTTCAAATGGTTGCAACTGCAGCTGCAGGTTTGGAGGCCTTAGTTGGCCGAGAACTTCGGGACTTAGGGATGGAGTGTCAGGTTGAAAACGGAAAAGTTCATTTTCAAGGAAAGCAAGAAGAGCTTATGAAAGCAAATCTTTGGTTGCGGACTGCTGATCGCGTAAAATTAGTGTTAGGGCAGTTTCCAGCAAAGACTTTCGAAGAACTTTATCAAGGAGTCTTTGCTATTGACTGGCAAGACTATCTACCTCTCGGTGTCCAATTTCCTGTTTCTAAGGCTCGATGTGTACGTTCCAAGTTGCACAATGAACCTAGTGTGCAGGCCATCACCAAAAAAGCGGTAGTTCGTAAAATGCAGAAAGTTTATGCCCGTCCAGATGGTGTTCCTTTGCCAGAATCTGGTCCTGTTTTTTCAATTGAGGTCTCTATCCGAAAGGATCAGGTGACAATCATGTTGGACACTAGCGGGGATAGTCTCTTTAAGCGGGGCTACCGTACAGATAAAGGAGGGGCACCTCTGAAAGAAAATATGGCGGCAGCTTTGGTGAATTTATCAAACTGGTTTCCAGATAAGCCTCTTTTAGATCCTACTTGTGGATCAGGGACTATTGTCATTGAGGCAGCTATGAAAGCTTTAAATATAGCTCCAGGTTTACGTCGTTCTTTTGCTTTTGAAAGCTGGCCATGGATTGATCAAGAACTTTGGCGGCAATTAAAAGAGACGGCGTTAGCAGCTCAGCAAGATGATGTAGAGCTAAGCATTATGGCTTCTGATATTGATGGTAGAATGGTGGAGTTAGCTCGAGAAAATGCCAAAAGAGCCGGTGTACTTTCCTATATAACTTTTAAACAAATGCGATTGCAAGACTTTCAGACAAATCTTATCAATGGAGTGGTTATCTCAAATCCGCCTTACGGAGAGCGTCTAATGGATGATGAGGGCGTATCTCGTTTGTACCAGGAGATGGGGGAGACTTTTGCACCACTTAGAACTTGGAGTAAGTTCATTTTAACCAGTGATGGTCAGTTCGAAGAGAAGTATGGAAGCCTAGCGGATAAGAAGAGAAAATTGTATAATGGAACTCTAAGAGTTGATTATTACCAATATTATGGGGAACGTGTGAGACGATCGGATAGTGGTTCCCAAGCGTGAGGAGGTAGAGATGTCGAAGAAAGATGGAATTCCGACAAATTCAGATAATGAGAGCATTTTGGATTTAGAGCAAGCTCGTGATATGACAGTTGCTGAAGCAGCGAGAAGGAATGCAGAGACGAAAGCAGGTATTGTTCCGACTGATAACGCACTTGATAAGTACATCAAGCAAAATAAAGCGAAAATCCAAGAAGCAAAATTTGATACTCAAACCATTGATCTGTCTGAAGCGGCAAAGGCAGTTAATGAAGCCATTGTTTCTGAATCTTTGATTAAGGTGGGAACGATCTTTGATAGTCAAGCTATCCCTACGGGAAATATGGATTCAGCAGATTTGGAGAAGACGGCTGTCTTTGATGAGATTCCGATGGTTGTTGCAGAGGAAGACGCGCTTGCTAGTGCTTCTGCTGATGCTGGGGTAACTCCAGAAGCAGATGCTGTAAGCACAGGGAGTCAGTTGGCTAAGGACGAAGATTCCGAGATTGCTGCTAAAGTTCCGTTTTATAAGAAAAAATTGTTTATTTATTCATCTGCTGCTGCCTTAGCAATTCTGGTTTTAGGTGGAACTAGTTATGCGCTTTTGCAACAATCGCAGCAAATTTCACAGAAAACAGTTTCTTCTTCCTCTTCTTCTACTAAAAAATCCTCTTCCAGTTCAAGTCAGGATGAAAAAACGGTGGAGGAGAACTTGAAGTCCTTTAATACACTGTTGGATAGCTTTTATCTTTCAACTGAAAAGACTGCTTTAAAAAACAGTTCCTTTGGTGATTTACCTAAATTGCAAGAAACCTTAAATAAATTAAAAGGTACTAAGGAATATGATAAGGCTAAGGAAGCATACGATCAGTTGTCAAAAGAAATCTCTGCTATTCAGGATCTAAATGCGCAGTTTGAATCTCCAGTCTTAGTAGATGGTGAGATTAAAACAGATGCTAAGCCTAAGGCAAATGCGACTTTCGGGGATATCGATAGTGGGAATGAAAAACTGAATGAATTGATTAAGCAAGGTTTGGAAAAAGGACGGCAGGAAGCGGTAGCAGCTCCAGCACCTCAGACTGCCAATAACAGTACTGCTGGAGTAGTCACACCTGAAGTTGCAGCACCTGCAGTTGTAGCACCTGAAGTTGCGACACCGACAGTACCAGCTTCTACTGCACCAGTAGATTCTGCCCAGATTGTTGCACCTGCTACAACGACCATTTCACCAGGAGGTCAGTCTTATCCAGCTATGGTCGTAACTCCGGCGGAAGCGACCCCAGTGGTACCAGCAGGAGGGGGATATATTGATTGGGGAATTAAAATTCAGCGGGAGCTAAGTCGAGTTCCTTATGATCCTGCAAAATTAGTGGATACTGAAAACCCTGCTTGGTTCTTTACTCCAGGTATTCTTGAGCGGATTTTGGATGACGCTAGACGAGATGGCTATATTGTAGGAAATCAATATATTCTCGAACGTGTAAATATTATTAATGGAAATGGTTATTTTAACCTCTTTAAACCAGATGGAACCTATCTCTTTAGTATCAATGCTAAGACAGGATATTATGTGGGAAATGCACCTGGTGGAGCTGATAACCTAGACTATTAAAGGAAATGAGGCTGGGAAAAATCCCGGTCTTTTTCTATATAGAGAAATGGTTTTGACATAGTGGTTGATTGGCTTAGATAAAAAGGGTTAGCATTTCATAAGAACGTCTCACATTTTTTGATTCAATCACTTAAAGAATTCATTTTGAACTATAGACTTATAGGGAACAAGATTGTACGGAAAAGTTCTTATACGAAAATGAACAGCTCCCATATGGATTTTAAGTAAAATTCGGAGTTATCTCAAACCATTGCTGCCCATGCTTTGAGCGAGTGCTGGTTGATGATCCATGTAAAATACAAATGGCAATCATGGCTTGATAGCTATCAGTGGAAGTCCGCAATGGTATTTTTCACAAATTTTCACAATAAAAAAGCCATTTGTGATAAAATAATAAGGAATGTAATGAAACATTCACGATAAAAATATGAGGTGAAAACATGGTAACAATTGGATTGTTTGTTTTTGCCGTCATCATTGGTTTAGGAGTTGGAAGTGTGATTGCTCTAAAAGCAGCTGCTAAAAAGCAGGAGGCAGCAGAGTTAGCACTTTTAAATGCTGAGCAAGAAGCGACAACTGTTCGTGGTCAGGCGGAACGAGAAGCTAAATCCCTTGTGAAAGAAGCAAATCGTGAAGTCAAGGCCCTTAGAAAAGAAGCTTTGCTAGAGGCAAAAGAAGAAGCTCGGAAATATCGAGAAGATGTAGCCGCGGAATTCAAAACGGAACGTCAAGAGCTTAAAGAAACCGAGAGCCGCTTGGCTCAACGTGAAGGCAACTTAGATCGGAAAGACGAAAAGTTGACTCGAAAAGAAGAGTTGTTGGATCAAAAGGAACAATCTCTTGATGAACAATCTAAACAAATTGATGCACGTCAGGAACGTGTTGCTGTCCTTGAAGAAGAAGGGCGAGCAGAGTTGGAGCGTATTGCAAGTTTGACGCCGGAACAGGCTAAAATGATTATTTTAGAGGAGACTGAAGTGAAGTTAACCTCTGAAATTGCCAATCGCGTACGAGAAGCTGAGTGGGAAATCAAGGAGCGCTCGAACAAGGTCGCTAAGGATATCTTAGCTCAGGCTATGCAGCGAATGGCTGGAGAATTTGTTTCAGATCAGACCAATGCAATCGTTCATTTACCCGATGATAATATGAAGGGACGTATTATTGGCCGTGAAGGTCGCAATATTCGTACTTTTGAAAGTTTGACAGGGATTGATGTTTTAATTGATGATACTCCAGAAGTCGTAGTGCTTTCAGGATTTGATCCGATTCGCCGCGAAATTGCTCGGATGACTATGGAGGCTTTGATTAAGGATGGACGTATTCATCCAGCTCGCATTGAGGAATTAGTTGAGAAGAATCGTTTGGAAATGGACCAACGAATTCGTGAATATGGTGAGAATGCGGCCTATGAAATTGGCGCACCTAATTTGCACCCAGATTTGATGAAAATGATGGGACGTTTGCAATTTAGAACATCTTATGGACAGAATGTCTTACGTCATTCCATTGAAGTGGCGAAGCTATCAGGGATTATTGCTAGTGAGCTAGGAGAAAATCCAACTCTAGCTCGTCGCGCTGGCTTTCTACATGACCTAGGAAAAGCGATTGACCGTGAAATTGAAGGTAGCCACGTAGAGATTGGAACCGAATTAGCTCGTAAGTATAAGGAACATCCGGTTGTTATCAATACGATTGCCAGTCACCATGGTGATGTGGAACCGACTTCTGTTATCGCTGTTATTGTTGCAGCTGCAGACGCCTTGAGTGCTGCTCGACCAGGTGCTCGTAGTGAGTCCTTGGAGAACTATATCCAACGCTTGCGTGATTTAGAAGACATTGCTACTGAATTTGAAGGTGTTCAATCGAGCTTTGCCTTGCAAGCAGGTCGGGAAATCCGAGTGATGGTCAACCCAACTAGACTCAAAGATGATCAGATGACGGTACTGGCTCACAAGATTCGTGAAAAAATCGAAAATAACTTGGAATACCCTGGTAATATCAAGGTTACCGTTATTCGGGAAACACGTGCAATCGAGTTTGCAAAATGATTTTTAAAAAGTCCTTGCTTCGAAAAGAAGCGGGGCTTTTCCCTTTCCTAGCGAGAAAATTGGTTGAAAAAGGAAGTCTTTTTTGGTAGACTAGACTCTAAAGACAATGAAGGAGAATTCATGGCTGATCGTGGCTTATTAATAGTTTTTTCAGGCCCATCCGGTGTAGGAAAAGGGACTGTTAGACGAGAGATTTTTGAAAGTTCAGAGAATCAATTTCAGTATTCTGTATCCATGACCACCAGAGAGCAGAGACCCGGAGAGGTCGATGGTGTGGACTACTTTTTCCGAACTCGTGAAGAGTTTGAGGAACTAATCCGTCAAGGTCAGATGTTGGAATATGCAGAGTATGTCGGTAATTATTACGGAACACCCCTTAACTATGTAAATGAGACCTTAGATAAAGGAATTGATGTTTTCCTAGAAATTGAGGTACAAGGGGCTCTCCAAGTTAAACAAAAAGTGCCTGATGCGGTCTTTATCTTCTTGACTCCGCCTGATCTCGATGAATTGCAGGGACGCCTAGTTGGTCGTGGAACAGATTCGGCTGATGTGATTGCGCAACGCATTGAAAAGGCGAAGGAAGAAATTGCACTGATGCGAGAGTATGATTATGCGATCGTAAATGATGAAGTTTCTTTAGCGGCTGAGCGCGTTAAAAGAGTTATCGAAGCAGAGCATTTTCGTGTAGATCGGGTGATTGGTCACTACCAGGATATGGTTTGTGAGACTGCAACCGTTCGTTAATTCATTAGAAAAAGGTATCTAAATTATGATGTTGAAACCCTCTATTGACACCCTGCTTGACAAGGTGCCATCTAAATATTCACTTGTTATTCTTGAAGCTAAAAGAGCTCATGAATTAGAGGCAGGTGCAGAACCAACCCAGGATTTTAAATCTGTTAAGTCAACCCTTCGTGCTTTGGAAGAAATTGAAGCAGGCAATGTGATTATTCATCCTGATCCAGAAGCTAAGCGAGAATTGGTTCGCGTTAAGGCAGAAATTGAACGCCAACGTCAGGAAGAAGAAGAAAAGAAAATCAAAGAACAAATTGCCAAAGAAAAAGAAGAAGGTGGCAAAATCTAAGCTTACAGGTGTGCTACTTGTCTTAGAGTCTACAAATGAGGGAGCCTATGGGAAGATGAAATGATGAAGATCCCATGGTCTCCCTTTTTAAGTTTTTAAGGAGGAAATATGTGGATCCATGTCATTGTTGATGTTCCAACAGGTCAAACAGATTATCCTTTCACCTATGCTGTACCAAAAGATTTGCAAGCAAAAATACAGGTCGGTGTGCGGGTCCATGTGCCATTTGGATTAGGGAACCGTTTAATTCAAGGAGTGGTGATTGCCAAGGATGTACCAGCAACGCAAGAGTATGAAATCAAGGATATTGTAGAGGTACTGGATGAGGAACCGGTATTGACAGAGGAACAGCTATGGCTGGTCGAACAACTGCGCCATCAGGTTTTTTCTTTTAAAATTCAACTTCTAAAAACCATGATGCCTAGCTTACTCCAATCCCAGTATGATAAGTACTATCTGCCAATAGAGGGGCTAGCTCCAGACATTAGGGATCGTTTGTTTCCAAGTGGAGAAGGAAAGCGGGCATCTAAAATGAGCCGAGAGGAATTAGGTGAGGTTCAATTATTAGCTGCTCAAAAACAAGTCGAGGTGAAGTATTTAGCGCTAGATCAAGCGACTCTTAAATATGAAAAATGGTATCGACCTGTGCCAGAGGTTTTAGAAAATTTAGAAATCACAAAACAGGCCAAACGGCGCCTAGCGGCAAGAGATTATTTGTTACAGAATCCTGAAGAAGGGCGACTTACGGATTTTAATAAAGAATTTTCTAGTGCCATTAGTAAGTATTTAGGCGACGTTGGGGCTATTGAGATAATTGAGAAAAGTATTTCCCGTTCAGCTAGCTTTTTTGAAGGAGTTCAGCCAACAGAACCACCAGTGCTAAATGCCCAACAAGATGAAGCTAAAAGAAAGATTTTATCCCACGTCGGAGAAGCTAAAACACAACCGGTTCTTTTAGAGGGGATAACGGGGAGTGGGAAAACGGAAATTTATCTACAAGTTATTGAACAAGTATTAGAAAAAGGCAAAAATGCTATTGTGCTGGTACCTGAAATTTCTCTAACCCCGCAGATGACCAAGGGATTTATTGGGAGATTTGGACAGGAAGTAGCTATTCTTCATTCGGGCTTGTCTGCAGGTGAAAAGTATGATGAGTGGTGGAAGATTACTCATGGTCAAGCAAGAGTTGTTATTGGTGCTCGCTCAGCAATCTTTGCTCCTCTAAAGAATATTGGTGTTATCATTGTTGATGAGGAACATGAAGCCAGCTACAAGCAGGATAATAATCCGCGCTACCATGCACGGGATGTAGCTATTTTAAGAGCTCAGTATCATCAAGCGGCACTAGTTTTAGGTTCTGCGACTCCGAGTTTGGAGTCACGAGCGCGAGCTTCTAAAGGCGTGTATGATTTTGTAGCTTTGACACAGAGGGCTAATCCGGATGCACAGATACCAACAGTAGAAATCATCGATCTTCGGGAATATCGTACGGCTAAAGAAGATAAAAATATCAGCCCTCCATTGTTAGAGGCATTGCAGCAAACCTTGAATCGAGGAGAGCAAGCTGTGCTGATGTTGAATCGTCGTGGCTTTTCTAGCTTTATGATGTGTCGAGTTTGTGGCGCAGTTGATACGTGTCCCAATTGCGATATTTCCTTAACTCTCCATATGTCTACACGGACTATGAATTGCCATTACTGTGATTTTCGAAAAGGGATTCCTCAAGTCTGTCCAAGTTGTCAAAGTCAAGAGATTCATTATTACGGAACTGGTACAGAGAAAGCGGAGAAAGAGCTGTTAGAGGTTTTACCCGAGGCACGGGTACTTCGTATGGATGTGGATACAACCCGTAAAAAAGGGAGTCATGAGAAGCTTCTTGCTCAGTTTGGCAGAGGAGAAGCTGATATTTTATTGGGAACTCAAATGATTGCCAAGGGCTTGGATTTTCCAAATGTTACCTTGGTAGGGGTGTTAAATGCAGACACTGGTATTCATTTACCGAATTTTCGGGCAGCAGAACGCACCTTTCAGTTGTTAACGCAGGTGGCAGGACGAGCAGGAAGGGCAACCAAGCCGGGACGTGTTTTTTTACAAACGTTTAATCCGGAACATTATGCTATCCAGTATGCTTCTAATCAGGATTATGAAGGCTTCTACCGAGAGGAAATGGGGATTCGTAAGATGGCGGGTTATCCACCGTATTTTTATACAGTGGCTCTTCATTTTTCACACAAGGATCCTAAAATTGTTGAAAAAATTGCCTATCAAGCTTTGGGGACCCTTCAACAGGTACTTAGCCCCGGTGCTATTATACTAGGGCCAACTCCCTCCACGATTAGTCGCACACATAACCTCTACCATTATCAATTAATGATAAAATATCGCCAAGAGCCAGCTCTTGAGGGTGTTTTAAATCGGATTTTAGAGATTAGTCAAACCAAGGAATTTCAACAAGTTCGGCTGACAATCGATCATGAACCACAGTAAGAAAAGGATTTAGATATGAAAGTAATTTTTATGGGAACTCCAGCCTTTGCAGCAACGGTCTTAGAAGGACTATTAGGAGATCAGCGTTTTCAAATACAAGCGGTTGTAACCCAGCCCGATCGGCTCGTTGGTCGGAAAAAGGAATTAAAACAAACACCTGTAAAAGAGCTAGCTCTAGCTCACAATCTTCCGATTTATCAACCTGAGAAACTTTCAGGTTCTCCTGAAATGGAGGAATTGATGAATCTTGATGCAGATGGGATTGTGACAGCTGCTTTTGGCCAATTCTTGCCGACTAGACTCTTAGATACTTATGACTTTGCAGTGAATGTTCACGCTTCTCTTCTTCCGAAATATCGGGGTGGGGCTCCTATCCACTATGCTTTAATCAATGGGGATGAAAAAGCAGGAGTTACCTTGATGGAAATGGTTAAGGAAATGGACGCGGGTGATATGATTGCACAAGCTTCTCTTTCGATTGAGGAACAGGATAATGTTGGAACACTGTTTGAGAAGTTGGCGATTTTGGGACGTGATTTGCTCTTAGAAAAACTGGAAGCTTATGTTAAGGGGGAGATCCAGCCTCAAGCACAAGATCCTGCACAAGTGACTTTTTCACCAAATATTAAACCAGAGGAAGAGCGCTTGGATTGGAATAAATCGGCTACTACGTTATTTAATCAGATAAGGGGAATGTATCCGTGGCCAGTTGCTCATGTTTATTGGCAAGGCAAACGTATGAAAATTCAGCAAGTGACAGTTGTTGAAGGGAGCGGTCCTGCAGGTCAGGTGATTCATCGAGATAAAAAATCTTTGCATGTAGGAACAGGAGAAGGAGTTCTGTCCTTGGAACAGGTACAACCGTTTGGAAAGGCAGCCATGCCCATTCAAGACTTTCTGAATGGAGTTGGTCGAGAAGTCAAAGTAGGAGATCAATTTGAGTAAACAGATTTCAGCACGTTCTCTAAGTTTAGATATTTTACAATCCGTTCTTGAAAATGAGGCGTATGCGAACCTTGCCTTGCACAAGGCTTTACAGAAGAGTTCTTTATCGCAAGCGGATAACTCTCTGGTAACAGAACTTGTCTATGGTACTTTGACACGGAAAATTACACTTGAATGGTACCTATCGTTCTTTATAGAAGACCGTGATCAATTGGATTCTCCTATCTATTCAACCTTATTAATGACTCTTTATCAGATGATTTATTTGGATAAAATACCAAATCGAGCAGCTATCCACCAAGCAGTGGAACTTGTTAAGAAACGGCTACATCCTGCTGCGGGTGGGTATGTTAATGCCATTTTGAGACGGATAGAGAAGGAAGGTTTACCAAATCCAGATATTATTAAACGGCTGAATAAACGCTTATCCGTCCGTTATTCTCTCCCTGTTTGGTTGGTTCGTAGCCTCATCGATGAGTATGGGTTAGAACGTGGGGAAGCCATTATGCAAAGCTTACTTTGGAAGAATAGGGCGAGTTTACGTGTGCAAGATCCGTCTGAAAAAGAGGACCTAAAAGAGTTATTGAGTGCTAAGGATTCAGTTATTTCCCCAGTTGGGCTTGTGAAAGAAAGCGGACAATTTGCAGCCACTCAGGCTTTTCGTGAAGGCCGTGTGACCATTCAGGATGAATCTAGCCAATTGGTAGCCCCTACCCTAGGAATTGAAGGTTGGGAGCGGATTTTAGATGCTTGTAGTGCCCCAGGAGGGAAGACCACTCATATAGCTAGTTATTTAGAAAGTGGCCAAGTTATCGCTTTAGATCTTTACGATCATAAGTTGGCCCTTATCCAAGAAAATGCAGAACGCTTGGGCCTATCTGAACGTATTCAGACAAAGCGGCTGGATGCACGCGAGGTTCACAAGGTCTTTCCTAAAGATAGCTTTGATAAAATCTTAGTAGATGCCCCTTGCTCTGGAATCGGTCTTCTGCGTCGGAAACCCGATATTCGCTATCGAAAGAGTCGTGAAGATCTGGAGAGTCTCCAAGAAATCCAATTGCAGATTTTGGATAGTGTTTGTCAAACCTTGGCGGAAGGTGGTATAATAACGTATAGTACTTGTACAATTTTTTTAAAAGAAAACCAACAAGTTATCCAAAAGTTTTTAGAAGGGCATCCTGATTTTGAACAGGTTTCCTTAGTTCATCCTAAGACAGAGATGATGGTAGATGGCTGTCTTCTAATCACACCCGAGTTATTTGGGACGGATGGATTCTTTATCAGCCAACTAAGAAAGAAATCCTGATTGAAGGAGGAAATAACAAGACATGGAGATTGCATTGTTGACAGACGTAGGGCAGAGACGCTCTAACAATCAAGATTTTGTCAATCAATTTCGAAACCAAGCAGGAAATCCTTTAATTGTATTAGCGGATGGAATGGGTGGTCATCGAGCAGGGAATATTGCTAGTGAGATGGCCGTTACGGATTTGGGAGCAGCATGGGTTCATTCAGATATTAATTCTATAGATCAGATGCGTTTCTGGTTTGAAACCCAATTGGAAGCGGAAAATCAGAAAATACATGCTATGGGGCAAGAAGATGAATTTCGAGGTATGGGGACAACGCTAGAAGCGGTTGTTCTTATTGGAAATCAAGCTGTCTTCGCACATGTAGGGGATTCCCGTGTGAGTATCTGGGATCAGCGAGAGTATATTCAGTTAACCAGTGATCACTCTTTGGTCAACGAATTATTGAAAGCTGGACAAATTACTGAGGAGGAAGCCATGAATCATCCTCAGAAAAATATTATTACTCAATCTATTGGTCAACAAGACCCTGTTAAGCCAGATATTGGATTAGCAGTATTGCAAGACGGAGATTATCTGATTATCAGTAGCGATGGTTTGACCAATATGGTTACCAATGTTCAAATTCAAGAAGTTCTGGCGACTGATTTAAGTCTTCAAGAAAAAGCGGCAACACTAGTACACATGGCGAATGTTGCTGGAGGAATAGATAATATTTCTGTGGCTCTTGTTCATTATAAACAGGAGGACCAGTTATGATTCAAATCGGAAAAATCTTTGCTGGACGCTACAAGATCATGGAACAAATTGGTCGAGGCGGAATGGCGGATGTCTATCTAGCAAAAGATTTAATTTTAGATGGTGAAGAAGTCGCTGTTAAAGTTCTCCGGACCAATTACCAAACCGATCCTGTGGCGGTAGCCCGTTTTCAAAGGGAAGCCAAAGCTATGGCCGAGTTGGATCATCCAAATATCGTTCGAATTACAGATATTGGAGAAGAGGATGGCCAACAATACCTGGCTATGGAATATGTTTCAGGTCTAGATTTAAAACGCTATATCAAGGATAAGGCTCCTCTGGGTAATGAAGAGGCGGTTCGTATCATGGGCGAGATTCTCTTAGCTATGCGTTTGGCACATATGCGGGGAATTGTCCATCGGGACTTGAAGCCTCAGAACATTCTTTTGACTAAAGGGGGAACTGTTAAGGTTACGGATTTTGGGATTGCAGTGGCTTTTGCGGAAACCAGTTTAACGCAGACCAATTCTATGTTAGGTAGTGTTCATTACCTATCTCCTGAACAAGCGCGTGGTTCAAAAGCGACGATTCAGTCAGATATCTATGCTATGGGGATTATTTTTTATGAAATGTTAACAGGGCATATTCCTTATGATGGGGATAGTGCTGTTACGATTGCCCTTCAGCATTTTCAAAAACCGCTCCCATCTATTCGTGAAGAGAATGCTCGCGTAGTGACTCCAGTGGAGAATGTGGTAATCAAGGCAACTGCTAAGAAATTAGAAGATCGCTATAAAACGGTCGCGGAGATGTATCTGGATCTATCGACGAGTTTATCCTATGAGCGACGCAATGAACCGATTCTGCATTTTACCGAGAAGGAATCTGAAGTTAAGACGCTCCCTAAATCGAATCCGGCTCCAAAGGTTGCACCCGCTCCAGTCAGGGAAGCTGAGCAGGTCACTAAGAGCGAGGAGAGAATAGAGCCGCGTCCTCGTCCCCAGCAGAGTAATAAAAGTAAGACTGTTAATAAGGTAGCTAGTCCTAAAAAGAAACATGGTCGGCGTATTCGAATGCGGTACAAGGTCGTTTTTGGGGCCTTTGTGTTAGTTGTATTGGCTGTTCTATCGTTGATTTTTCTCAGTCCATCTTCAGCTGTGATTCCACAGGTTGAAAATTTGCCCTTAGCAGAGGCACGGACGCAAATCGAGGAAGCCGGTCTAGTGGTGGGGAATGTTTCTGAAGAGACTTCGACAGAGATTGAGCCTGGGAACGTCATCCGAACCAATCCTAAATCTGGGACACAAAGACGTGAAGGTTCTACGGTTGATTTGATTGTTTCGGCGGAAGGCACACGTTTTAAGATGGAGAGCTTAGTTGGAAAATCTTTGAGTGAGGCTGAGCGGATCCTGAGGGAAGAACACCAGGTTCCAGAACGATTGATTAAAATTGAAGAAGTTGATGATACGTATGAGGAATCAGGAATCGTTCTATCGCAGACACCAGAGGCTGGTGAAGAGTTTGATCCAACGGGTAATACGAAGATTGTCCTTCAAGTAGCACGTCAAGCTACTTCTATTGAGATGCCAGATTTCACCAGTATGACCTATCGTGACGCCCGTGATACTTTGATTAATCTTGGGGTTCCGGTTAGCCGTATTAGTCGTCGAGTTACAAATGAGGTGACAGCTGTGCAATCCGATATTATTGTGAGACAGAATCCTTTGGCTGGGAATATTATTGATGTCAAGTCTGCTAATATCGAATTAACAGTTGCGGCAGTTGTTCAAAATCAATCCGTTTATCCTTCGAGTTCGTCTGTGTCCATACCATCTGTGACGGATGAAAGTGAAGAAGAAAGCGAGTCGTCATCATTGAATACAAGCACATCTTCTAGCAGTCGAACGGAAGCGAGTTCTAGTCTTTCTTTAGAGGAATAAAATGGAAGAGGTTGGGGATTCCCAACTTCTTTTTTCTTTCAACAGAGTTGTGACTGTTCATGAGTCAGGCTATTTGATACAATAATAAGGTACAAGGAGCATTGTGATGAGAAAAATCCATTTTTTTGTATTGGTTGAGCTAATTTTATTAACATTGGCTTTTCTAACCATGTTTTCTGATGATGTCACGCGTGGGATTTGGTTTCTGATTCTTTGTTTGTTGCTTTATCATTATTATCGAGTAGACAGTCAATCCAATTTATTAGTTGTGGCTCTTTTCCTGTTTTTATTTTTAGCCATGAGTATCAATCCATTTGGAATGGCAGCGATTGTGTTCGCCATTGTCTATGGTTTTTCTGCCATGCTTCCTTATTTGTATCGGGAACATCGCTCGCAGTCGATTCTACTAGAAATGCCAGGTGATAAAACCAGGAATACTTGGATAGGTGATTTATCTTATTTTCTAGGTGAGGGTCAGGCTTTTGAAGATTTGAATCTGACCCGATTTAGTGGAAATGATATAATCTATTTGGATGAGGTTGTTTTGGGCTTCGATTCAAATCTCATTATTATTCAAAAGGCAGTGGGGAATACAACGGTCTACATTCCGATTGATGTAGCGGTAGATTTATCTGTTAATACTCTTTATGGAGATGTTCGTTTTTTTGATGATTATTACAATCTTCGCAATGAGCGCCTCCGGATTAAGAGTCCTAATTTAGATAAGGCTAATCGCTCTGTGAAATTAGTCTTTACGAATCTGCTTGGGAATGTGGAGGTTATTCGCCGATGAGGAAGGGAATCTATCTCTTTATCTTTAGTGCAACCTTTGGACTTCTCTTTTTTTTAGTGACAAAATTTTTAGGGGTTTTGGATGTTAGCTGGAATGATCTCTGGTTAAACGATTGGATAGCTCTTCAAATTTTAGGGATGCTGTTTGCCCTGTCGTTAGCAGCAGTAGCTCTAGCATTTTTAGCACAAGTTTGGAGAGCGCAGACTATTCGTGCTCGTTTACATCCTGCTTTGGAACAAATTCGAAAGGGTCAGTCTTATAGTAGCTTGGATGATCCGATTCTCGATGCGGATTTACGAGCTTTGGGGCAATCCATTCATAATCTGCAACTGATACGTCAGGAAAGTGAGAATCAAGAGCTGGTAGAGAAAGCCCATATTGTTAGCCAAGAGCGGCAACGGATTGCGCGTGATTTACATGATACGGTTAGTCAAGAGCTTTTTGCGGCGAGCATGATGGTTTCAGGCTTACGACAGTCCAATTTTGATGCGGCTAGGATTCAACAAGAGCTTCAAGGAGTAGAGGGGATTCTGAATACCGCTCAAAATGATTTACGGATCCTTCTCTTACATCTTCGACCACGGGAATTAGAGGGACGAGACTTGGTATCAGCCTTGAAAACCTTACTTGCAGAAGTTGAGGAGAAAAGTTTAATCAAGATTCGGTTAGAAGTCTCTGTGGAACAATTACCGCCGGAAATTGAAAATCATTGCTATCGTATTGTCCAAGAATTTATCAGCAATACACTTCGCCATGCGCAAGCCACCAATCTAGAAGTCTATTTTAAACAGACTGTGGGACAGTTGCAATTGAAAATGGTAGACGATGGCTGTGGCTTTAATCAGGATCAAGCCAAGGACTTTCATTACGGATTAGCCAATATGGAAGAGAGGGTTGAAGATATGGCAGGTAGAATGATCCTTAGAACTGCTCCTTATCAAGGAGTCGCGATTGATATTCGCATACCAATTTTAAAGGGAGAACTAGATGAAAATTCTATTAGTGGATGATCATGAAATGGTCCGTTTAGGATTAAAGAGTTACCTTAATTTACAAGTGGATACCTTGGTTATTGGGGAAGCCAACAATGGAAAAGAAGGATTGGAATTAGCACTGGAACTTCGCCCAGATGTGATTGTCATGGACTTACTGATGCCGGATATGGATGGTATTCAAGCGACACTTGAGATTTTGGAATCTTGGCCAGAGGCTAGAATTTTAATTTTGACCTCTTATTTGGATAATGAAAAAATATATCCTGTACTCGATGCAGGGGCTAAGGGCTATATTCTAAAAACTTCCTCGGCAGATGAGATTTTTAGTGCCATTCGTCGTGTATCTTTGGGAGAGATGGCTATTCAGACAGAGGTCTCTCAGAAATTCGAACATCATCGTCTCAATCGTCCCTTGCACGAAGATTTAACTCCTCGTGAACGGGATATCTTAGCCCTTTTGGCGAAAGGCTATGAGAATCAGCGAATCGCAGACGAACTTTTTATTTCATTAAAAACGGTTAAAACACATGTATCAAATATCCTCTCAAAGTTGGCGGTGAGTGATCGAACACAGGCAGTTATCTATGCGTTTCAACATCACTTAGTCCAATCGGATGAGGAATGGTTATAGGAGTAATGATGAATACTAAAACAAAGTACAAGGCTAAAAAAATCAAAATTGTTTTCTTTGATATTGACGACACTTTACGAGTGAAGGATACAGGTTTTATTCCACCATCCATCGAACGTGTTTTTAGAGATTTGAAGAAAGCTGGGATTAAGGTCGGAATTGCCACAGGCCGTTCCCCACTTGGTGTTGTCCCAGAATTACGAGCTTTAAAGCCTGATTATTTAGTCACAATTAATGGTGCTTATGTGGAAAATGCAAAAGGAGAGGCTGTCTATAGTCACCCCATTCCGGAAGCACAAGTTCAAGCCTATAAGGAGTGGGCTGAAAAAGAAGCCATTGCTTATGGCTTGGTTGGAAAGGAGCAAGCCAGTCTTTCGACTCGTTCTCCCCTGATTAATGAAGCTATTGATATTATTTACCCAGGGCTTGAGATTAATCCGGATCTGGACCAAAGCGAAGCTATTTATCAAATGTGGACCTTCGAGGAAGAAGAACAGGATTTGATGTTGCCAGAAGAGCTAGCGCAAGATCTCCGATTGGTTCGTTGGCATCCCAATTCCTGTGATGTTGTCATTAAAGAGATGTCAAAAGCTGTTGGTGTTGAAAAAGTCTTGGATAGCTTAAATCTTAAGCCTGAAAATCTACTGGTCTTTGGGGATGGTCTTAATGACTTGGAGTTGTTTGATTTTGCGGGCTTGGCGGTTGCTATGGGAGCAGCCATTGATTCCGTCAAAGATAAGGCTGATTATGTAACCAAATTCGTTGAGGAGGATGGTATTGAACACGCCTTAGTGGAGATGGGCTTGATTCCTAAATTGTTACATTTCCCACAATTGGATTTGGACACAGTCGAGGGGCCAGTGGTTACCCTGGAAACAAACCAAGGTTCCATGACGATTAAGCTTTTCCCTAAGCATGCTCCGAAAACAGTTGCGAATTTCCTTGGCTTAGCCAAGGAGGCTTACTATGAAGGAGTTACTTTCCATCGTATTATTGAAGATTTTATGATTCAAGGTGGTGATCCTAGCGGTACTGGTATGGGAGGTGAGTCTATTTATGGAGGCGAGTTTGAAGATGAATTTCATGAAGAACTCTATAATCTCCGCGGAGCTTTATCCATGGCTAACGCAGGCCCCAATACGAATGGTAGTCAATTCTTTATTGTTCAAAATACAGGTAGTAGCTATAATAAAAAAGAACTGGTTCGAGGTGGCTGGCCAGCACCAATTGCAGCATATTATGCAAAAACAGGAGGAACTCCTCACTTGGATCGTCGACATACAGTCTTCGGTCAGCTAATGGATTCCACTTCATTTGAAGTTCTTGATAAAATTGCTCATGTTGAAGTAGATATGATGGATAAACCCCTAGAACCTGTAGTCATTCTGAAAATTGAGGTGGAGGAATGAGGATTGGTGAAAAGTATAAAGGAATTGTTAGTGGTATCCAACCTTACGGTGCCTTCGTAGAACTTGAGAATGGAACTACAGGTTTAATCCATATTTCCGAAATTCGGACAGGATTTATTGAAAATATTAGCGACATCTTGAAAGTTGGGCAAAGTATTACCGTCCAAGTTGTCGATTACGACGAATATTCTGGTAAGGCAAGTCTATCTATGCGCACGCTAGAAGAAGAAAAACATCGTTTTCCTCGGCGTCGCCGTTTTACGAATGATCGCTATAAGTCTGGATTTCGTCCGCTAGGGAAGAATCTTTCTCACTGGACAAAAGAAACCTTGGCCTATCTTAAGAGTCATGAAGAATAGAAAAAGAGCTTGCTTTCAAATGAAAGTAAGCTCTTTTTCTATTCTTGGTTTTGATACAAGGGTTGGGGAATCTCAACTTCCCGTAATTCAGTCTCTTGATAGCTTACCTTCCCTTGGTAAAAATCGATTAGGGCGTCTTGGACAGACTCGATACGTTCTTTATCTAGATAGAGAAGGGTTTGAACCTTATCGGTGAACTGGGTATCGAATTCTTCCAACTCTTGTTCCTTGAGGAAATTCGCATACTCCTGATATTGAGAGTAGGAGAGTTCGACTTGTAAGCCGATTTGTTCTTTACGTTGGACAATCCCTAATTCTTTAATGGCGAGCGCAACGCTGGATGCATAAGCCCTGATGAGTCCCCCTGCCCCTAGTTTTATTCCTCCAAAGTAGCGGGTGACAACCACACAGACATTGGTGAGATCATGGTTTTCTAAGACTCCGAGCATAGGGACACCCGCTGTTCCACTAGGTTCACCATCATCACTCGAGCGTTTGATTTCGGATTTTTCGCCGAGAATAAAAGCAGAGCAATTATGAGTCGCCTTGTAGTGTTCTTTTTTGACAGCCTGAATGAAAGTACGTGCTTCTTCCTCGCTTTCGACCCTTTTGGCCTGACAAATGAAACGGGATTTTTTAATATCTTGTTCGGCAGTGCCGTCCTGAGTAATTGTTCTAAATTCCATAATTCTATTGTAGTAAAAGTTGAAAAGAAAGCAAGTTTTTTCGAATAAAGAAGTATGGAAGATGAAAAAAATTATTGGGGGCGTCGTTTGCCAGCCAGAGAATGGCCGAATAATCTAAAGGCTGTGGCCCACACAATGCCAGGTATGCAAGAAGTGAGTGGTCAATGGATTTGTCAGAGATGTCAGAGTAAATTAGATGAAACAAATCGCCTCCCACAAGGGGCTTTCTATTGTCGGAATTGCATTCAGATGGGGCGTGTCCGATCAGATGAGGAACTGTATTATCTGATGCAACGAGAATTTTCACCGGCAGATACTTGCCGTTGGTCAGGTCAACTGAACAGTGATCAAGAAAAAATAGCTCAGAAACTTCTTGATTATAGTAGAAAGGGGAAGTCCTGTTTGGTCCATGCTGTGACTGGTGCTGGGAAAACAGAGATGCTTTATCCGTTACTCACGGATTATTTCAATCGGGGGCGAGTAGTCGGTTTGGCGAGTCCTCGGATTGATGTTTGTCGGGAACTATACCATCGACTACAAATGGCTTTCTCAGTTTCTTCTTGTTTTCTATATGCTGAAGGGGAAGATTATCGCAGGAGTCAATTAATTGTAGCCACAATCCCTCAACTTTTTCGTTTTTATCAAGCTTTCGATCTACTTATTGTAGATGAGGTAGATGCCTTTCCTTTTGATGAGAATATGCAGCTCTATGTAGCAGTTGACCAAGCTCGAAAGCCTAATACCCCGATTCATTTTCTAACGGCAACCACAACTCCTTTATTGGAAAGAAGGATGCAGAGAGGAGAATTATATCGCTTGACTTTGGCTAAACGATTTCATAAAAATCCCTTGATTATACCGCGAGTATTCTATTGGTCGGGTTATCAAACTAATGGTCGATTATCTAGGAAGTTTCTGTATCATTTCAAAAGGCAGCGAGAAACGGGCTTTCCCCTTTTAATTTTTCTTCCTTTAATCCAATGGGGAGAGACCTTCTATTTACAATTACTAAGACTCTATCCTAAACTCCGAGTAGCTTTTGTTTCCTCGTGTTCTCAATATCGTAAGGAGTTAGTTGAAGATTTTCGTACAGGGAGGATAGAGATTTTGATAACAACGACTATTTTGGAACGAGGTGTTACTTTTCCAAAGGTAGATGTATTTGTTCTGGAGGCAGATCATTCTCTCTATACTAAAAGTAGCCTGGTTCAGATAGCAGGGCGAGTTGGTCGCAGTCAAGAACGTCCCAATGGCCTCGTATACTTTTTCGCTCAAGAGCAAACTCGAGCGATCAAACAAGCCATTCAAGAAATCAAACAGATGAACAAGGAGGCAGGTTTTTGAATAGTTGTCTCCTTTGCCAAAAATTCTTTTTACCTCCTTTGATTTTTTCCGATATATTTTTTATGGAAAAAAACAAAGAATATTTGTGCACCACTTGCCAGCAGTCTTTTCAAAAAATTGAAGAGAACTGCTGCCCATCCTGTAAGAAGTCGGGGAATTCAGAGCAATGTTCCGATTGTCTTCTTTGGAAGGAGCAAGGGAATTTGATTTGTCATACAGCACTTTACCAATACGAGAAGAACATGGCTCATTATTTTGTTCGGTATAAGCAATGGGGAGATTACCAGCTTCGTTTTGCTTTTGTCAAAGAAATAAAAGCTTGCCTTAAAAAATGGAAGGGGTATATGGTGGTACCAATACCAGTATCGGAATCCCGCTACCAGGAAAGGGGCTTCAATCAAGTTGAAGGATTCTTAGATGCTGCCGGAGTGCACTATCATTCAATCTTGAAAAAACGAGATGTGGATCACCAAATAGGAAAAGGGAGAAGCGAGCGAATGGCAATGGAACAGGTCTTTGAATTGAAGTGTCCTTCGGAAACTCCCAAGGGCATTCTTTTGGTAGATGATGTATATACAACGGGAGCGACCCTAGCACTGGCAAAGAAAGTTCTTTATGAAAACGTAAGTCAAAATGTTTTCACATTTTCCATTGCAAGATGAGGAAAGGGCTTGCATTTTTGAAAGGAAAACGCTATACTATATATATAGAAAAGCTTCTAGCTTAGAAGGAAGGTATATATATGTTTAAATATAGTATCCGTGGCGAAAATATTGAAGTAACAGAAGCAATTCGTGATTATGTTACTGCAAAACTTGAAAAGCTTTCTAAGTATTTTCATGAAGATCAAGAACTTGATGTACGGGTCAATTTAAAGGTATATCGTGAAAAAACTGCTAAAGTTGAAGTAACTATCCCCCTTGGCTCACTTACACTTCGTGCAGAAGATGTATCCCAAGATTTATATGGTTCTGTTGACTTGGTTGTCGATAAAATTGATCGTCAGATCCGCAAAAACAAAACTAAGATTGAGAAGAAACACAGAGCGAAAGTTGCTACTAGTCAAATTTTCACCGACGATTTGGTTGAGTCAGAAGAAAAAGAGTCAGTCAACATTGTACGCTCTAAACAAATCGATCTTAAACCCATGAGTGTAGAAGAGGCAATCCTTCAAATGGATCTTATTGGACATGACTTCTTTATTTACAAAGATGCAGAGGATGATTCAACGAACGTTCTTTACAAACGTGAAGACGGAGATTTCGGACTTCTCGAAGTTAAATAAATACAGTTATCATAAGGCTGGGAGTATCCCAGTCTTATTTTTTTAAAAAATTTCAAAAAAAGTGTTGCCAAGTAAGTAAGAGTGTTGTATACTAATAAAGTCCTGAAGGGAGAGTTCCTTAAACGGGACAGATGAATGATAAAAGTTCGGGTGAAACGAACGAATTCAAAAAAACTTCAAAAAAGTTAACAAAAAGTGTTGACAAGCAAATGAAGTTTTGATAGAATGATTAAGTTGTCTCGTGAGAGGCATGACCTTTGAAAACTGAACAAGACGAATACCAATGTGCGGGTAGTAGAAATACTACCTGTCAATGAAAAAGCAATAAATCTGTCAGTGACAGAAATGAGCAGTAGCT
>NZ_SPPZ01000069.1 GCF_004570525.1 Streptococcus sp. WM07 | reverse complement strand
AATCACATAAATTTATCCTAGTGAACGAGCGAGAATCTACCATATCAATCTCCATCCTGATGATTTATAAGATTAGTATAGCTAGATTTCTAGTTCGGTTAAAGATACCTTGTTATTGGGCGCTTACAAAATTTGTTACAATGGAGGCATGAGAATCGATCAACTGTTGACCAATCGTTATAGCCGAAAAAATATCAAGCGAGCCCTAGCCAAACGGCAAATCCTAGTCGATGGAAAACCCGTACGATCCCTCGCTCAAAATGTCGATACCGATCTTCAAGAAGTCCTAATTGAAGGAAAGCCAGCCCCAAAAACTAAACATCACTATTGGCTCCTTCACAAACCAAGAGGCGTCGTGACTGCCAATCAAGATACACGCCATGCGACCGTTTTTGATTCCTTAACAAGCGCTGACTGGAATCCAAATCTCTACGCTGTCGGTCGTCTAGACCGGGATACCTCTGGACTCCTCCTCATTACTGATAATGGACCGCTAGGCTACCAGCTACTGCACCCAGATGCCCACGTCACCAAAACTTACCAAGTTCTGGTCAACGGTCCCCTACACCCCAATCTACCCGAACTCTTTGAGACAGGTATTATCTTTGAAGACGGTTATCAATGTTTACCCGCTAAACTGACCATTCAAAAGACAGCCCCTAACCAGAGCCAAGCCCTCATCAGTCTAGCCGAAGGTAAATTCCATCAAGTCAAAAAAATGTTCTTAGCCGTTGGGGTCAAAGTCGTTAGCCTCAAACGAATCCAATTTGGTCCCTTCCAATTAGACCATCAGCTTCCCTACGGAGCCTATCGTGGACTGACTGCGAGCGAACAAAGTCAGCTCATCCATCTTTTAGAAGCAACCAGATAGAAAGGCCATTATGAAAAATAGTTCTAAAACTACCTTTATCGCTTTCATTCTCAACCTCTCCTTCGCCATTCTTGAAGCCATCTTTGGCGTCCTTTTCCAATCATCAGCCGTCCTTGCTGACGCCGTTCATGATTTTGGGGATGCTATGGCAATTGGACTCTCCGCCTATTTAGAAAAAATCTCTGACAAACAAATCGATCTCCGTTACACCCTTGGCTACAAACGCTACAGCATCTTAGCAGCCCTTGTCACTGCCACAATCCTCATTACTGGTTCTACCATCCTCCTCATTGAAAACACTCCTAAAATTTTCAACCCGCCAGTCGTTAACAGTCAAGGAACCCTTGCCTTAGCCATCATAGCTATCCTCATCAATGGCTTAGCAGCTCGCCTGGTTCATAAAGGGGAAACTGCCAACCAACAAATCCTCACCCTCCATTTCCTAGAAGATATTCTTGGTTGGGTGGCTGTCCTCTTCGTCAGCATCATCCTCCAATTTACCGACTGGTATTTCCTCGACCCCTTGCTCTCCGTTGCCATTTCCCTTTTCATCCTCAGCCAATCCCTTCCTAAATTCCTAGCTAATCTTCAAATTTTTCTTGAAAAAGCACCAGAAGACCTCAACCTAGAAGCCTTACGTGAACAACTTGAGAAAATGGAAGGGGTCTACCAAGTCAACCAACTCAATGTCTGGACTATGGATGGCTTGCGCCACGTTGCTATGTTGCATCTCCACATCGAAGAGGGATGCAACGAACGCCTTCTGAAAGATCAAGTCCACCACCTCCTACAAGCACAAAACATCGAAGAAAGTGCCGTTGAATTCGACTACTCCAACTTCGAACACCAACACCATACCGAAAAACTCGACATCGACGACCACGGACATCATCATTAACTACCAAAGAGGCTGGGCAAAAACTAACAATTTCCGGCTTCGCTTGAAATTTGAATAGATAAAACAGCTTAGAAGCAACGTTTTTAATGACGTCATTCTAAGCTGTTTTCTAATTCTAAGACTTCTTACCTAGCCTTTTTATGATTAATACTCATTGAACTTCAAAATCTGACATTGTCTAATCTCTTTGATGAACTTTAGTTCTATCTTCATCAGATTTTCTCTTCATTTTTTTGAAAATCAGCGAGTATTCGAATTTTAAAAATAATTAAGTATAGGTTTCCTCTTCCAATATATACTTTCCTCAAAGAGTTGTCGAAGATTTATCGGCGCTCTTTTCTTTTGGCATAAAGATACCAAGCTATGAAATAGAGCTCATAGAGAATTCCGCAGCAAATAAAAGCGAGCATAAATGCATCCTGTGGTAGTAACAAAATAATAGGATCTGTTGCAGGATCGAAGAGCCAGCTTGAGTCCCCTGGGAATAAGATTTGGTGAAACCAAATGAAGAACTGGTCAAATCCAACGAGGACTGCTAGCAGGGCAAGACCAAGCGGAAGAAGGGCCCAGGTTCGGTACCAAGAAGAGGGTAGCCAACGCCAGGGTTTGGTGGTAATCATTCCGATACTTGTTCCAAGGAAGACTGCTTGGCAGAAATGAAAGAGCAACTTCACCACGAGAAAATGGTAAAGGCCAGATTTCGACGACGGTAAGTCTGGGAATTTTAATGCTGTCACCCAGGGCAGGGTCAAATAATCCATCAACACATCAACTTGTCGAAGCAAGCGTTCCGCTGTCCAGCCCAAAGTTCCAGGTAAATCCCAAATTTTCAAAAAGAGAGGATAGCCCAGATCAAACAGGAGGATCGTTAATAAGATAGAGGCGGAAAGACCCCAACATGATAAGAGAAGACCTGTTCCCCAAGCACGCCTAGTCATCAAAGCTCCATTCCGCAAGTGAACGAACCACATGAGTTGGTGCAATTGGCAAATGAGGTACTTCTTCCGCTTGGGTAAAACCAGTTAAGACGAGGAGGCTAGCAATTTCGTTATCGATTCCAGCCCGAATATCAGTCATGTAATTATCTCCGACCATGACCACTTCCTCTTTCTTCAAGCCAATACGCTCTAAGGCCTTCTCCATAATGATAGCCTTGGGTTTACCAATGTAAACCGGTTCTACTCGTGTACTAGCTTCTATAAAACGAACAAGGGAGCCAGCTCCTGGCAAGAGTCCTTCTTCTGTTGGGATATTCAAATCTGGATTTGTTCCGATAAAATGTGCTCCCTTTTGAATCGCTAAACTAGCGATTTTAGCTTTTTCATACGTTAAGTCCGTATCTAAGCCTACTACAACGTAAGCTGGATTCACAGAATCCTCTACAAATCCCGCATCGAAGATAGCACCTTTTAACCCGTCCTCACCAATAACGTAGACCGTATTTCCTAAATTTTTCTCCAACATATAATCGACTGTCGCAAGACTTGCTGTATAAATAGTCGAGAGGGGAACTGAGAGCTCAAAACGCTCAGCCAGCATGCTTTGGATGACTTCTGGGCGGCGCGTGGTGTTATTGGTCACAAAGAGATAAGGAATGTCCTGTTCCTGTAATTCTTTGACAAAATCACGCGCCTCCGGAATCAACTCCTTACCGCGGTAAATAGTTCCATCTAAATCTAACAAATAACCCTTATACATCTTGATTCTCTCTCCATTCTATTTCCACTTGAGCGCGCAAATCCCCTTCTACATAAAGTTCATGACGCGAACACTCATCCTCTACCTGTGTCCGTACAAGGACCTCGCCAGATTTCTGAATTTCCCGCACATACTTAATCGCCAGCCGCTCGACCTGGTACTGCTCTAAAAAATCAAATCCCAAGCTAGCCATAGCCCACTCTAAATAATGTGTATTATGAACGTGCCCATTTCGATCTATATGGAAAAAATAAAGGGGATAAGTCACCTCTTCAGACTGCTCCAATTTTTTAAAAGAGTAAGGAAGCAGTCCCCGTTTTTGAAAACTTGATCCATAACGCTCCGCCACTTCCTCTGGGACTCGGCTAAGTTTCCGCTTAGCTAAATCTAGAAGTGCAAACACGGATTGCATCTCCAACAACAACTCACCGGCAGCATCCGTCACTCGGAAACACCTATGACAAAGAATCCTGTTGTGAGACAAAAACTCAGTTTCCAGCAACACATACTCTTCCAACTGAGGCAAGCGAGTAACTTTGACTTGATGCTCCACGACAATCCAGGCCAAGCCATACCGATCAGCTAGATCCTGATCAGACAGACCAAGGATTTGCGATTGCCTACCTGAAAATTGCAATAAGTAGCTGATAAAACGAGGCAGAGACAAGTGCCCTGTCTTATCTACCCATTCGAAGCGAATTCTGGTCTGTTCTTGAAACACTCTTCCCATAACTACTCCAGGATAAATCGTTCCGCTACCGTGTCACCTAGAAAAAGTCCCTTCTGACTAGTTCGAAGTCTATCTCCTTCTTGAATCAATAATCCCTCATGAATCAATTGTTGCACAACGGACCCGTAAACCTCATCAAAGGACCGCTGAAATTTCTTCTCAAAACGCGCAATCGAAACACCCGCTCGCTTGCGTAAACCCAAAAAGAGTTCTTCTTCCATCTGTTCCTTTAAACTAAGCTCTTCTTGATAAACACGGGCATCTCCTGCTGCGACTGCATTAAGATAATGACGAATAGGTCCATGATTTCGGTACCGAATACCATTTAAATAGCCTGAGGCTCCAGCTCCTAAGCCATAATATTCTGCATTATCCCAATACATGAGATTATGTCGACTTTCATAACCTGGTCGACAAAAATTAGAAATCTCGTAATGATCAAAACCAGCTTCCTTTAGTCTGTTAATAATATAATGGAACATATCGACTTCCAAATCTTCTTGAGGTAAGTTCAACTGTCCCCGTCGCATGCGATTCATAAAGACTGTATGGTTTTCCAAAATCAAAGAATACAGGCTCATATGAGGGATATCTAAGCCCAAAGCCTTCTCTACATTTACTTGGACCTGCTCCATCGTTTGATGAGGTAGAGCATAAATCAAATCAATGGAAATATTATGAAAACCAGCTGTTTTCAGCTGATCAATACTTTCATAAATATCTTTTTCTTGGTGCATCCGACCAATCTGCTTCAACTCCCGATTATCAAAGGTCTGAACTCCTAGAGAAACACGATTTAAACCTGCCTTGGCCATAACCTCAATTTTATCCTGAGACAAGTCTCCTGGATTCGCCTCTAAAGTCCACTCCTGGACCTGGCTAATATCAAAAATTGAGGCCAACCCCTCCAAGAGAAATTCCAATTGTGGTGCTGACAAAGCCGATGGCGTCCCACCCCCAATATAGAGCGTATCCACTGGCCCCGGTTCATAAGCCCGAATCTCCTCCATCAAAGCTCGTAAATAATCATCCACCGGTTGGTTCTTAATAAAGACTTTAGAAAAGTCACAATAATAGCATATTTGTGTACAAAAAGGTATATGGACATAGGCTGCCCTTGGTTTGGTATTCATAATTTCTATTATAACCCAAAATCCTACTTTGAGACAGGTTTTAGCCTATCAAAAAGAGACCTGCTGATACTTGGTCAAACTATTTTCCAAGCACACAAAAAGGTTGGGCCATCCCAACCTTCTGCATATGTATCATTATTCCTCAACAACCGTGTATTTACTTGCTTCTTCCAAATACTTAGCATAGCTACCGTCTTTCTTAACCTTGGCAATAACTTTATTGACAACTTTTTGCAGTTCCTTGTTGTCTTTTTGCATAACAACAGCTGTACCGACGGTTTCTTGGGTTTTCAGCTCTGCATCTGAAATGGCCAATTTATCATTTTGCGATACATAACCAAGAGCTACGGCTTCATCAATAGCTACTGCATCTACTTTACCGGCAACCAATTCGTTGATGGCCTCACCCATAGCTTGGAGAGAAACCAATTCAGCGGAAGGCAGTTGCTCTTTTGCCAATTGTTCTTCGAGGGTTCCTTTTTGAGCGGCTACTTTTTCCCCTTGAAACTTTCTAGGTCTTTAAGGTTATTCTTATCTTCTGAGCGAACTAGAAGCACCCGTACATTTTCATAATAGGGATCAGAGAAGGTGACGACCTCTTCCCGTTCTGGTGTTTTAGAGAGACCAGTCAGCTTTGCCACTTGTCACACTCGTTCAGACATTGTCAAAACTCATAGTCGAAACTTCTAATTCAACACCTAGCTCATCCGCAATATCCTGAGCCAAAGAAATATCCGCACCAACAACTTGATTTTTCCCATCGGTAAGCGTTTGGAATTCAAATGGAGCATAGTCTGGACTCGTTACGACGATCAACTTCCCTTTTTCTTTGATAGACTCTGGGCTAGAGGCTGCGCTGCTAGTACCACAAGCCGTTAATACCAATCCAAGAGCCAGAACCCCAACACTTTTCAATACCGTCTTTAATTTCAGGTCATCTCTCCTATTCAGCTACCGTGTACTTACTTGCTTCTTCTAGATATTTGGTGTAGCTACCGTCTTTCTTAACCTTGGCAATGACCTTGTTAACGACTTTTTGCAATTCCTTGTTGTCTTTTTGCATGGCAACCGCATTACCTTGAGAATCGTCTGTCTTAATGCCTGCTGCAGCTATAGCCAATTGCTTATTTTGACTTACATAACCCAGAGCTACTGGTTCATCAATGGCTACTGCATCTACTTTACCGGCAACCAATTCGTTGATCGCTTCCCCCATGGCTTGAAGAGAGACTAACTCCGCATCCGCTAACTGATCCTTAACCATTTGTTCTGGAATAGAGCCTTTCTGAGCAGCTACTTTTTTCCCTTTAAAAGAAGCCAAAGATGGATAGTTATCTTTGTCATCCATCCGGACTAGGAGCGAGTGACCATTTTCATAATAGGAATCTGAGAAAGAGAGAACTGCTTCCCGCTCAGGTGTACTAGTCAGACCCGAAATGGCTAGATCCGCCTTACCACTCTGGAGGGTAGACAGTACATTGTCAAAGTTCATAGTCGAAACCTCAAGCTCTACACCTAATTCATCTGCGATATCTTGAGCCAAAGAAATATCCGCACCGACAACCTGATTCTTTCCGTCAATTAGGGTCTGGAATTCAAATGGGGCATAGTCTGGGCTGGTTGCGACTACCAATTTCCCTTTTTCTTTAATAGCATCCGGAGTGGAACCAGTACTAGAACCACAGGCTACCAAACTAAGCCCCAAACCTAGAACAGCTATACTTTTCAAAATAGTTTTTACTTTCATATGATATCACCTCTTGTTTTGATGTGAATATTATACATAACTTTCGTATAATTTACAATACATTTGGTTAAAAAACTTCGATTCTCTGAAAAAAGAGGCTGGGCAAAAACTAACTTATAAAATAAAAAAGCGAGCAATTCCAAACTAGAATTGCTCCTTTTCCATTTTATCCTTTATAATTATAATAACTACAAAACAACTAGAAAGACATAAAATGTATAAACAGTATAACACAAATCAACTCAGCCTTGAACTATCTATTGCTTGGGACATCCCTGAAACTCATGAAGCACGTCTCATTAGCCAGTTTGTAGACT
>NZ_SPPZ01000068.1 GCF_004570525.1 Streptococcus sp. WM07 | reverse complement strand
CATAAAGGGGAAATCCTTTTTTGTCCAGTAAAAAGTCTCACCTAATGGGTGAAAATCAAAAACTTCCAGAAACCATGATGTATCAGCGATTCTGGAAGTTTTTTTAGTTATGTATGAATAATTTGGGATTAGGAATTTTTTGGGGACCGGTGGTGGATACTTGGAATCAGAGACGCTTATTGGGGAATTTGTCGGCACTTTTGTTTCTAGCTCTCTGCATTCTCAGTTTTGCAACCAATTGGCTAGGTTTTAATCTGTGGCTTCTGTTACTAGCGATTCCAGTATTAGCGACTGCTTCGGAGTTCTTATATCCAGTAGGTGAGGCACTTTTACCGCGAATGGTAGCTCCAGAAGAGCTTACGAAAGCGAATTCCTGGCTTATGATATCCAGCACTGGAGCAGACTTGTTTTTTAACGCGATTTCTGCGCTTGTTCTTTCTCTGCTAAGCCTGAATCAACTGTTTGGTTTGACGAGTATTCTTTTCTTTTTTGCATTCTTTTTTTTCAAACGAATAAGGACTTCGAATCCTTCAAATAACATAGGACAGCCCAAAAGGGATCGTAGGACAGCTTATATAAGGGATCTTAAGGAAGGACTGAGCTTTGTTAGACAACCGCTGGTACTTCGCCTTTTGTTTCCGCTTTTATTGATGAATTGTGTTTATGCAGTTTTCTACGTTAGCCTGCCAGAGTTTACCAGTGTATACTATCAAACACCAACGGTCTATGGTCTCTTGTTAATGCTACTGGGACTAGGATCTATGTTCGGCTCCTTGTTGAGTGAATTTGTGTCGCTTCGCCTTCCCCTTGGTTATTTAGTAGCTATTTCTTACTCAATTACCGGATTGACATGGCTTTTAGCAGTTATCAGTCTCGAGCTAGGGATATTTCCACTTACAATAGTCCTCATCCTTCTCTCAGGTGTTTCCAATGGTATTGTCAATGTGGCTTACTCTGTTCTCTTTCAAAAGTTACCCCCACATGATATGATTGGCCGTGTTCATACGATTAATATGACTTTTTTAAACAGCCTAGCTCCCCTAGCTTCTCTTGTGGGTGGCTTATTCGTTCGAAGCTTGGGATCTCTTACTACCATCCTGATTTGCGGCGCCAGTCTTCTGATAATCTCCCTCTCACTCCTATTGAACCAGAGATTCCGTACATTACCTAAAATGGAGGACATCCCAACCCTTGAGAAATGACTAGTAGGTCATTGGAAATTTGGAGCTTATCGAGAAGAATAAGATGGATCCTATCCTCCTGAAGATTGTGAGCGGGGGGATTTTTGAATCTCTGAAAACTTGAGAACTGTGTTGGGAAAAGCTTTATATGTTACGCTAATTGAGTCATTAAATGAGTACTCAATAAAAAATATTTTGAAAATTTCAACAAAATAGCCTTGATTTTAGAATTATTTAAGGTATAATTATAAAAAATTTTACTTCATTAGGGAGGTTTCTTATGGCGACATCTAAGAAACGTACATTGAAACATTTTATGGGGCTTGGTCTTGTAGCCTTAGCATCTACAGCTGTGCTTGCAGCTTGTGGTTCTAACAAACAAGCATCAGCCAATAAAGAAGAAATTAATTGGTATACACCAACTGAGATTTTGACTTTGGATATTTCTAAAAATACGGATCGCTATTCATCACTGGCTATCGGGAATTCTGGAAGTAATTTACTTCGTCGAGATGATAAAGGCGAGTTACAGCCAGATTTGGCCGAAAAAGTTGATGTATCATCGGATGGTTTGACCTATACTGTAACCCTTCGTGATGGTCTTAAATATTCAGACGGTACACCTTTGACTGCTGAGGATTTTGTATACACATGGCAACGGATGGTTGATCCAGCCACAGCTTCCGAGTATTCTTACCTAGCTTCAGATTCACATCTCGCGAATGCAGAAGACATTATTGCTGGTAAAAAAAGTGTAGAGGAGCTTGGTGTTAAAGCAGAAGGTGATAATAAGGTTGTCTTTACTCTTTCAAGTCCATCACCTCAGTTTATGAGTCTCTTGTCCTTCTCAAACTTTGTTCCGCAAGATAGGGAATTTGTTGAAAAGTTAGGGAAAGATTACGCGACAACATCTGACAAGCAGATCTATTCTGGACCTTATAAGGTAGAAGGTTGGAATGGTACAAGTGGAACCTTCAAGTTGGTCAAAAATGATAATTACTGGGATGCTGAAAATGTGAAAACAAAAACGATCAATGTCCAAACAGTCAAGAAACCAGATACAGCTGTTCAGATGTATAAACAAGGTCAATTGGACTTTGCAGATATTTCGGGAACATCAGCTATTTACAATGCGAATAAAAAGAATGCTGATGTAGTTGGTGTTCCAGAAGCAACTACAGCTTATGTTGTTTATAATCTGACCGGTAGCGTTAAAGGTTTGGATAATCAGAAAATTCGACAAGCCTTGAACCTTGCGACTGACCGTAAAGGGATTGTTGAAGCAGCAGTTGACACTGGTTCTAAGCCAGCCACAGCTCTTGCTCCGACAGGACTCGCGAAATTACCGGATGGAACAGATTTGGCTGAATATGTAGCTCCTGGCTATTCTTACGATGTAGCTGAGGCAGAAAAACTCTTTAAAGAAGGTCTTGCTGAAGCAGGCTTGAAAGAGTTGACTTTAACAGTAACGGCAGATGCAGATAGTCCAGCAGCTAAAGCATCTGTAGATTATATCAAGGAAACTTGGGAAAAAGCTCTTCCTGGCTTGACTGTTGAAGAAAAATTCGTAACCTTTAAGCAACGTCTTGAGGATACTAAAAATCAAAACTTTGAAGTAGCTCTTGTTCTTTGGGGTGGAGATTATCCAGAAGGATCTACTTTCTATGGTTTATTCCAATCTGATTCTGCTTACAATTACGGAAAAGTAAATAGTTCTGAATACAATGCAGCTTATGAAAAAGCTTTGACTACAGATGCTTTGGATCCAAAAGCTGCAGCAGATGATTATAAGGCTGCTGAAAAAGCTCTTTATGATGGAGCTCTTTACAATCCAATCTATTTCCGTTCAAAAGAAGGTCTACAGAATCCAACAATTAAAGGTCTCATCCGTAATTCGACAGGTTTAGATGTTGACTTTACTTACGCACACAAAGAATAAGAATCGCTAGTCTACGTCTGCAAGAACTGGTTCTCCAGTTCTTGCTTTCGTTACTTATAAAAGGAAAAATTATGTGGAAATATCTCTTAAAACGGATTGTAATTTTAGTTATCACCCTTTGGGTGGTAATTACGCTTTCTTTCTTTTTGATGCAGATTATGCCGGGAACTCCCTTTAATAATCCAAAGTTAACCGATGAAATGATTGCCATGATGAATCAGCAATACGGTCTGGATAAACCTGTTTGGCAGCAATATCTTCAGTATCTAGGTAATATTTTACAAGGAGACTTTGGAACAAGTTACCAGTCTGTTAACCAACCTGTTAGCATGCTGATTAGTCAACGTTTGTCTGTTTCTGTTCATTTGGGAATTCAAGCACTTGTAATTGGTATTGGAGCGGGGCTCTTTGTAGGTGCTGTCTCAGCTCGCAATAAAAATAATTGGATAGATACTGTCTTAAGTGTTCTATCAACGCTAGGTATTGCTGTACCATCCTTTATCATTGGTCTTTTACTATTGGACTATCTTGGTTTCAAATGGGGTCTTTTGCCTTTATCAGGCTGGGGAACTTTTGGGCAAACCATTTTGCCTACACTAGCTTTGGCCATTCCAGTTTTCGCGCAGGTGACTCGGTTCTTCCGAAGTGAGATGATTGAGACTATGAATTCAGATTATATTCAGTTAGCGCGGGCTAAAGGGATGACTAGTCGTAAGATTACCCAACGGCATGCCTTGCGAAATTCTCTCATTCCAGTTTTAACATTAGTAGGACCTTTAGCTGCCAATATCTTGACTGGTTCAGCTTTGATTGAGCAGATTTTTTCAATTCCTGGGATTGGTCAGCAGTTTGTGACTTCAATTCCTACCAAGGATTATCCAGTTATTATGGGAACTACAATTGTTTATGCTATGATGTTGATGGTGGCAATTCTGATTACAGATATTATTACCAGTATCGTGGATCCTCGTGTCCGTCTGAAGTAAGGAGGCTAGTATGGAAAGCAAACAAACCTTTAAACTTGTGGGTGCGGGTAATACTGAATCCCAAGAAAAAATTGCAAAACCGACCCTATCCTTTACTCAGGATGCTTGGAGACGTTTAAAAAAGAATAAATTAGCAGTTGTTTCAGTCTGGTTTTTAACGTTCTTGTTGATTTTTTCAATTGGATCAACAGCTTTTGTATCAACCAGTGACGCCAACAATTTTGATAGCGATGCAGTCACGACCTATCGGAATTTACCTCCGAAATTAGGTGATGGTCTTCCTTTCTGGAATGGGCAAATTACTTACTCAGGAAATACTGATGCCAACGATGCTTATGTAGATCAATCGGTTCCGGAAGGAGAGAAGTTCATCTTGGGAACAGATAATCTTGGTAGGAGTATCGCTAAGCGTGTTACAGTAGGAATTAGAATTTCTCTTTTAATTGCTCTTGTAGCAACAGTGATTGACCTGATCATTGGGGTTACTTATGGTCTTATTTCAGGTTTTGCTGGCGGTAAGATCGATTTGGTTATGCAACGAATTATTGAGGTGATTTCATCTATTCCTAATCTAGTTATCGTAACGATGCTTGGTTTGCTGTTAGGGAATGGTGTTACATCTATTATTATTTCCATTGCAATTGTGGGTTGGACATCAATGGCGCGTCAGGTTAGGAATTTAACCTTATCTTACCGAGAGCGTGACTTTGTGTTAGCTTCAAAAACACTGGGCGAGAGTGATCTTAAAATTGCCTTTAAGCATGTACTCCCGAATATTTCAGGGATTATTATCGTACAAATTATGATGACTGTACCAAGTGCTATCATGTATGAGGCTGTTTTGTCCGCAATCAACTTGGGTGTTAAACCCCCAACAGCATCTTTAGGGTCTTTGATTACAGATGCATCAGAAAACTTGCAATATTATCCTTATCAAGTTCTAATTCCATCTATGGCTTTGGTTTTGATTTCCCTCGCCTTTATTCTCTTGGGAGATGGTTTGCGTGATGCCTTTGACCCTAAATCTAGCAAGGGAGACTAGTAGGAGAGAAACATGTCAGAAGAAAAAATTTTAAGTGTCAAAAATCTCCACGTTAATTTTCGGACATATGCTGGAGAAGTTAAGGCTATTCGTGATATTAGCTTTGATTTGAATAAGGGAGAAACCCTTGCTATTGTTGGGGAATCTGGTTCTGGGAAGTCTGTTACAACAAAAACATTAATGGGACTCTCTGAAAAAAATGCAGAAGTTACAGGACAAATTGATTTCAAAGAACGTAACCTGATTGAATTTAAAGAGGAAGATTGGGTTAAGGTTCGTGGAAATGAGATTGCCATGATTTTCCAAGATCCAATGACCAGCTTGGATCCAACTATGAAAATTGGGATGCAAATTGCAGAGCCGATTATGCTGCATGAAAAGGTCTCTAAACAAGAGGCATTAGATCGTGCTCTCCAATTGATGAAGGATGTTGGGATTCCGAATGCAGAAGAGCATATCAATGATTATCCTCATCAGTGGTCTGGAGGAATGCGTCAGCGGGTAGTTATTGCGATTGCTTTAGCTGCTAATCCAGAAATTTTGATTGCGGATGAACCAACAACGGCTCTTGATGTGACGATTCAAGCACAGATTTTACAATTGCTTAAAGATATTCAAAAAGAGCGGAAGTCTTCCATCATCTTTATCACTCATGATTTGGGAGTTGTAGCAGGGATGGCAGATCGCGTAGCTGTTATGTATGCTGGAAAGATTGTGGAGTATGGAACTGTTGATGAAGTCTTCTATAATCCTCAACACCCTTATACTTGGGGACTCCTTAATTCTATGCCCACAACGGATACTGAGGCTGGTAGCTTAGAGGCGATTCCTGGGACACCCCCAGATTTGCTTTATCCACCTAAGGGGGATGCCTTTGCAGCTCGTAATGCTTATGCTCTAGATATTGACCATAAAGAGATTCCTCCAATGTTTAAGGTCTCAGATACCCATTTTGCGGCTACATGGCTCTTGGATGAGCGAGCTCCAAAGGTGACACCTCCAGCTGCTATTGTGAAGCGTTGGGAAAAATGGAAACGCATGAAGGAGAACTAAGATGACACAGGAACGTCAAAAACTAGTAGAACTCAAAAATGTATCACTGACCTTTAACCAAGGAAAATCCAATGAAGTCAAAGCAATCGACAATGTTAGCTTTGAAATTTACGAGGGTGAAATTTTTGGTCTTGTAGGAGAGTCTGGATCTGGTAAGACAACAATTGGTCGTGCTATATTGAGGTTGTATGATGTCAATGAAGGTGAGATTTTATTTGGTGATAAGAATGTGTCTCAATTAAAGGGAAAAGAATTGTATGATTTTCGTAGAGAATCACAGATGATTTTCCAAGATCCTCAGGCTAGTCTTAATGGAAGGATGAAAATCCGAGATATCATCGCAGAAGGTCTAGATATTCATAAATTAACAACGACAAAGGCAGAACGTGAAGCTCGAGTTGAGGAATTGATTGACTTAGTTGGCTTGAATAAGGATCATCTTTCACGTTACCCTCATGAATTTTCAGGAGGCCAGCGTCAACGGATAGGCATTGCACGTGCTTTAGCAGTCAATCCGAGTTTTATTGTAGCGGATGAGCCGATTTCAGCTTTGGATGTTTCTATCCAAGCTCAGGTTGTTAACCTTATGCAAAAGCTTCAGCGTGAACAGGGGCTGACTTATCTTTTTATTGCTCATGATTTGTCTATGGTGAAATACATCTCAGATCGTATTGGTGTCATGCACTGGGGGAAACTCTTGGAAGTGGGAACAGCAGATGAGATTTATAATAATCCGATTCATCCATACACGAAGAGTCTATTATCAGCTATCCCTGAGCCAGATCCAGAACGTGAACGTGCTCGTCAGCACCAAATTTATGATCCATCGATTGAACAAGATGGCCAAGAACGCCAGATGCATGAGATTTGTCCAGGACATTTTGTTTATGCAACCGAAATGGAGGCACAGGCTTATCGTGAACTCCATAAACCATAGTTGTTTTTGCTTAATTTATTTGATTATAAAAGAAATGAATGGATAGGTATCAAACGAGGCTGGGCAAAAAGTATTCGAAATAGAAAACAGCTTAGAATTACGTCATTAGAAACGTTGATTCTAAGCTGTTTTTATCTATTCAGACCTCAAGCGGAAGCCGGAAATTATTCGTTTTTGCGTCTCCTCGTTTTAGTAGTAGGATGATTTGAAACTGGATTGGAAAAAGAACTGTGTGGGTGATTGAAGTAGTATAGTTGTTTCGCTTTAAAATACGTGATAAAATAGACTTATGACCTATAGTATTGATTTTAGAAAACGTGTGCTCTCTTTCGTTCAGGAAGGGCACACTCGAACAGAAGCCTGCGATCTTTTCGGT
>NZ_SPPZ01000067.1 GCF_004570525.1 Streptococcus sp. WM07 | reverse complement strand
ATATAGCTGGTGGAGTTGTGAAGAATCTGACGATGAAACGTTTTCGGAAACTGTTTGTGAATATAGTTGGAAAGTCTGTAAAAAGTGCTAGAAGACAAGTTCTAAAACTGTCTAACCTCTATTCTCTGAAGGAGGAGTTTCGAACTCTTTTTGAACGAATTTCTAGCTTAAATTTCTCGCTCCCCATTCTTTATGAAGCAAGAGATGGAAGTCCACCTTTGTTAGGAAATTAAGATGTTAAATAGTATACATTTTTAAAAATATATAGTTACACCAAGGGAGGAGTCTGCCTTTTTTAGGGTGATAAGGTACTGAATACATTTTTATCCCTAGAACAATTTGGTGAATAATAAAGATCATCAGAAATTCCAATTGGTTATTGGTTGTTTCTGATGATTTTTTAGGCATTTACACAGATTCTTCTGAGGTATGAATAATTTGGGTAAAAGGATCCCTCTATTTGGTAGAGGGGAGTCAAGGGAAACCGATCGGTGAGGTGTACTTTCAATCAATACTTAAGCGCCCATCTCCTTTTTCAATTCCGGGGAATTATATTGATCATTTCAAAAAAATCCCCCCAATCACTAGAGTTTGCATCTAACGATTGGAAGGATTTCGCAACTAAGAATGTTTTGTTAAAGCGGACGACGGCGGGGGTTAATACGAGCATTTTTAATATTGTAGGTACGCATGAGCCACCAGCGAACTCCAAAAGCTGCTGCTCCAATTAGGATGAGGGCAAAACTTGGAAGTGGTAAATTAATCCCGATGAGTAGACTCTCTGAAAGAGTAATGAGACCAATCCAGGTCAGCAGAATGAGTCCGACAAAAAGGAAGCCACGGCGAACATTGGGACGTTCCCCCTCATACTGAGGTTCGTAATAGCGATAGATAAAATGGTAGAGGGCGTAAAAAACAGCTCCTCCTCCGGTAGTCATGCTAATCAGTGTTAGCAGTCCGTAACTCGGACTGTTTGGAACAAATTGGTTGATCAGTCCAATCCCAAGTCCGACAAAAGCGAGTAGGAAGAGGGTGGATTCCAACCACATTAGCCAGGGATTGTCATTGGTGTCCGCTTGTTCTTCTGTCTCAGGATGTGAGCCTTCAAGCTGACTGCGAACCCATTGGGTTGGAGTTCCATAGAGTGCTCGTGCAGTGAAACCGCGAGCTTGTTTTTCTTCAATCTCAGGGAGAATAGTTGCAAGTAATTCATCAATTTCGGTTGAATTTTTTCCAGCTTGTTCCAATAATTTTTGGACTGTGCGTAGATATTGCTGATTCTTTTTAGTTAGATTTTCAAATGACATAAACTTCCTTTCTCTTAGAACCATTTTTTATGAATCATATACAAGGTTAATGAAAGGCTCATTGCAAAGGCGATGGCAATGATGATCCAAAAGGCGTGGGGTTCACCATTGAGAGGCATATCGTTGTTTTTGAAGTTCATTCCATAGGCTGAGAAAATCATGGTTGGAATGGACATGACGATAGTAACCAAGGCTAGGGCTTTCATAATGTTGTTCTGGTTGTTGGAAATAATAGAGGCGAAGGTATCCGTCATACTCCGTAAAATATTTCCATAAATATCGGCCATTTCAATAGCCTGTTGAGTTTCAATAAGAGTATCTTCTAGTAGATCCTCATCTTCCAGGTATTTTTTGATGGAAGAGGAAGAAGACGTCAATTTACGGACCACACGCTCATTGGTTTTGAGGGAGGCTTTAAAGTAGACGATGGTTTTTTCCAACTCCATGAGTTCAATGAGTTCTTCATTACGTGGAGCTTCTAGCAGAACAGTCTCGATTTGATCGGACTTACGGTCAATGGAACGAAGGGCGGTAAGGTAAAGCTCCGCATTGCGGTACAAAATTTGAAAGACAAAGCGGGAGCGCATAAAGGTGTAAAAATTTCGTAAACGTCGTTGTACGAAGACATCGAGCAATGGAATATCCTCTTGGCAGGTAGTAATGATGACTTCATCTGTCAAAATAATTCCTAGCGGGATAGTGACATAATAAATTTTATTGTTTCGCTCCTCGGTAATGGGAACGTCAACAATAATCAAGGTATAGTTGTCTTCAATGGTAACCCGCGACATCTCTTCCAAATCCAAAGGGGCTCGTAAATCGGTGATATCAATGTCAAATTCGTTAGCCACTTCAATCGATTCACTTTGAGTGGGATTGATCAGGTTAATCCAAGAACCAGATTCCATGTGGTCAATTTCCTTGAATTGGGTTGTTGTTGATAAAAATACCTGTCTCATGGTCCCCTCCTTTTCTCATTCTTCTCCATTATATCTTAAATAGGCTCAAAATCAAGCTTTTTCTATTGTTGGAGAATTCTATACCTATCGGTTTTAGGGCCAGTTTTTGAGGCATTTTTGATATAATGGAGGAACAGAAAAAGAGAGGATTGTATGCAGGATAAAATTGTTATTCATGGCGCACGCGCCCATAATTTAAAAAATATCGATGTGACCATTCCCCGCGACAAGCTAGTCGTTATCACAGGTTTGTCTGGTTCAGGGAAGTCTAGTTTGGCTTTTGATACCCTTTATGCGGAAGGTCAACGTCGCTATGTTGAATCTCTATCCGCCTATGCCCGTCAATTTTTGGGTAATATGGATAAACCAGATGTTGATTCCATCGATGGTCTTAGTCCGGCGATTTCCATTGATCAAAAGACAACCAGTAAGAATCCCCGTTCGACTGTAGGAACTATTACAGAAATTAATGACTACCTTCGTTTGCTGTATGCCCGTGTTGGGACACCCTACTGTATCAATGGCCACGGAGCTATCGAGGCTTCTTCAGTAGAGCAGATTGTAGACCAGGTCTTGGAATTACCCGAAGGTCAACGACTTCAGATACTATCCCCTGTCCTTCGTAAGAAGAGAGGGCAACATAAGAATCTCCTGGCTAAAATTCAAAAGGATGGTTATGTCCGGGTTCGTGTGGATGGAGAAATTTACGACATCACAGAAGTACCTGAGCTTTCTAAGAGTAAGAAGCACGATATTGAAATCGTTGTGGATCGGATTGTCCTTCGCGAGGGTATCCGTTCTCGACTTTTTGATTCTGTTGAGGCTGCCTTACGCCTATCGGAAGGTTACTTGATGATTGATACCATGGATGGCCAGGAGCTGCTCTTTTCCGAGCATTATGCCTGTGCCGTTTGTGGTTTCACCGTACCGGAATTGGAACCTCGACTGTTCTCATTTAATGCTCCCTTTGGCTCTTGTTCAGTCTGTGATGGACTAGGGATGAAGCTCGAAGTTGATTTAGATGTTGTTGTTCCAGATTCAGGGAAAACCTTAAGAGAAGGAGCCCTGGCCCCTTGGAATCCCATTTCGTCTAATTACTATCCTCAAATGTTGGAGCAGGCCATGGATGCCTTTGGAATTGATATGGATACTCCGTTTGAAGACTTGGCTCAAGAAGATAAGGACTTGATTTTCTTTGGTTCTGGGGGACGGGAATTTGCCTTTCACTATGAAAATGAATTTGGTGGTGTACGAGATATTGAGATTCCTTTTGAAGGTGTGGCAAATAATATTAGTCGCCGTTATCGGGAAACCAGCAGTGATTATACTCGGAATGTCATGCGGACATATATGAATGAGCTGACTTGTGGAACTTGTAAGGGATATCGCTTGAATCCACCAGCACTTTCTGTTCGTGTAGGTGGAGAAGATGGTCTTCATATTGGACAGGTATCAGACCTATCTGTTGCAGATCACTTGGCCTATGTAGAAGGGCTAACATTGACGGAGACGGAATCAACGATTGCGAAACCTATTGTTAAGGAAATCCATGATCGCCTTTCTTTCTTGAACAATGTCGGCTTGAATTACCTAACCCTCTCTCGAACCGCAGGAACTCTTTCAGGAGGGGAAAGTCAGCGAATTCGTTTAGCGACACAGATTGGTTCGAATTTGAGTGGGGTACTTTATATCTTGGATGAACCGTCTATTGGTTTGCATCAGCGTGATAATGACCGCCTGATTGAGAGTCTTCAAAAAATGCGTGATTTAGGCAATACCTTGATTGTCGTAGAGCATGATGAAGATACCATGAGGGCAGCGGATTGGTTGATTGATATTGGTCCTGGAGCAGGAGTTTTTGGTGGTCAGGTTGTGGCCTCTGGAACCCCTGATCAAGTGGCTAAGGATAAGAATTCCTTGACCGGGCAGTATCTGTCTGGGAAACGCTCCATTCCAGTTCCAACAGAGCGGCGAGCTGGTAATGGTAAAACAATCGACATTACAGGAGCTAGTGAGAATAATTTGAAGGATGTGTCTGCATCGTTTCCACTTGGGAAATTTGTGGCTGTAACAGGTGTTTCAGGTTCTGGGAAGTCCACATTGGTGAATGCCATTCTTAAAAAAGCCATGGCTCAGGAGCTTAATCGTAATTCGGAGAAGCCTGGTCGTTTTAAAACGATTACGGGAATCGATCAGGTTGAGCGGTTGATTGATATTGACCAGAGTCCTATAGGACGGACCCCTCGTTCCAATCCAGCGACCTATACAGGTGTCTTTGACGATATTCGGGATCTTTTTGCTCAAACCAATGAAGCTAAAATCCGAGGTTACAAAAAAGGTCGCTTTAGTTTTAACGTCAAGGGTGGACGTTGTGAGGCTTGTTCGGGTGATGGAATCATCAAGATTGAAATGCACTTTCTACCGGATGTCTATGTTCCTTGTGAAATTTGTCATGGGACACGTTATAACAGCGAAACCCTCGAGGTTCACTATAAAGAAAAAAATATCGCAGAAATTTTGGATATGACTGTTAATGATGCTGTTGAATTTTTCCAACATATTCCAAAAATTCAACGGAAGCTTCAGACCATTAAGGATGTTGGCTTAGGCTATGTGACTTTGGGACAACCGGCTACAACTTTATCTGGAGGAGAAGCACAGCGGATGAAGTTAGCTTCAGAGCTACATAAACGTTCTAATGGGAAGTCTTTTTATATTTTGGATGAGCCAACAACAGGTCTTCATACAGAAGATATTGCGCGTCTGTTAAAAGTCTTGGACCGTTTTGTCGAAGAAGGCAATACAGTTCTTGTGATTGAGCATAATTTGGATGTTATCAAAACAGCCGATCATATTATTGATTTGGGACCAGAAGGTGGAGTTGGAGGCGGTCAGATTATTGCTGTTGGAACTCCAGAAGAAGTAGCTGCAAACCCTGCTAGCCATACAGGGCGTTACCTACAAGCAAAATTAGAGGAGATTTAGGTTTATGAAACGATTGGAACAATTACAGGCAGTATTAGTGGCGCGTGATTTGGATGGTTTTTTGGTGAATAACCTGACCAATATCTATTACCTAACGGGTTTTTCGGGTTCTAATGCAACTATTTTTGTAGAGCCAGATGCCGTAACTTTTTTCACGGATTCCCGTTATACTTTAGCGGCCAAAGATATTCTTCATCCAGTGATTCGTTTTATAGAGACTCGCTTAGAATTGGCAGAGGTGGAGAACCTTGTTAGGGATAGAGGATTGAAGCGGATTGGTTTTGAGCCAACTGTCCCCTACCATTACTACCAGGAATTGGCCAATCGCTTGTCAGCTCAAGAGCTTGTGGCAGAAGCTAATCTAGTGGAGGACTTGAGGATTATTAAGGATGAGTTTGAGATTGCGGTGATTCAGGAAGCCTGTAAGATATCCGACCAGGCCTTTATGGATGCTCTTGAATTTATTAAGCTTGGGCAAACAGAGTTGGAAATTGCCAACTTCCTAGATTTCCGTATGCGGGAATTAGGAGCTAGTGGCTTGTCTTTTGATTCGATTGTAGCTTCTGGACCCAATTCAGCCATGCCTCATGCTCATCCAGGTCAGCGTCAGCTCCAGTCCGGAGATAGCTTGACCTTAGATTTTGGCTGTGTCTTTAATCACTATGTATCGGACATGACTCGGACTATTTATTTGGACCATGTGAGTGATGAGCAGGCTGCCTTGCATCAATTGGTTTTGGATGCTAATCAGGCAGTCATCGATCAGGCACAAGCGGGTATGTTGTTGACAGACTTTGACCAAGCTGCCCGGTCTTTAATTGACCAAGCGGGCTATGGTCCAGCCTTTAGCCATTCCATTGGTCATGGGATGGGGCTTGAAGTCCATGAAGAGCCTTTCTTCCGGGCTGGCTCAGAGGCTCGACTTCAATCTGGAATGGTCGTGACCGATGAACCAGGCATTTACTTAGATGGTAAATATGGCCTACGGATTGAAGATGATCTATGGATCAAAGAAGGAGGCTGCCAGGTTTTAACCAAGGCACCTAAGGAGCTTATCATCATTTGAGGTTTACCTTAAATTGTGATAGAATGAAGAGAAAAATTTATATTTGAAGAGGTATTCAAGCATGATTGATGCAAGTAAACTAAGAGCTGGAATGACTTTCGTAGCGTCAGATGGAAAATTGCTTCGCGTATTGGAAGCCAGCCACCACAAACCTGGTAAGGGAAATACCGTTATGCGTATGAAATTGCGCGATGTTCGGAATGGTTCTACTTTTGATACGACTTACCGTCCTGATGAGAAATTTGAACAAGCTATTATCGAAAGTCGGACTGCGACTTACCTATACCAAATGGATGATACAGCTTACTTTATGGATACAGAGAGCTTTGAGCAATATGAAATTCCAACAGTAGCGGTACAAGATGAACTTCGTTTCATTCTGGAAAACTCTGAAGTGAAAATCCAATTCTATGGTACTGAGGTGATTGGGGTAACTGTTCCAACAACGGTTGAATTGACTGTTACAGATACGCAACCATCTATCAAAGGTGCGACTGTGACTGGTTCTGGAAAACCAGCGACACTTGAAACTGGTTTGGTTGTTAACGTTCCAGACTTTATCGAAATTGGTCAAAAATTGATTATTAATACTCAAGAAGGTACTTACGTATCCCGTGCCTAGAAAGGACCAGCTATGACGCAACAATCAGGTGACATTATTATTGCCCCTCGGGTCTTAGAGAAAATCATCGCGATTGCGACTGCTAAAGTGGATGGGGTTCATTCCTTTGCAAATAAAAACATGTCAGATAGCTTGATTAAAAATAATTCAAGCCGTGGTGTGTATATCGAAGATATGCAGGCAGATGAGAAGGTTGTGGATATCTATCTTTACTTGGAATATGGAGTTTCTGTTCCTAACTTGGCAATGGAAATCCAAAAAACGGTTAAAACAGCTGTTCGTAATTATCTAGAAATGGAATTGGCAGCGGTCAACCTTCATGTTGCCGGAATTGTTCCAGAGAAAACGCCAAAGCCAGACTTGAAAGACCTGTTCAACGAGGACTTTCTAAATGACTAAAGTGCAACAGGAAACTCGTCGTGATTTACGTGAACGGGCTTTTCAGACCCTCATGGGATTAGAGTTCCAAGAGGACTCGTTGGGCCTTGTCGCTTTTACTTATAACTATGATAAGGAAGCGGTTGAAGAGGAACGAGAAGTTCCGGTCTTTCTTCTAAACCTTGTCCAAGGTGTCCAAAACCACCGGGAAGACTTAGATCAGAAAATTGCTGCTAAGTTGAAATCAGGGTGGACTTTGGACCGCCTAACGTTGATTGAGAAGAATATTCTTCGTTTGGGTCTTTTTGAAATACTTTATTTTGAAGAAACTCCAGCAGTCGTTGCGGTCAACGAAGCGGTGGAGTTAGCAAAGACCTTCTCAGAACCAAAATCAGCGCGCTTTGTAAATGGGGTCTTATCGGCCTATGTTGAAGAAGCGGAAGCATCGAATTAAAGATACAGTGCTAGAGTGAGTCTCTAGCACTTTTTAGAGGTTCTATAATAAGTTGTGTGGAAAGCTTGCGCTCCATGCAACTTTTTTGTAATTTCCAATGCAAAAAAAAGCAATTCTTATACTCATTCAGAATCAAAATTAGCAGATATCCATTCTCTATGGACAATCGATCGTAAGCGAGTAGTTGATAAGCTTTGGATAACTTCTTGCAACTGATCAATGACGTCATTCAATGATTTAAATGCTTTGTTCTTAAATCCTAATTTCCGAATCTCTGCCCAAACTTGTTCAATCGGATTCATCTCTGGTGTATAAGGTGGAATAAATGTAAATTCAATATTGCTAGGAATATCCAATGTCTGTGATTTATGCCAAACCGCATTATCCATCACCAAAATAATATAGTCGTTAGGGTAAGCTTCTGACAGTTGTCGTAAAAATTCATTCATCCAAGCCGTATTACA